>CAMWTO010000090.1 GCA_947177205.1 uncultured Ruminococcus sp. | reverse complement strand
ACAGATTACAGTGCGAGCCGTTTTTTCTGCATTTTCTGCATGAAAACGGATGATTACCGTTCGTTCTCATACACAGCAAGAATTCTGCCGATATACAAATCATGCATGGGATCTTTGACATAGAATTTTCCCAGATTCTCCGGATCAAGAAAACCATCCGCCTGCATCGGCTGCCGATACACTTTTTCACAAACGAATATAAATTCTGCCTGTGCAAAACTGATGGAATTCTCCAATCCGACAGGCGTCAGACCGGTTTCTTTCGCCTTGTCGCAGTCCCTGCCGGAATGACTGCCGCAGAACGCAAGCGCTTTTCTGTATTCTTCCGGGAACACGCTGATCGTGAACAATTGATTTTTTTCCAGATATTCATGCGTATAACGATTTGTCCGGACATACGCTGTCACGGACGGCGCATTCCAGATTTCGCCGACAGCACCCCAGGAACATGTCATCGTATTGTAATCCTCCAATGTTCCTGCACTTAGCAAGAACCATTTTTTGCTGATCATCGTGAATGGATTAATCTGTAAATCCGCAATTTCTTTTTTAACAAAAGCCATGAAAATCATCCTTTCTGAAAATAATAAAAAATTACACTCTATTCTATGCAGAAAAAAGCGGCAGAATACCTCTGCCGCCGTTTTTCAACAATGCTTATTCATCCTCAGCAGGAGCAAGTCTTTCAATTTCTTCTTCATCGAAATCAAATTCGAGTTCCTCACCGCAGGTCGGGCAGATAGTTTCGCCCTCTTCGAGCATCTGTTCTGTCAAGAGAATACATTCGCCGCAGGTCGGGCAGGTAGTCTCATATTCTTCTTCGCCGTCTTCCAGAAAACTTTCTGTGTCATCATCATCCGAATCTTCTTCGTCATCCGGCGTTTCCGGCAGATCTTCTTCCGGGACATTAGAAGATATTTCTGATATTTTTTCAGAAGAGAGAATCTCTTTGACTTC
This sequence comes from uncultured Ruminococcus sp., assembly GCA_947177205.1. Classification (GTDB taxonomy): domain Bacteria; phylum Bacillota; class Clostridia; order Oscillospirales; family Ruminococcaceae; genus UBA3855. The sequence goes on along the minus strand of CAMWTO010000090.1, from coordinate 8,454 downwards.
TTCCACGATTTCTTTGAGCTGTTCTTCTACGGCATAATCTGGATTTTCTGAATTTTCCGGATTTTCTAAATTCTCTGAATCATCAGAAGCATCTCCGCCCGTCTCTTTCAGCGTGAAACGCTCCGGACGTTCATATGCCATCAGTTTGCTGTCGCAACTATTACAGCTGCAAGCCGTGTCTTCGACCATTTCTTCCACAAGACCCAGATCTTCGTCGAGAATATCGCACAGCTCCTCCAGTTCGGCAACACGTGCCTCAAGCTTTTTCGCATAGCTTGCAGTTTCTTCCAGCGCCTCACAGACAGCATAGAACATTTTGCCCTCTCTGGATTCCGGATGTACTTGCAGACCGTCAAGCAGACCTTTCAGATAAGAAATTTTGTTCATGATTGCTTACTCCTCCGGTTATTTCTAAATTCATGCAGAATCATGGGAATGCAGGATTATGCCTTGACACGCTCCATATATTCGCCTGTTCTGGTGTCGATCCGGATCACTTCACCCTCGTCGATAAACAGCGGAACACGCACTTCTGCGCCTGTTTCCAGGGTTGCCGGCTTTGTGGCATTGGTTGCGGTATCACCCTTAAATCCGGGATCTGTCTGTGTGACCTGAAGTTCTACAAAATAGGGCGGTTCTACACCGAACACATTGCCCTTATAGGACAGCACTTTCACTTCCATATTTTCCTTGACGAATGCAAAGCTTGCACCGAGTTTTTCTTTCTCGATCGGGAGCTGTTCGTAAGTCTCCATGTCCATAAAATAATACAGACCGGAATCCTCGTAGAGATACTGCATGTCCTTGCGCTCCACATAAGCTGTGGGGAATTTTTCCGTTGGATTGAAAGAACGTTCTACAACAGAACCTGTGATGACGTTCTTGTACTTGGTACGGACAAATGCTGCACCCTTGCCCGGTTTTACGTGCTGGAATTCAACAACCTGCACAACATTGCCGTCAAGCTCAAATGTCATGCCGTTTCTGAAATCACCTGCTGTAATCATAATCAAAAACCTCCATAATAAAAAAATTTATATTTCTATTTTACACTAAAATTCAGAAATTTGCAATAGTTATTGCAAAAATATCAGACACAAACGAGTGTATTTGTAAGATTCGTCAAATTTTCACAGGAATTTTTAGTAATATATACGAAATCTTCAATTCTGACACCGAATTTTCCGGGCAGATAGATCCCGGGTTCTATCGTAACAACATTGCCTGGTTCTAAAATTTTAGAATCTGCCATACTGGCAACTGGATATTCATGAATTTCCAGTCCGACACCATGCCCGAGCGAATGCCCGAATTGTCCGCCGTAACCGGCTTGTGTAATCAGATCTCTGGCAACAGCATCCAGTGCTTTCCCGGAAATCCCCGGTCTTGCGGCTGCTTTGGCGGCATCCTGGGCATGCCGGACGATTTCGTAGACTTCCTGCATTTCCTGTGACGGCTGACCAACGCAGACCGTTCTTGTCATGTCGCTGTGATAACCGTCAACGACTGCACCGAAATCCATCAGCACAAAACTGTTTTCCTGAATGATTCTGTCATCCGGGACACCGTGCGGCATGGAACTGTGTGCGCCGGTGAGAGCGATTGTCTCGAAAGACAGATCCTCTGCACCGTTCTTTCTCATGTGAAAATCCAATTCCAACGCCACTTCCCGTTCAGTCATCCCGGCATGAAGATGTTTCAGAAGATCCTGCAAAGCCTGTTCCGCAAGCGCTTGCGCGGCTTTGATTTTCTGCATTTCTTCCGTGGATTTGACTGTTCGCAACGCATAGATCGCCCGACTGAGTGAAGAATCTCCCAGAATCTCAAAATCCGGCAGTTTTTCTTGCATTTTATGATATTGTTTCAGCGTCATGTCATGGGATTCCACAGCGATTGTCTGTGCGTTGTGCTGATTCAGGATATTCCGGATCTGTGCATACAGATCCCGTTCCTGTGCGAGAACTCCACAGTGCCGGATGACTTCACGGGAACGTTCGATATACCGGGAATCTGTAATAAAACAAGCGTCTTCCGGAAATACCAGCAAATACCCGGCAGAAGATTTCATCCCTGTGAAATATCTTCTGTTAATGGGATTGATAATCAAGGCACAGTCTGCCTGATCAGCCATTAATTTTCTCAGATTTTCCAGTCTGGTTCTCATGCGTCTTCCACCGTCATTTCTGCCAGCGCCCGGATTGCCAGATCATAGCTTAATAAGCCAAAACCGGAAATACTCCCGGCGCAGACCGGCGCAATCACGGAATTTGACCGGAACGCATCCCGTGCAAAAATATTGCTGATATGAACTTCAATCACAGGAATTTTAATAGCCTTGATCGCATCTGCAATCGCATAGCTGTAATGCGTGTAAGCGCCTGCATTCAAAACTACGCCGACGCATTCTTTCCGGGATTCATGTAATTTGTCAATTAATGCGCCCTCATGATTGGACTGAAAAATTTTGGCTTCCAGTCCGGCGGATTCTGCATAAGCAATCAGATGCTGATTTAATGTTTCAAAACTGGTATCGCCGTAAATTCCAGGTTCACGCTCCCCCAGTAAATTCAGATTAGGACCATGTACGATCAGAATTTTTCTTTTCAAAAAAATGCACCTCAATAATAATTTTAATTATAATTAAATGAAATAAAATCCTGTTCCCTGGGGAGAAATGGCTTTTCCAGGAAACGTTTGCACCTGAAAAAAAATGTCTTTTCCAGTTCCATTGGTCTGACATAGATACTCCGGACGTGAAACCAGTTTGCTCCCAGAATATCTGTATAAATCTGATCCCCGATCACACAAAGTGCAGACTTCGGAAGCTGCATTTCCGCCATTGCCTGCCGAAAACCTTTTGAGAGCGGCTTTTTGCTTTCACAGACACAGGGAATGCCAAGCAGTTCTGCGAATGGTTCAACCCTGGGGGGATGATTATTTGACACAAGCCGCATCTGGATGCCTGCCGCTTTCACTGCCGCAATCCATTCAAAAACACCATCCGCCGGGACAGGATTATCATGCGTTGTCAATGTATTGTCAATATCCAGGAGAAGCCCCCTGACGCCCCTGTTTTTCAGGAAATCCGGTGTAATTTCACAGACGGAACGAGCCGCCGCCGTTGCCCGAAACAAAACAATTCCTCCATTCACCCGAAAAAACAGGAGTGCGCCGGTTACAGCACACCCCTGCATTCCAAAGTCTTAATACTTTCTCTTGCGAGCTGCCTCGGACTTCTTTTTCCGTCTTACCGATGGCTTCTCATAGTGCTCTCTTTTGCGCACCTCAGCAATCACGCCGTCCTTGGCACAGGATCTCTTGAAACGTTTTAAAGCCGTATCCAGAGATTCGTTTTTGCCAACACGTACTTCTGCCATTTGCTATTCCCTCCCTTTGCTCAGAGGTTCTATCCGGTGCGACCCGGATAGTATACTAAATACTCTGCATTTTCAAGCATTTCCAGAATTATTTTAAAATTAACCTGAAAGTAGAAAAACACAAGAATACCAGTCATCAACCTTGCAATATATTTTTTAAAATCTATATTATTAGACTATTATTATTATAGCATGTCCCGACGGATTTGTCAATAGCAATTCCGAGGATTTTTCAAATTATTTTCAGAATACCGGAATTTTGTTATTTTACTACAAAATTGACCAGTTTATTTTGTACATAAATTTGCTTGATGAAATTCTTGCCGGCAACAGCATCCTGAACTTTCTGCTCTGCCAGCGCCTGTGCCAGGGCAACATCTTTTTCTGCGTTGACAGGAATTGTTAGTTTTGTCTTAAGTTTGCCATTGACCTGCACAACAATTTCTACCGTCTGGTCCACACAGAGGGATTCCTCATAGACAGCCCACTTCTGCTGATTCAGAACACCGCCAAAATTGCAGATTTCATAAAGTTCTTCTGTCATATGCGGCGCAAACGGATTCAGTAAAATCAGAAGCGTTCTGTATTCTGCTTTTGTCACACTGCCCGTTGCATAAATATCATTTACGAGCGCCATCATTGCGGCAATTGCGGTATTGAATTTTAATGCTTCAATATCTTCCGTGACTTTTTTGATCGTCTTATGAAACGCTGACATCAGTTCCGGACGATATACATCGCCATCCGTTAAAATATCCTGCAATGCCCAGACACGATCCAGGAATCGTTTGCATCCCTTGATACTGGACGGGCTCCAGGGCGCTGTTTTCTCGAAATCACCGATAAACATCTCGTACAATCTGAGCGTGTCCGCACCATACTGACGCACAACGTCATCCGGATTGATGACATTGCCACGGGATTTGGACATTTTCTGTCCGTCCTCACCCAGAACCATGCCGTGGGATGTCCTGCGCATATACGGCTCTTTACAGGAAACAGATCCAATATCATACAGGAATTTATTCCAGAATCTGGAATATAACAGGTGCAGTGTGGTGTGTTCCATACCACCATTGTACCAGTCCACCGGCATCCAGTATTCCAGGGCTTCCTTGGATGCTAACTGCTCCGGATTGTGCGGATCACAATATCTCAGGAAATACCAAGAAGAACCTGCCCACTGCGGCATGGTATCCGTTTCACGTTTTGCAGCGCCGCCACAGCACGGGCATGTTGTATTGATAAAACTCTCCAGTGTCGATAATGGCGATTCGCCGTTATCCGTCGGCATGTAGCTTTCCACTTCTGGGAGACGGAGCGGCAGTTCTTCTTCCGGAATCGCTACCCAACCGCATTTCTGGCAGTTCACAAGCGGAATTGGTTCACCCCAGTATCTCTGACGGCTGAACACCCAGTCACGGAGCTTATAATTAATCTTTCTGTGACCTTTGCCGGTTTCTTCCAGCCAGTCTTTTATTTTGATTTTGGCATCTTCCACGCTAAGACCAGTCAGGAATCCGGAATTTGTCATAATTCCTGTTGCACAGTCTGTGAATGCGCATTCTTCAATATTGCCGCCTGCAACAACTTCAATCATGTCAATGCCGAATACTTTGGCAAATTCCCAGTCTCTGTCGTCATGTGCCGGAACAGCCATAATCGCACCAGTGCCGTAACTCATGAGAACATAATCAGAAATAAAGATCGGGATTTCCTTGCCGTTCACCGGATTAATCGCAGAAACGCCCTGTAATCTGACACCTGTCTTGTCTTTATTCATTTCGGTTCTGTCAAAATCGGATTTTCTTGCGGCAAGTTCCTGATAAGCCCGGATTTCTTCCGGATTGGTCAGAAGATTCTCCCATTTTTTCAACATGGGATGTTCCGGCGCAATAACCATGTACGTTGCACCGAAGAGCGTATCCGGTCTTGTGGTGTAAACTGTGAGCGTGTCGCCGGCAGTTGTCTCAAAATCCACTTCCGCCCCTTCAGAACGTCCGATCCAGTTAATCTGTGTTGTCTTGATTTTTTCCAGATAATCTACTTCTGTCAGATCGTCGATCAATTTTTGTGCATATTCTGTAATTTTCAGCATCCACTGACTCTTGACTTTCCGGATAACCTCGCCGCCGCAGCGTTCACAGCAACCGCCGACTACTTCTTCATTGGCTAAAACTACCTTGCAGGAAGTACACCAGTTGACAGCCATTTCTTTTTTATAAGCCAGTCCCTTTTTGAATAACTGAATGAAAATCCACTGCGTCCATTTGAAATAATCCGGATCTGTCGTGTTAATTTCCCGATCCCAGTCAAAACTCAGTCCGAGAGATTTTAACTGTTCTTTGAAACGTCTGACATTGTTTTCTGTCACAATTGCCGGATGAATTTTATTTTTAATTGCAAAATTCTCTGTCGGCAGACCGAACGCATCCCATCCCATAGGAAACAGAACGTTATACCCCTCCAGGCGTCGTTTTCTTGCAACAATATCCATTGCCGTATAGGGTCTGGGATGTCCGATGTGGAGACCCTGTCCGGACGGATAAGGGAATTCTACCAGCGCATAGAATTTGGGCTTGGAATAGTCCGTCCCTGCCCGGAATGTCTGATGTTCGTCCCAGTATTTCTGCCATTTTTTTTCGATTCTGGAATAATCATAATTTGAATTAGCCATGAAAAAGATCCTTTCTGTTAAAATTTAATTTTAAATTTAATTTTATTCTTCTGTGAGCCACCCGGAAATATCTACATGTTCGGCATCCGCCCAAAGCTGTTCCAACCGGTAGAATTCCCTGGTTTCCTGGTAGAACACATGAATAATCACATCCGTGTAATCCAGGATATACCAGTTAGAGCCATTCATGCCCTCTGTGTGATGTGGTTCTACACCATGCTGAGAAAGCTGAAATTCTGCTTCTTCTGCAAGTGTCTTTGTATGCGTGGTGCTGTTACCGTTAGCGATAATGAAATAATCGCCCAGAATCGTGAGCTCTGTGACTTTCAGCACCTGAATATCCTCTGCCCGTTTTGCATCGAGTGCTTTCACGGCAATTTTCATTTTTTCTTCTGCTGTCATAAAAATTCACCTCTTGTAATTTTTTTAAAATTATGAAAAATATGAAAAATTTATTTTAATTTTCATCTTCGTCGACATTATAATATTTTGTCTTGTAATTATTTTTTAACTGCGGTCTGCCTTCTTCACCGTTGTCAATATCCTCAAAATTTGCAGAACTGTTGTCATATGCCGTGCTCTGGTAATTTTCTTCGGTGATATACTCGACAATTGCACTTTTCTTGTCCGTTAATTTAATCTGCTGTGTCCGGAAATATTCGTTCAGAATGTCCAGTGCTGCGGATTTGTGCACTGACCAGATGGACTGTCCATTCGCCCAGGCAGATTCTCCAGGGAGCATGAACACATTCACATTTTCCATCTGGATTGTCCCGGCAAGATCTGCAATTCTGCTGATGTCCTCAATGCTCAGATCCGTTGCAATTAATTCCTGGTCATAGACCTTATTGACAGCACTGAACATCTGGACAGTGTTCATGCTGATGGCTTTTTTCATCGCTGCAACCATGAAAATCCGCTGTGCCTGCACTCTGCCGATGTCCGCATCCTGATAGCCATAGCGGAATCTTAAAAACCACTCGGATTCTTCACCGGTCAGGACGTGTTCTCCATTCGGGATTGTCTTGTCTGCCTCAAATACAACCGGATACGGCATATCAATCGGCACACCGCCGACAATGTCCACAATTCCGGCAACGTTATCGCACGTTGTTGTCACATAGGCATCCACAGGAATTCCAAAACTTTCCTGTACGCAGTCCACAACACGCTGAATGCTGGTCTTGCTGCTGTCACCGTGTGCATAGATACTGTTGAATTTTCCGGTTGACGAAGTAGTATAGCCCGGCATATACGTATCTCTGGGGATCTGCAAAATATTCATGCTTGCTGTCAGTAAATTAAACTGGATTAAATAATTCACATCATGCAGGGTGCCGCTTCCGTTCTCCTCACTGTCAAATCCCAGAAACAGAATCGTAAATTGTCCCTCGATTGTCTGTTTGAGATCCAGACCGTCATTGAGATCAATGGCAATATCCTCACGCATGTCAAGTTCTTCCGTTTTCTGTGGGACAATTTTTCCCTCAATATACTGCATAGGCTTGCGGGTTTTGAAATATTTTGTAATAGAAATCTGTGAAATCTGGTTGAAATGATCCGAATCTGTATAAGAGATAATCGGTGCATTCAGAATCATGACCGCCATTAATGCCAGTGTCAGGACAACAGAAAGCAGAATCACAATCACATTGGCTGCGACAGCATGACGCATCCGTCCGGAATCATGATTTTTCGGCATGGGCAGCTCCCTTCTTCGGACGAGAAACAGCATCAGAATTTTTAGAATGCTCTGACTTGTGGATATAAAAATTATAGGCTTCAATTGTATAAACCGGAATAAGACCGTCTTTCTTCATCACGGAACTAATGGCATCCCGTAATGCTTCCAACATGGCAGAATCCAGATTTTTCTGCGCCAGGCGACGCATCTTCTCAACGCCCTTGTAGTCCCGTTCTTCCGAGATCATATCCGCCATATAAATAATTTCTTCCAGGAGTGACATATCCGCCCTTCCGACTGTATGAAACCGAACAGCATTCAGAATTTCAGTGTCTTGTATATGAAATTCATCTAACAGAAATTGTGCGCCTGCAATGCCGTGCCAGAGTTTCCGAGAATGCAGTTCTGCAAAATCCGGCGCAAAATTTCCGGCTGTGATAAGCCTGTATTGTTCTTCAAACGGCATTTCTTTACAAATATCATGTACAAGACCTGCAAAATAAGCCTTTTCCATGTCTGCGCCGTACTGCTGTGCAAGCAATTTGGATGCCCTTGCCACGTTACAGGAATGCCGGAATCGTTTCGGTGACAGATTCCGCTCCAGGAATGCAATTTTTTCTTTGATCTGATACAATCCGCAACACTTCCTAGTTCTAAAATTTTATTATTTTAAAAATTTTAATTTCAGTTTTGATATAAATTTTTTTCTTTTATAT
>CAMWTO010000089.1 GCA_947177205.1 uncultured Ruminococcus sp. | reverse complement strand
GCGTTTCTATTGACAATGTAACGGCTTTGATGTATAATTATTACTAAGATAAATCGAAATTTAGAGGAGATAAGTTATGAGCAAAATAACAACTTTATTGCAGAAAATGAAATCTCTGTGTGATAACAATAATGGTAAGGACACATTTAATTCTCCAGTAACAAATGAAGAAATATCTACTTGGGAGGCTGAACACAACATAAAACTCTGTGATGAACTGAAAGATTTTTATCTTTTTAGCAATGGTATGGACTTACGTATCTGCTTCTCAACATTCAGCATCTGTCCGTTTGATAAAATCGCCTTTAGAGAAGGCGGCTTATTTGGATATGGAGAATTTGAAGGTTATATGGAAATAGGTAACTTTGTGGGAGATGGTTCAGTAATCTGTATAAACAGAAATTATGATGTTTGCTGTATATTTGAAGGTGATGCTGAGATAACTGAATACTCACTCACAGAATTAATCGAAAGAGAACTTGAACATCTTGAAGAAAAAATCGAGTACCGAAAATGGAAAGAACAGAATAACTAAGTTCCTATACTGTAAATTCTGATTTATGCGAGTAATCGAATATTAACAATAAGCCCCTGCAATTATCAATAATTGCTTAGGGGCTTAAACTTCTTTATGAGTATGGAACTGAAGACGTGGGATTTTTTGATATATCAGCATAATTATAGTAATCTGGGATTATAATCGGGATTATGATCTAATGTTCCACGTGGAACATTCTGACTGATTGCTGTGGCAGTCATACAGAAATTATTTCATGAGATTGTTTTCTTTATTGAAAAAAGATTGTTCTAAAGCTGTATATTCTTCATTTGAACAAATCTCTTTGCACTTTTTTTGATATTGTTTTGAAAGCATCAGCATTTTGTTAATTTTATCACAAGGAAAACATTCGCATTGATTACATTTTTCTACCTTGTTCACTTTAACACATGCAACTAAATTGTATGTACAGTTTTTATGTTCAGAACAGCCATTGCACTTTATTTCATCCGCAGAAACAATTTTATCCCGCCAACCTATTTTATACCATAATTCGGCTACTTTACGTAATTCATCCTCTGTTTTTGCAAGATAACGAGGACATTTCAAACAATCATCTCCGCAAAGTGTTATTTTTTCCATTTTATTTCTCCTTAAAATAATAAAAAATTAAGATTTTTTTTATAGTGTAATATTAGAAAAAAGCAGTTTCCAGATATAGTCGGAAACTGCTGTATCCTGTGTTTATTTTGTCAGAGAATTCCTGATTATTCGTGACAATCTTCGCAGTCCGGAATTATGCCGACAATGGGTTCAGGGTCGACACCTTGCTTCTTGTAGTAATCTGTCAGGGCGGCTTTGACTGCCTGTTCTGCCAGGACGGAACAATGCACTTTCACAGGCGGCAGACCATCAAGCGCTTCCATAACAGCTTTGTTTGTGAGCTGTAAAGCCTCATTGATCGTCTTGCCCTTAATCATTTCCGTTGCCATAGAAGATGTTGCCACCGCAGCGCCACAGCCGAATGTTTTAAATTTCACATCCGTGATGACATCGCCGTCGATTTTGAGATACATTTTCATAATATCGCCGCATTTGGCATTGCCGACTTCTCCGATACCATCGGCATTTTCAATTTCTCCCACATTCCGGGGATTTGTAAAATGATCCATAACTTTTTCGCTGTAATTCATGAAAAAAACCTCCTGTTTTTTTTATATTTTAATTTTTATAAAATTAATTTAATAAATTAAACTAATTTTCTGTTTTCTTTTGTGAGTGTCTCCCACATCGGCGACATTGCCCGGAGTCTGTCCACAACCTGAGGAATCACTTCCAAGATATAATCGACATCTTGCTGTGTGAATTCTTTGCCGAAACTCAGCCGCAAAGATCCATGTGCTACCTCATGCACCAGTCCCAAGGATAACAATACATGGGACGGGTCGAGAGAACCGGACGTGCAGGCAGAACCAGAAGACGCCTGAATTCCATAATGATCGAGCATTAACAGCAGGCTTTCGCCCTCAATGCCGACAATAGAAATATTCACATTTCCGGCGAGCCGCTTTTCTCTGTCACCATTCAGTTTTGTCTGATCAATTTTCAGAATGCCATCAATCAGTTGATTTCTTAAGGGAGTGAGTTTTGCGATTTTTGCAGGGATGTTTTCTGTAGCAAGTTCAATCGCCTTAGCAAGTCCCATAATGCCAGGGACGTTTTCCGTTCCGGCACGTTTGCCGGATTCCTGACCGCCGCCATGGATCAGATTCGGCAGGGAAATGCCTTTTCTGACATACAAAGCGCCGATCCCCTTGGGAGCGTGGAATTTATGACCGGAGAGGGACAATAAATCAATATTCTGTGCTTTTACGTCAATTTCGACATTACCAACAGCCTGAACAGCATCTGTATGGAACAGAACGCCATGTTTTCTGCAAATTGCACCGATTTCCGGGATGGGCTGAATGGTACCAATTTCATTATTGGCATACATAATCGAAACAAGTGCCGTGTCCGGGCGGATAGCAGCTTCCACGTCCGCAGGACTGACAAGCCCCGCAGGACTAACCGGCAGATATGTTACTTCAAAACCATGTTTTTCCAGAAATTCGCAGGTATGCAGAACAGCATGATGTTCAAAGACGCTTGTAATAATATGCTTTTTGCCTTTTTGTGCCAGTTTATCAGCAACGCCTTTGATTGCCCAGTTATCCGATTCTGAACCGCCAGCGGTAAAGAAAATTTCTTTTGGATCGGCATTCAGACAGGCGGCAACTCTGGCACGGGCATCCAGGATAGCACGTTCATTCTCACGACCTTTTGCGTAGATACTGGACGGATTGCCGAAATTTTGCTGAAAATACGGCAACATTTCCTGTAATACTTCATCAGATACCGCCGTTGTTGCGGCATGATCTGCATAAATATAACGTTTTTCCATGATTTTTTCTCTCTTTTCTTTATAAAATTTTATCAGAAAATAGTTTCTGAATGCATTATATTATATCACAATCAGACAAATATTGCAATATGTGTTAGCTAAACTAACAATATTCATTTTTTAAATCAAATTTTGCTTGTAGTGCTCTTATTTTCAATTTTTATTTATCATTATTTCCTGTATTTCCTGTTTTTGTTCAAATAACATAATAATATGAATAAATAAAAGCTTTTGATTAGTTATATTAACAAATTTATAGAAAACTATTGACAAATATATCACAGTGTGATATACTATATTGCAATTAGATATATTGTACTTCGATATATTTGATTTTTTAATAGAAACTGGAGGTGATAGAATGACCGATAAAATAAAACGAATTTATATTCCTATGACAGAAACAGGCTTTTATATATTATTCTGTCTACAAGAAGAAATGCACGGCTACGGCATCACGCAAAAGGTGAAGGAAATAACGGATGGCGAAGTCATCATAACTGCCGGGACAATGTACGGGAGTTTGTCAAAAATGGAAAAAGACGGATTAATTTGTTTTATACGTGAAGAAGAAAAACGGAAATTATATCATATTACTGCACTTGGCAAGGAAATTCTTCAATTAGAAATTGAAAGAATTAAAAGATTATATAAAAATATTGGAGGGGTTTGACATGAACAGAGCAATAAAAAAAGAAATAAAATTTTTCTTACTTTCAGATTATGAAAAAGAAGAAGCCTATCTAACAGAAATGCACAGAACCGGTTGGAAACTGAAAAATGTCAGTTACGGAAGTGTTTATACATTTGAGAAATGCGAGCCTGAGAACGTAGTATACAGACTGGATTTTGCACAGGATAAAGAAAAGGATCTGTCGTATTATATTGCCATGTTCGGCGAGTATGGCTGGGAATATATGCAGGATGTGAATGGTTACAGTTATTTCAGAAAAAGGACGGATGGACTTGCGGAAGAAGATACGGAACTATTCAGTGACAGTGAATCAAGATTTGAAATGATGAAGCAGATTATAAACACGAGGCTCATGCCGGTCTGGGTCATATTTACGGGAATTTTAATCCCTAATTTTGTCAAGGCAATTATGCATGGTTTTGATCATATTCCGTTTCACACAGTACTGACTGTACTTTTCGTTTTCTTATTTGCAGGATACTCTTATGTGATTCTCCATTGTGAAATAGAATTTCAAAAATTAAAGAAGAAATATACGAAAAAATGATTCACAGCTCCTTTTTGTGAATTTCTCCCCATTCGCACATGGTATCTAAAATAGGGATCAAAGACTTTCCACGTTCTGACAGGCTATATTCTACTTTTGGAGGAATCTGGGGATATTCTTTTCTATGAATTAATTTATCAGATTCTAATTCTTTTAGTGTTGCACTGAGTGTTTTATAAGAAATATTACCGATATATCGTTTCATTTCGTTAAAGCGTACGATTTTATAATGCATGAGTGTATATAAAATAAACATTTTATATTTTCCTTGTATCAAACGCATGGTATAATAAAAGCCTGTATTTTCTAGCTTTGTATTTTGAATGCATGTTAAATCATTCATGATAATTAATGACACTCTCCTTTCGGTAAGTATATTACTTGGATGTGCGTACTTGACATTTTGTATCATTATGTTATAATAATAGCACAGCAATTTGTAAAAGTCAATGCTGAAATGAAATTTTTTAAATTTGGAGGTAATTATGAGTAAAAAAATTCTTGTATTAACGGGAAGTCCCCGGAAAAACGGCAATAGTTTTGCGATGACAGACGCATTTATTCAGGCAGCCGAACAGAACGGACATACTGTGACACGGTTTGACACAGCCATGATGAAAATTTCAGGCTGCCGTGCATGTCAGACATGTTATTCTACTGGGAAAGCCTGTACATTTGATGATGATTTCAATAAAATTGCGCCGGCTATTCTGGATGCAGATGTCATTGTATTTACAATGCCGGTTTACTGGTATTCTATCCCGGCACAGATCAAAGCTGTCATTGACCGCATTTTTTCACTTGTGATTGGTGGAAAGGAGATTGCAGGCAAAGAATGTGCATTGATTACTTGTTGTGAAGAAGATGATATTACTGTTATGGATGGCATACGCATTCCGTTGGAACGTTCCGCAGAATTAAACAAATGGACTATGATAGGCGAAGTGTTAATTCCCGGCGTATTAAATGTTGGGGATATTGCAAAAACGGACGGCTGTCAGCAAGCCATTGCGCTTGCAAACAAGCTTTAATTTATATTAATTATTAATATATTAATAAATATTAGCAAGAAATCCCCCATCTCTAGATTTTTATAGATGGGGGATATTATTATAATAATACACAGCCTGTATTATCAATTTTGAGGTCATGCACCTGCCAGCCTTTCATACCGGCATTATCAAGAGAAAAGCGCATTTTTCCTGCAAAATAAGTATTTTCTTCATCCACGATTGCCATCAGTGTCGGACCTGCACCGGAGATATACACTGCATAAGCGCCGTGTGCATAGGCAATGTCAAAGACTTCTCTTGCCCTTGGGATGAGCGCCATTCTGTAAGGCTGATGCAGTTTGTCATGTGTGGCTGTGCGGAGATTTTCAAATTTCCCGGTCAGCAAGGAAGCGGAGAACAAAGCGGCACGGGAGAGATTATAAACAGCGTCCTTGTGGGAAACTTCGGAAGGCAAGCAGGCACGGGCTTTTTCTGTTTTCAGTTCAAAATCAGGAATCATGGCAACGAATCTTAGTTTTGTGTAGACTTCCTGTTTCACCCAGTGTACACGCCGACCGTCAAAGACAGCTGTCACGATGCCGCCGAGCAGAGCTGGTGCAGTATTATCCGGGTGTCCTTCAATCTGAGCGGCAAGGTCAACGAGATCATCCGTGCCGAGAGGATTGCCCAGAAGCGTATTTGCGCCTACAAGTCCGGCGACAATACAAGCTGAGCTTGAGCCTAAGCCTCTCGTCATGGGGATCTGGTTTGTTTGAATTAACTTTAAACCGGTGAGCTTTTTGCCGCAGACTTCAAACAGATCCTTTGCGGAGATGTAAATTAGATTTTTTTCATCCGTCGGAATAGGCGTTCCGTCGGAAGAACTGATTTCAATCTGGTCAGATTCTTCCATAGAGACATAATTATAATATTGGAGAGCGAGACCGAGGGCGTCGAATCCTGCGCCGAGATTGGCACTGGTTGCGGGGACTTGCAGCTGGATCATAAAAATTCACTCACTTTCTGGAAAATTAGATAATTTTATCCATTTTTTTATTAAAATTAGATTTTATTATAATATGCAAACATACAGGATTCTGTGAGAAAAGGGACAGCGTGAGCTGTCCCTTACGATAAAACACACAGAATCAGGCTGCTTTTTCAGATTTTCCGGATTGGATTGCCTCACGTTTCTTATTCCGGATTCTTGCAATCAGAACTTTGTTGTTGTTTCTGTCATAACGATAGAACAGGATAATAATTGCAATGCCGATCACAACCATAGTCATACCTGTTGTAAAATAGGGAGGGAGGTAGGACATAGTGATCGTGTGTGTGCCGGCGGTGACGGGAATATAGATCATTGCTTTCAGACACTCGGAAGTGTCGATTTTCTTGCCGTCAAGCTTCACTGTCCAGCCTTCTTCATAGGGAATGGAAGTAAACAAGATCTGATTTTCCTGTGCTGTTACAGTGCCTTTGATATAGTCATCAGAGAATTTTTCTACTTGCATTTGTTGTGTCTTGAGAATATTAATATCTTCCTGGAATAAATCTTCGTTGAAGTAATAGAAATAGGGAGCTTTCACAATCGTAGCATTGTTGTCATTATCAACAGTCATACGCAGAGAAATTTTTGTGCCGATGTCATACACGCCCAGATCCAGGATGCAATAGTTCTTTGTTTCAAAATACGTGCCGAATCCCTTGAAGTCATAATCGTTGCTATCTTCGTTGTAAACACCAAGCCAGAGATTTGCTTTCTGTTCGTTCTCTGTTTTGAGATACGCATAGACACGCTTGTTTTCTGTTACTGTGAAACGATAGTCAACCGTCGGGTCGCCGGAATCCATTTTGGTATAACATACTTGTCCATTGTAATCAGAGACAGTAACTGCGCCAAGTACTGGCTCTTCCAGATCAACTGGTGTATAATAGGATTCTGTTCCGGCAATCTGTCCTTCTGCATCAAAAATCGTTTTGCCGAGCATTGTGCTCATAAGAACATTTTGACTATTGAACGGATTGTCATTGCCCAGGTGGTCAATCCGGAGCAGATCATCACTGACCAGATAGCCGATGGATAATGCATTCGGATTTTTGTAAATGCTGATAGTCTTGTCTTTGGGAGAACCGTCGCCGTTCTTATCGTCATAATCCTGATAATTATAATCTGCGACATGTTCATAGGACGGGTGCAGGAGATTACGGGCAGGATTGTCACCCCGGTCGAGGATATATTTGAATCCGAGGAGGGCGTCCGCAAGTTCTGTTGTGCCGTCATAACGGGAATAGTAACTGCGCATGTTGTAGCCCATGGTTTCAATGAAATTTAGAGTTCTGGCGTTCATGACGGAACTGGAATGCGTAATGCCCTTGAGTCCGAATGCCAGATTATCATTGACGCATCTTGCAAATGTTTTTTCAGAACGATATAATCCGCCGTCGGGATCGTTGGAATTCTGTTTGTCATATGCTTCCATGGCATCCACAGCAGCACGACCGGACTGGACAAAAGTCCTGTAGGAAGCTCTTGTGGAGTAAGCAACTTCTTTATCAACGGCTTTCATGGTATCGACTGTATTAAAGACCAGTTCGCCGCAGATCACACACATCAGGAAACCGGGGAGAATATAATTTGATTTTTTCTGAATCAGTCCGGAAAGAACTAATAAATAGACAGCAGATAATCCGATGGAGAGCCAGACGGATTTCATATCGTCGAGCTGTTCATAATCCTGGTTCATGATAAAAACTCCGACAGCCAGAATGCCGAAAAAGACCGCACCCAGATGAGAAATATTGATATTTTCCAGATCTTTGAAGACGGTTGCCGCCATAGACAGTAAAATAAATGAAATAATGAACGAATACCGGAACGGCAGCCAGTTCGGTACTTGTCCGCCATGCCACATCATGTCAACAGGTTTGATATACATACTGAAGAACATGACAGCTAATAAAAAGCCATATCCTAATTTTTTCTTAGTCGTGATTTTTTTGCTCAGGAAGAACAGCGGCAGCAGGACGACTGTGAGAATGCCGCAGTAAATTTCCGGACTGCCCTGGACATTGACAGAGTCATACTGACAAGTCAGGAGCTGACGGAGAATGATAACCGGATCAAACTGTGTCTTGAAACTGTAATCCGGTTTTGTAAAATCGAATTTACCCAGAGACAGTGCTTTATAAATTGGCAGGATCATACCAGCAGAGCACATCACGCCGACAATTGTACTGATGCCGAATGACAGACAGGTATAGACATAATCCTTGAATTTTCTTTTTTTCAGATCTGTGCCGAAGAATAAATAATAAATAAAATAGAACGCCGTGAAAATTCCGAGCATATAGCCGATATAGAAATTTGCGACAAACATGATTGCCAGGGGGATAATATAATTGATTTTTCTGCCGTCATCAATCAGATATTCCACGCCCAGGGCAATCAGCGGTAGAAAGACAAGTCCATCCAGCCACATCGGGTCAATTGTCTGGATGACCATGTATGCCATCAGGGAATATAAAACACCGAACATGAGCGCAGGCGCAGGCGCAAGTTTTTTGGATTTCTGGAGATACATGCAGAATGTGACGCTTGCCGATCCTATTTTTGCCAGAATCATCAGCAGCAGGCTTGTCAGCATCATTTTTTCCGGCAGGAGCATGACAATCAGCGTGAACGGACTTGCCAGATAATAGCCAATGACACCCATGTAGCCACCGGACAGATTCCGCCCCCAGCTATAGAAGATACTGCCGTCACCCCAGAACGCATCCCGGAGCGCCTCAAAATAATAGACGTACTGCGCATTGAAGTCCAGGGCAAGGACGGATTCTTCGCCAAACGGATAGAGTCCGAAAATGGCATAGCTGATATACATCAGGATGACCGGCAGGAAAAATGCCATCAGATACCAACGATTGCGGGAAGCCCAGGTCTTGAGAAAATCGCCCGGCGAAAATTTCGCCTTTGCCGGGACGGATGCAGAACTGTTTTCTGCATTTTGACTGAACATAGAATAGTGTCCTCCTTTTTTGATTTTGATTTTGTTTTTATGCTTGCTTAGTTTAGTTTCAGCAATTCACTTGCTATTATAACATGCTTTCCGGTATTTTGCAAGCCTAAATCTGAATTTTCCGGATTTTTTGCAGGAAAATGTGAAAGATTCGGGATATTTTATTCAAAAATCGTGATTTTGCACAAATTTCCTGAATTTTATCATGCAAAACAGGATGTTTTTT
>CAMWTO010000088.1 GCA_947177205.1 uncultured Ruminococcus sp. | reverse complement strand
GGATGACTATTGATTGGCGTGCAGTCTTTGATTCTATAAATAATCGTCCATTTTCCGGAAGCAGGCAGATCCACAGAGAATGCCGCCCTGGTATCTCCTGACACATGAAGACCATCCAGCGTAACATAGACTTTGTCAGCCAGATCTCCATACTGTGCGGATACATCTGCAATCTTTGTGCCACCTGTACTGTACAGAACAGGATTTTCAGCAGAGAATCTTTTCGTATTCAATACAAACTGCCGAAATCTTTGATTTCTTTTCCAAACGAGCTGACTGCCAAGAAACACTTTTTGCACTTCCGTTCTGCCGATCATGATATTTTCTGCTTGATTTAGTACCATTTTTCACCTCGTCATGATTCTAATTCTGAATTATCAATGATCACATACAGCGTCGTTTCGTTTGGGACTTCAAGTGCGTCATAGTCTGCTTGTGAAAGTGTCACAATGGGAACAGACTGTTGCTTGAAAACGACTAAATCCGTTGCAATTTTCTGTAATCCCTCTTGTAGGTTGGATAATGTCCTTTTTCGCATGTATGCGTTCCAGCCTGCTTTACTGTTGCTGTATCTTCCGGCAGCGGTATTCGCTACGAATTCCAGAATGGCAGCGGATTCCTGTGCGTTGATAATACCATCTTCGTTTGCATCCGGATAACTGGTGTTTTCTGGCAAGTTGTTGTCTGTAACAAACTGCGCCCATCCTGCCGGATCATTTGTATATGTCCCGATGCCGACACCAGTGGTAAAGGACTGAATCAGTGCGGCATCTAATGCACTCACAGTGTCGCTCCCGGTGACATTCGGGAATAGATAGGGATAAATCACGTTTTCTGCTATTTCTAACTGTTCCTGCAAATTTGAGGTAATCCCCTGTAGCTGTGTTAAGATCGTCATTGCGGATGCTGCATCTTCTGAAAATTCTGTCCGGATGTCTGTCAGTTCTGATGCAGACTGTTCACAGCGTTGCAGTAACAGATACAGACATTCCGCAATGGATGCACGGACTTCACGCCCGTAAACAGCCGTCTGGATCTGTGCAATGTCCCCGGTGATAGATCCTGCTGCTGT
This sequence comes from uncultured Ruminococcus sp., assembly GCA_947177205.1. Lineage (GTDB taxonomy): Bacteria > Bacillota > Clostridia > Oscillospirales > Ruminococcaceae > UBA3855. Next base: position 8,528 of record CAMWTO010000088.1, on the reverse strand, counting down.
TTGCAGGATCTCAGGACTTAATTCAAATTCAGCCATATTCTGTGCCTTTCTGATATCATTAATTATTATGTCCGGGACGTCAAGACAGCATCACGGGCTAATCTGCGGTTGATCATTGGCGTAAGCGTTTCGCCCATTTTCTGCCCGTCTAATTCCACGGTTGTCCGCATTTCCGTATTTCCCATAGCCGTTGCGATTGCATCGGCGAGAGCCGTATAATCAATAAAAATTGCCATATCTGCTGTATTCCGTGCCGCTGTTCTGGCATACTGTTCTGAAATATCATGCGGAATGACCTGAGAGCCGTCCGGCAGATTGACTAATTCACCCCGGTTATTTTCGTTGATGATGGCATAACCGCCCTGGAAGTTATCCACACCATGTGAAAAATGCGGAATTTCCGGAATATAGGGAATATCCACACCGGGGATCAAGTTTGCGGCGTCAATTAATCCGTTCAGGACGGTAATTGCCAGATTGGCAACGCTGATCAATCCGTTTGCAATGTCAGTCATGATACTTTTTCCGACTTCTGACCAGTCGGTTTCCAAGAATTTTTCTTTGATATTCTGGAGCATTTCAGGGATTTTGCCCAGCAGATCCGGAATTGCTTTTGACAATCCGTCTGCCAGCTTGCGGATTAATTCTGCGCCGGTTTTAATAATCACAGGCGCTTTTGAGATAAAAGTATTTGCAATTTTTGTGATAATCTCGGGAGCTTTCTCAACAAGTACCGGAAGTGCCTCCAGTAAACCGTCTGCCAGTGCCATGATCAGATCCAAAGCACAGTCAATCAGTTTCGGGAGCTGATCCAGTAAGCCCAGGACAAGCGTCAGAACCATATCTGTTGCCGCCGGGATCAGTTTCGGGAGAACGCCGGCAATCCCCTCGACCAAGGCAAATAAAATATTCATGCCTGTTTCCAGGAATGCAGGCAGTTGGATTGTCAATTGATTCACAATTGTAACAATCAGTTCGCCTACTTTTTTCAACATCCCAGGTAGTGCATCCGCAAAGCCCTGTGCAAGAGAAATCAGGATAGCCGAACCGCCGTCAATCAGTGTAGGCGTCAGCGTGATCAGCGTGTCAAGCAGATTTTCGATCAGTTCGCCGCCGAATGTGATCAGCTCTGAAATTGATTTTGTAATCCCGGCAACCAGATTTTCAATGATTCCGGGAGCTTTATCTTTCACAGTTGCAAGAATTTCGTCAATCTTATCGCCAAAATTTTTCTGAATCAATCCCAGACCGACCAGCACAAGCCCTGCAATTGCGCCGAATCCGAAACATTTCATCAGGACATTTGCGAATGGGAGTGCATATTTTCCCAACGTTGTCAGGAGACTTCCAAAAGCACCTGCAATCTTTCCGGCAAATCCGGCAATACTACCAAGAACGCCAGAAAATGCGCCCATGATATTTCCGGCAATTGTTTTGATCCCTGTCAGAATGCCGCCAAGTTTACTTGCGATTACATTTCCAATACTTGAAAAAAATCCGCCGATTTTGGATGCAATTCCTCCGAATTTATTCGTAATAAAATTTCCGATTGGTGCAAAGAGACCTGCAATTTTTCCCCCAATTGCAGAAACTATTCCCGTAATTTTCCCGCCGATTGCCGAAAATATTGCTGTAATTTTTCCGCCAATCGATGAGAGCGTTCCTGTAATCAGATTACCAATTGGTGCAAGTAGATTTGAAATTTTTCTGCCGATTGCCGAGAAAATTTTTTCAATCCCGGAAGCCAGTGGCGGAAAAATTCCCCAAACGGATTTTGCAAGATTTCCCATATTTTTCAGGACATTCCCGAAAGAACCAGCCAGTCCGGAAAAAACAGCCGTAACAGCACCAACCTGAGAGGGGAGCTTACTGAAAACTTGCGTGATTCCAGACATTGTATTTTGGAACATCCCGAATGCCTGACTCACGCCATCAATTGTATTGCCGATTCCGGAGAATACAGACCCAAATGCAGAAATGCCAGACCCGGCGGCAATCAGAGCCGGAGCGATTACCGCAATTTTTGCAAAGATCCCGATGAAATCTTGCAAAGTTTTTCCCTCTGCACTGAGTTCATGTAGTTTGTCAATCAATTTCTGTGCAATTCCTGGGAGTTTCTGCAAAATTTCAGGGAGATTGCCTGCGTCATCCATTGCCTGCAATGCCGGTAAAAGTGCCTGGACTGCCTCCGCAATGCCGTCAAGGGCGTTGCCCTGGTTCTTCGCCGCAATAAACACATCAATCATGTTCTGAATCATGTTGACAACGGACTGTGCCTTGTCGACCAGATCGTACATGGTGGGAGCGAGTTCTTCACCGATTGTATTTTTGATGGCACTGATACCGCTTTTCAGGATTTCAAATTTTCCGACAAGAGTATCATCCATTTTTGCGGCAAGTTCCGCACACGCTTCGCCCGAATTTGCAATTGCCGCTGTCATATCGTTAAAATCTTTGTCGGATGCGTTGACAATGGCAAGCAAGCCGGTCATAGCTCTTTGTCCTACCAGAATATTGGCATTTGCCGTTTTTTCTTGTTCGTTCATTCCGGAAAATGCCTGTCTGAGATTCAACATAACTTCTGCAAAACTTTTGGCATTACCCTCATTATCCTGCAAAGAAATTTGATATTCTTCCATAAGGGCAGCGGCGGCTTCTGACGGTCCCAAAAGTTCTGAAATAATGCCACGAAGATATGTGCCTGCCTGTCCGGATTTAACGGCACTGTTGCCCATTAATCCCAATGCGACGGCAATATCTTCAATATTATAGCCCATAGCACCGGCTATTGTACCAGCATATTTCAGGGATTCACCCATCATGTGGACATTGGTGTTGGCACTGGTAGCCGCTGCTGCCAGGACATCTGTAAAACGTTCCGCCTCTCCTGCACCCATGCCGAATTCTGTCAGTCCATCCGTGACGATATCTGAAACTTCAGCCAGATCTTCGCCTGCTGCTGTTGCAAGATGCATGACCGGTGCAATGCCGTCCATTATCTCCAGTGCATCCCAGCTAGCCATTGCCATGTATTCCATTGCTTCGGCGGCTTGAGTTGACGTGTATCGAGTAGTTGCACCCATTTCTTTGGCTTTTTCACTGATGTCCTCAAACTCTTCCGGTGTTGCCTTTGCTAATGCCCCCACTCTGGTGATCTCATCCTCGAATGTCGCAAATTCCTTGACGCATTCTGAAACACCACTAAGGGCAAGTCCACCGATTGCCGTCTCAATGGCGGCTAGTTTCTTGCCCAGACCGGTAAGACCGTCTCCGAAATCCTGCAATGTTTCGCCGATATTGTGACAGGCTTTTGAAAAGGATTCCAGGGATTTCAAGGCGGATTTCATATTTTTCTGGAATCCCGAAATTTCAGCCGTTACTTTCGCTGAAAGTGTATAATCTGCCATTATATCCCCCTTTTTTGCAGATATTATAAAAATTTATTGGTCAGCGTCTTAACCGTACCGCCAAGCGTGATTGTGTTCTGTGTCGGATCATCTAGCCGGATCTGGATTTCATTCACAGTTAAAATTACCGGTTCTGCGTTCTTTTGCAGGATCACAGGAACCTTACAGCCGATTGTAATCGATGCTTCTGCATCATCCAGGATTGACAGATCAATCGCCTGGACTTCGATCATAGCCAAAGGTGCGGAGAGATTAAATGCCATATCTCCCATATGATCTAAAAATGCCTGCTCATATCCGAAATTTTCCAACCAGTCTTCAAAAGCATCTTCTGTGTATTGCTTTGTGATAATTCCGTATTTTTCGGCAAGATCAATATTAATAAATAATGCAGTATTCTGTGGCTTTTTGATATGTTTGTTATAGAAATAAACATCTTTTTCGTATTGCCCGGAAGTATAGATTGCATTCCCGTTGCTGTCAACCGGCACAAGCGCCGTCGCAAAGTCTGTGTAATCCAGTGTCTGCGTCAAAGAAATGATGTTCACACCGATTTCTAATTTTTGTTGAATGGGGAGCTGATCCGGATTTTCCACATGATAAATGATTTTCCAGATACCACTCCAGTCAACACCAGGATTGACAAATTCTCTGGATTCCGTCACTTCGAGCCAACCGCCGAAATAATCAATTAATTTCGTCTGGATGGCTTCCATTGCTGTCAGATGTTTTCCGGTATAACGCAAATATTCTTTTTGGTCATTAAATACGTCCGAACCATATTGAAATGTCCGGTGCATACAAATCGGATTTATGTCGTCTGAATGAATCAATGATCGAATTTTGTCACGGTAGATATTTACAAACCATTTGCACATTTCAGACGGATATGTCTTAAAATGAAACGGTTCCAGATAAATATCTGATAAATAGCCAAGAACACCCTCACAGGTGACAGAACAGGTGCCGTATAAATCCGTTTCCAGTGCCAGTGGATGACCGCTCCAGAGAAATTCGTCATTTTTGTAGACAGCCACATCCCACATGATGCCTAATCGCACAATTTCGGCATAATCCGGATGTGTCGGCGGGATCCGGAACGTAAAAGATCCCGCCCCGGTTTTCTGCATTTTCAGATCCGGTTCTAAAATATGATAATCTTCTGATCGTGCATCATGCAGTAAATTCCAGATTGGACGATTCCAGGACGATTCCGGAATGCCATCCGCAGAAATGTTCTGTTGCATTTTGTTCTGATCCGACCATTTGACAGTGTAGATTGCTGGCATTATAATTTTCCTCCCCGGTATTGGATGGACAGAGATATTTCCTGTTTTTTGGGATTTTCAAAAATCAGTGCAAGCGATTCCTGTTCCAGTGTGAAAAGATTCAGATTAACACCGGATTCCAAAGAATAGTTTTTACCTTGGATTTTCACAGTACAAGCATGACTGACTATGATCCGGGGACGTACTGGCAGATCCGATCCGGGCAGAGTTATCTCCAGAGTTCCGTTTGCAGGAATGGCTAAATTTCCAAATTCCCGGATTACCCCCGTTTCAAAATTCAGAGGATCCCACAACCAGTCTCCCGACGAATCCGCAACCTGATACTTGTAAGGGTAAGCGTCCATTGAGATTGTAAAAACGCTGTGAAAATTATCCTGTCTCTGGGAAGAAACTGTACAACGTCCCTCATAATAATACTCCGGGTCTGAATCCAGTATCATTTGAATCATGCGACCGTGCAGTTGTGCCAGAATTTCGGAATATTCTTCATGCCATTGCGAACCGGATCCGGGATATTTCAGCGTAATGGTGATGTTTCTGTTTTTGTAGACAGGTGATCCGGTCAGTGTCTCGGACAGATCCAGCAGACCATGCCGACCGGGTATATTGACTGTAAAAATTTCTGTTTCCGGCGGATCTATCACAAGATCTGTCCAGTAGGCTTGCCAGTCATCCCATGTGTGAAAACCGCCTAATCCGGGTGTCCCGTTTGTCCAGCCGTCTTTGCCGTTGAATGTCACACCGGGGCAGATCTGTCCGGAATAAGGGACGCCGGGACAAATTATCTGATTCTGCATATTAATTTCTCTTTTCAGTTTTTGGGATTTTTCTATGATTTGCTATATAGATTTTCGCAATCCAATTTGTGTTGTCCTGGGACTCCACTTGTTGGGCAATTCTGGTCTGTTCCTGTCGTTCCTGTAAATCGCCCTGTTTCGGCTGGATTTTCCACAATTTTTTAGGACGCTGATTTTTCTTCCGGAATACATTGGACACAGCATTGGCAACAGCAGCAGACAGGATATTGGAATCTGCAATTAATTTATTTTCATAGGCTTTGATAATAAATAGTTTTTCTTTGCGTGTCAATGCGTCATAGTCTGATCTGGAGTAGCCAAAATTAGCAGCAAAAAAAGCGAAGTCCTGTACTTCGCTGTAATCTGCTGTGTCTTGATCCGTTTTTTTTGTGGATTTTCCGGCATTTCCTAGATATTCTAGTCGGATGAACCGTTCTGGAATAAAAAACCGCAGTCCTCAGATAATGTATTCACTACATCCATCATTACCGGCAGATAGCCGGATTCCTGGATCTGCTTTTCTGCAAATTCCAGGGCTTTTTTCAGCGGCGCATAGACGCCGTTCTGATTCAGCAGACCCATTGCAAAATAGTGTTTCACCACAGAAATCGGCGGATATTTGCCATTGACAGAGGCATCCACCGCAAGCGTGACAGCGGTCATTCCTGCCGCCTGTTCGATTTTTTCAAGTCTGCCCAGATTGTAATGCAGATGATATTCCTGATCGTCTAATAAATAAGCCATTTGCAAGCCCTCCTGATTAATTATTTACTTCTGTGCCATCGGAATTAACAGTTTTCCCGGTGTTGTTGAAATGATAGGTGACTTCACCTGATTCGTCGGTGACTTTCACAGTAAAAGATACAGATTTAATCGCATTCACACCACCCATTACAAAATTAGCAGTCCCTGTGTAGGAATTTGTCATGCCGCTGCTACCATATTCAATTGTGATAGTCTGATCTGGTGCGTTTGCTATCATTTCAAAACTAATGGATGGTTCGCCATAGATATGCGAAAAATTATAACCCAGCATGTCCGTAGCAAATGCCTGGCTCAAATACGTATTCGTAACCAGAGAACGCAGACCAGCCGGGATATTGTCATCTGCCTTGACGTGACCGTCATCCAGCTCCGTGCTTTCGGTTAAATCCACCAACGCCCCGTTGCCGCCGAGTGTCAGGGAGTATGTCACAGCATCGTCATAGGGTGCATCCAGACTGTAATCCGTAATGCAGGCAAGACCGCCGAACAGACTTTTGAGGTTGCGTTTGTCGATCACTTTCAGGCAGACAAGATCACTGGACTCAAACAATCTTCCAAGCAGTTTATGGGATTCAGAACCCATCACATAGACACCGTCTGAGTCAATGCTCCATTCTTTTGCACCTGCAATCTGGGATTTCCAGCCGCCTTCTGTTGTTTTGCTGGTGACATCAATTGTTTCAGCAGATCTTGAAATAGAAAGCCCCTGCTGTCCGGCAATTCCAAGCAGTCTGTCGCCGTTTGCCGTAAAAATACACAAAAGCCAGTCACCGCCGGAACTTGCGACGGCATCCGGAATATCGCAGTAAGCGACCTGACCATATGTTGTAGCCATAAGAATCATTTCCTTTCAGAATTTAAATTTTTGTTTTAAAGCCGTAGCTGACCATGATTTCATAGCCCAGCACGGCATGAAATTCCCCTGTTTCATCCTGCTGCAATGCCTGTACACCTGTTTCCGTCTGCAAGATATTTGTCACACCTGACGGAAGTACAATTCGTTCCGTGAGCGTTTCTTCTATGGTCTTGATCATGTGATAGATTTCCGTCCGGCAATCGGATGGAGCTGCAATCGCATGCAGATACGCCGTAAACGTCTCCTTGTACATGGTTTTGGTAGATGAATCTTGTTTATTAACAATTTCCACAAAGATCAGGGGAGAGGGTGCATTCTCCGGAACGGCATCATAACAGGGATATTTTGTGTGTTTCCGGAGTGTATGCAGGATTGCGGCGGCAACTTCGGCGAATCCCAGTTTTTTCAGCATCATTTTTTTAACGCCCCCGTCGCAAGCCGGATAAATTCAATCCGGGTGTCAGCTACAGCAGATTTCAGAAAATATTGTCCCGGAACATAGCCGATGTTTTTCCCGTTCCGGACGATCCTGTGTCCGTATTCGACATGCGGTGCATAGCTCCGGGTATAACCAACTTCGCCGTCACGGTTCTTTGCCGGATTGACCTGCCGGAGAGATTGCTGTAATTTCCCGGTGTCTTTTGGCGTTTTCTTCCTGGCTGTATTTCTCAGGTATGTTGTCGTCTCTTTCAGCACGTCTAAAAAATCCTGCTGAGATTTCGCTTTCAATCTGGCATATAACGGTTGCAAGCCGTCAAGTGCAATGGTGATTTTCATGCTGATTGTGCCACCTTTCCAACTGGACAAGAGAAAAATCCCCTCGGATTCTGGCATAAATGCCGGTAATCTGGAAATCCTGTGCATGAATCCGGATGCCTGCTGCTTTTTTCAGTAAATGCAAAGGGACATCTGTCAGCAGTTCCGGATTGGATTCTGTGACATCCCTGCCCTCAAGTGCTGTTTCCATTGCAGAGATCCCGGATATTCTTGCGCAATAGGCAGGACACATCTCCTGTCGTTCTTTGACTGGATTGCCAAGCATGTCACGTCCGGTTTCAATTTCTTCCAGTAATTTAATTTCAATATATCGCATAATTAATTTTTCACCAGAATCTAATTTTTTTAATCCCGGTTTCCTGATCCACAGAATCCAGATAAGCCGCAAGATCCGGTTCATATTCGTCAAGAATGTTTTCCACAAAAGTTGTTGAAATCTTGTCCGCACCCTCGGAGGAAATCCCCTCGTACGACAACCGCCGCCATAATTTCACGACAATATCCGCCGCAATCGGTTCCAGGATCTCCGGGAGTGTCTGCGTCCGGACACGCAGACAGATTCTTGATTCCGCAAGATCACAGATTTCACGGAGAACGGCTGCCCGGAGCTGATCCGGATCATGCTGTAATTCTCTTG
>CAMWTO010000087.1 GCA_947177205.1 uncultured Ruminococcus sp. | reverse complement strand
CGGAAGGTTGCAGACAGTCGGGCGCGGCACTCATCGGCGGTGAAACGGCGGAAATGCCCGGCTTCTATCCCGACGGCGACTACGACATCGCAGGCTTTGCTGTCGGCGTTGTTGATAAGAAAAAGATTGTCAATACAGAATCGCAGAAAGCCGGAGATGTCCTAATTGCGCTGAAATCCTCCGGTGTGCATTCCAACGGTTTTTCTCTTGTCAGAAATGTTTTTGAAGTCAATGAAGCAAATCTTGCACTGCATTTTGATGAACTTGGTGCAACACTCGGCGAAACGCTCCTGACACCGACAAAAATTTATGTTAAGCCGGTTCTGGAACTGATGCAACATGTCACTGTAAAATCTGTCTCGCATATTACGGGCGGCGGTTTCTATGAAAACATTCCGAGATCACTTCCGACCGGGATTTCTGCACATATCTTGAAAAAAGATGTCCAGATTCTGCCGATTTTTGAACTGATTGCAAGAACGGGACATATTCCGGAGCGTGACATGTTCAATACGTTCAATATGGGTGTCGGCATGATTCTCTGTGTTGCACCGGAGAATGCTGACAATGCTGTGAAGATCCTGAACAACGCAGGAGAGTCCGCATATATTCTCGGTGAACTGGTCACTTCTGACGAGGGAGTTATTTTAGCGTGATGAAACATATTATTGTACTGGTTTCCGGCGGCGGCACAAATTTGCAGGCTTTAATTGATCAGCAGGAACAGGGAAATATCAAAAACGGAAAAATTTCCTGTGTGATTTCTTCCAATCCGGATGCTTATGCACTTCAGAGAGCAGAAAAGCATGGCATTAAGTCTCGTGTACTGCCCAGAAAAGAATTTCAGAATAACCATACTTACAGTCTGGCTTTACTGGATCTGCTCCGGGAAGAACAGGCAGATCTGATTGTGCTGGCTGGCTTTATGATTATTCTGGATGCGGAGCTGATCCGTGCTTATGAAAATCGGATTATTAATGTTCATCCGGCATTGATTCCGGCATTCTGTGGTGATGGATTCTATGGTCTGCATGTGCATGAAAGAGCACTGGAAAAAGGTGTAAAACTCACGGGAGCAACCGTGCATTTCGTCAATGAAATCTGTGACGGCGGTGCGATTATTTTACAGAAAGCTGTGGAAGTCCGGAAAGACGACACACCGGAAATCCTGCAACGACGTGTTATGGAACAGGCGGAATGGCAGATTTTGCCCCAAGCTGTAAGTCTGTTCTGTGAGGAGCGCTTGCAGATTGAGAATGATCATGTATGGATTATAGAGTAATCATAATAATAAATAATCCGGAAAGGAATTTTTATGCAGGTTTTAAATATTTGTGAAGAATTAAAAAATAATTCTTATCCCGGCAGAGGGATCATCATCGGCAAATCCGCAGACGGCAAATCTGCTGTGACAGCATATTTCATCATGGGCAGAAGCGTCAACTCCCGCAATCGTGTCTTTATGGAGACAGAAGACGGCATTCGGACAGAAGCGGCTGATCCGTCAAAGCTTTCTGATCCGCATCTGATTATCTATGCGCCGGTGAGAGTTCTCGGCAATAAGACGATCGTTACAAACGGCGACCAGACAGACACGATTTATGAACTCATGGACAAACAGCAGACGTTTGAACAGTCGCTCCGCACTCGTGAATATGAGGACGATGCACCGAATTACACCCCCAGAATCTCCGGAATTATGCACGTTGGCGACGGAAATTATAATTATGCAATGTCCATCCTGAAATCTGCTGACGGCAATCCTGACAGTGTGGAGCGTTTCACATTCTCTTACAGCAATCCGATTGCCGGATTCGGTCACTTCATCCATACTTATATGGGAGACGGCAATCCATTGCCGAGCTTTGAGGGAGAACCCAAGAAAATCACCATCCCGAACGATCTGGATGCGTTTGCTGAGGATCTCTGGAACTCTCTAAACGAAGATAACAAAGTTTCCCTGTTTGTGCGTTATATCAATATCGAAACAGGCGAGGCAAAATCCAGAATCATCAATAAATATACAAAATCATGATGCAGTTTCCGGAACGGAAAAAAGTATATTATCTCAGTACATTTTTTGGCAATTGGGAAGCGGTCGGCATTACACTGGATAATCGTTATATTTTTATAGGTTATACTGGCAGTACGAATAAAATAGAATTATATGAAATTTCTTATATGAACTATCTGCGTTTTATTCAGGCTTATCAAACCGGGGATGTTTCTATGCTGGAACAGCTCCGATATGAGAATTATCTGACACCATGCATTGCGTCTCAAAGTTCAAATTATGAGCCTGCCCCGATTCCGGTATTATCTTATGGTACAGAACAGTATCAGAATTATTTTGATTTTGTATGTCATCATACTGTGACAGAAGCCGTATTTGTCAAAAATACAGTAATATTAAAGACAGAACAGGGAGAATCTCTGCCCCTGATTTTGAAATTATTTGAGGAGGAAAATTCCCATGGCAAATGAAATGCTTTTAAAATATGGCTGTAATCCGAATCAGAAGCCGTCCAAAGTCTTTATGGAGGACGGTTCTGAACTGCCGATTACAGTTCTGAACGGCAAACCTGGTTATATTAATTTACTGGATGCACTCAACGGCTGGCAGTTAGTAAAAGAACTGAAAGCCGCAACGGGTGTCTGTGCAGCGACTTCTTTCAAGCATGTGTCCCCGGCAGGTGCGGCAATCGGCAGACCGCTGAGCGATACACTGAAAAAAATTTACTGGGTGGATGATCTCGGTGAACTGACTCCCTTGGCAAGTGCTTATGCAAGGGCAAGAGGTGCGGACAGAATGTCATCCTATGGTGATTTCATTGCATTGTCTGATAAAGTTGATGTTTGCACAGCAAAGATGATTCAGCGTGAAGTGTCTGACGGTGTGATTGCTCCTGCTTATGATCCGGAGGCGTTGGAGATTCTCAAATCCAAAAGAAAAGGCACTTACTGCATTTTGCAGATTGACGAGAATTATAAGCCCGATCCGGTAGAACGCAAGCAGGTTTACGGCGTGACATTCGAGCAGGGCAGGAATGAGCTGGCAATCAATCAGGAATTGTTATCTAATATTGTCACAGAGAACAAGAACATCCCGACGGATAAGTTAGACGATCTCATGATTTCCCTGATTACGCTGAAATATACACAGTCCAATTCTGTGTGCTACGTTAAGGACGGTCAGGCGATTGGAATCGGTGCAGGACAGCAATCCAGAATCCATTGTACACGCCTTGCAGGACAGAAAGCCGATAACTGGTGGCTGCGTCAGTCTCCGCAGGTACTAGGCTTGCAGTTTGTAGATGGAATCCGTCGTGCAGACCGTGATAATGCGATTGATGTTTATATCGGTGATGAATACGAAGATGTTCTCCGTGATGGCGAATGGCAGAAGATTTTCAAAGTCAAGCCGGAAGTATTCACTGTTGCAGAGAAAAAGGCATGGCTTGCACAAAATACAGATGTTTGTCTGGGATCTGACGCATTCTTCCCGTTCGGGGATAATATCGAAAGAGCAAAAAAATCTGGTGTTGCATACATTGCAGAGCCGGGCGGTTCGATCCGTGATGATAATGTGATTGAGACCTGCAATAAGTACAATATTGCAATGGCATTCACAGGCATCCGGTTATTCCATCATTGATCATTATGAAGAAAGATAAATCTATCCGGGGTATGGCGGTTGCTGCCGCCATACTCTCCGGCTGTAATGTCATTCTGAATTGCCTGTTTGTGCTGTTTCCGCAGATCGTTGTGCCGTTGTTCTGGGGAACAAGAATGGAAAGTTATTCTTTCGGGTATGCTCTGCCGTTTATGCTGATTCAGGCGATTCTCCCGGTGATGTTGCTCATCATTGCGCTTGTTAACATAAAATCCGATACATTCCAGGAACAGAAGGGTATTGGTACAGCAGTTGCTATTGGAGTCTGTTGGGTACTTGGCATGATCTTGAGTGCTGGGTTGCATTCTCTCTATAGACTATATACAGGAAGTGACATGCTTGCATTATACAGTGCTGTAAGCACTGCACAGTCATTCATAGGATTTCTGAGTACAGTTGCAAGATTTTTACTGATTAGTATTGCGTCAATCGAAATTTATGTGACAAGCAAAAATTTATCAGAAATAAAACAGGATAATAATAATTATTAAAAATTACTGAAAAAGGAGGTTTTTATCATGAAAATTCTAGTAGTCGGCGGTGGCGGTCGTGAACATGCCATCATTATGAAATTAGCCGAGAGTCCCAAGGCAACGGAGCTGTACTGCGCTCCCGGAAACGGCGGAATTTCCCGCTATGCAAAATGTTTTGACGTGAAAGCAACGGATATCCCCGGTATGGTGGAATTAGCAAAACAATTACAACCGGATCTGGTTGTTGTTGCACCGGATGATCCGCTAGTCCTGGGCATGGTAGATGCAATGCAGACGGAGGGATTCAAGACATTCGGACCAAAAGCTAACGCTGCAATCATTGAGGGGAGCAAGATTTTCTCAAAAGAACTGATGAAGAAATACCAGATTCCGACCGGTGCTTATGAAGTATTCACGGATAGTGATTCTGCGATTGCTTATATTAAAACTCAAAACTCTTATCCAACTGTTATTAAAGCCGACGGATTGGCATTAGGTAAGGGCGTTATTCTGGCACAGAACGAAGAAGAAGCAGTTGCCGCTGTTCGGGAAATGATTGATGATAAAAAATTCGGCGAGAGCAGTTCCCGGATTGTGATTGAAGAATTTCTGACAGGTCCGGAAGTCTCTGTGTTATCGTTCACGGATGGAAAGACAGTGATTCCGATGATTTCTTCTATGGATCATAAGAGAGCATTGGATAATGACGAGGGTTTGAATACCGGCGGCATGGGAACAGTTGCACCCAATCCGTATTATACGGAAGAAATTGCACAGGAATGTATGACAAAGATTTTCCAGCCTACGATTGAAGCAATGCAGAAAGAGGGAAGACCATTCACCGGATGTCTGTATTTTGGATTAATGCTCACGCCTCAGGGCGCAAAGGTAATTGAATATAACTGTCGTTTCGGCGATCCGGAGACACAAGTTGTATTGCCGTTATTAGATACAGATCTGGTAGATATTATGCTTGCTGTCTATGATGGCACACTTGCGGAATTGCCAGTCAACTGGAAAAAAGAAAGTGCTGCCTGTGTTGTTCTGGCAAGTGGCGGTTATCCGGTAAAATATGAAAGCGGCAAAGTGATCTCCGGTCTGAATGAAAAAGGACAGGTTAGCAATGCATTTGTGTATCATGCAGGAACAAAATTTGAAGAAAATCAGTTCTTAACAGCCGGTGGCAGAGTGCTTGGTGTTACAGCAACAGCGGATACACTCGAACAGGCTCTTGCACAGGCTTATCAGAGTGCGGAACAAATCGCATTTGATAAGATGCATTACCGTCATGACATCGGGCAGCGTGCGCTTCGTGCAAAACAGGGGTGATGCCTCGTGCATCCAAAATTGAAACGCTGTTTTATCTGCGGACAATATGCGAATATTTTATTTTTAGTATTCACGTTTTTTTCGGCTGTGTATTACTGGTCGATCCGGCGGCATAATCTTGAGATCGTTCCATTGGAAATTGCGGCATATACTGTGGAAACAGGCGGCTTTGTGTTCATGCTGTTTTCCCTGATTAATTTCTGTAAGATCGTCCGGGAAAGAAAGATTATGAAAGGCGCTATGTTGATTTATTTGATCACGGAAGTGGTAATCATGATTATGGATTTCAATGCGGATCAGATTTCATTCTATGATTCTGCGTCTATGGTGTTGAATATTACACATTCGATTTTTTCAGCTGGAATCTGTTTCACGTATCTGTCGTTAGAACCAAAGAATAAATCTTTGGAAATTGCAATTATTATCACGGAAGTGATTATCTTATCCGGCATGTTCGGCGTTATTTTCGGACTGCATGTCTATGTGTCGCTGTTTGCCAATTCGATTGCATATGTTGTATTTTTTTCGATTATGAGATTCTTACTTTCGCAGGAAAGAATTATGATTGACTGTCACGGGGACCGGGCAAGAGAATATAAATTCAAGAGTTCGTTCTTTGATGAATAATATTATTAATATTACGAAAATTATTTATAAATAAAAGCGATTGCCCCGGTGAACCGATCGGGGCATTCTTGCAAGTGAGGTGATCAGATGGAGGACAAAGATGCAGATAAAAATTTAAACTTAAATCCACGTTTGTCGTATCTGAGAGAAAAAACGGCAAAATTAACAGATTCGCCTGGTGTCTATCTGATGAAAAATCAGAAGCAGGAAATTATCTATATTGGCAAAGCGAAAAATCTTCACAAACGTGTCAGCAGTTATTTCCGGATGAATGCAGAACATCTCCCGAAAGTGAAAAAAATGGTTTCACATGTCTGGGATTATGATTTTATTGTGACTGGGTCAGAATATGAAGCGCTATTACTCGAATGCAGTTTCATCAAACAGCATCAGCCGAAATATAATATTTTATTGAAAGATGACAAGGGATTTTATTATATTAAAGTTTCAGATGAAGCCTATCCCCGGATCACTGTGGAAAAGCATAAAACAGAAAACGGCAGATATATTGCGACGCATACCAGTGCATTTGTGGCAAATACGATTGTGGAGGAAGTCAACACGATTTTTCAGTTACCCACTTGCAGGAAGAAATTTCCACAGGCATTCCAGAAGGCAAGACCCTGTCTGAATTATCATATCCGGAAATGTGCCGGAATTTGCCGGGGAAATCTGACAAAAGAAGATTATCAGAAACGGATTGCCCAGGCAGTTGAATATATTCAAAAAGGAAGTTCATTTTCTTTGAACAGAATGCAGAAAGAAATGCAGAAAGCGGCGGAAAATCTGGATTTTGAGAAAGCCGCCATGCTCCGTGACCGGATTCATGCCATGCAGAAAGCCGGTTCTGCACAGAAAATTCTGAATCATCATTTTAAAAATGTGGATGTGATTGCATCTGCGGATAATCAGGATCAAATTTCTGTGTCGGTTCTGATTTATCGTAACGGCAGACTACAGGATAAATTAAACTTTAAAATTCAGGAATATGCCGGGGATTCTGTATTAAATTCATTTGTAGCGCAGTTTTATCAGAACAGAAGGAAGCTTGAAAATGATTTCCCGAACATTATTTTACTGGAGTCAAGCATTGCAGATCAGAAAATGACAGAAAAAATGCTGTCAGAACAGACAGGATTCAAGATTAAAATCATCACACCCCAGAAGGGCAGTGGTTTGCAGTTAATCCAGATGGCAAAAAACAATGCAATGGAATCTATTGCGATTCAGGAGAACCGGACAAGTAAAGAATTGCTCGCCGTGGAGGCACTGGGGAAGATTCTGGGCATGTCCAGAGTGCCAAAATATATTGAAGCCTATGACATTTCTAATTTCGCATCGGAATCTATGGTCGCCGGGATGGTTGTTTTTGAGAATGGCAGACCCTTGAAGAAAGCCTACAAGCGTTTCCGGATCAAGGAACAGCAGCATCAGAATGATTATGCCTGTATGCAGGAAGTCATCAAGAGAAGATTATCACATTTATCTGATTCAGAATCTGATCCGGACTATGACAGCTATTTTGCCAGAAAGCCGGACTTGATTTTATTAGACGGCGGAAAAGGACATGTCCATGCCGTTGCCGGGATTATCCAGAAACTTGCGCCGGATATTGCTCTGTTCGGCATGGTAAAAGACAAAAAACACCGGACAAGGGCAATTGCCGGGAATGGAAATGAAATCAGCATTTCCGGAATACAGGAAGCATTTCAATTTGTGACAAGAATTCAGGATGAAGTGCATCGCTATTCTGTGGCTTATATGCACAACGTCCACAAAAAAAACAGTTTCCGTTCTGATCTGACTCAGGTTGCCGGAATCGGTCAGAAACGTGCACAGAAATTAATGCTGTATTTCAAGACTAGAGATGCGCTTTGGAATGCAGATTTGCAGGAATTACAGAAAGCCGGGATTTCAGAAAAAACAGCACAGGCATTATATGCCTATCTGCACCCGGCACAACAGGAGGGAAGTAATTAATAATATGAGAGTCATTACAGGCAGTGCCAAGGGAATCAGATTAAAGACACTGGACGGGATGGATGTCCGTCCGACAACCGACAGAGTGAAAGAAGGCATGTTTTCGGCAATTCAGTTTGAGATCCCCGGTGCAAGAGTGCTGGATCTGTTTGCCGGAAGCGGTCAGCTAGGGATTGAAGCGCTGAGCCGTGGTGCAAAGCAGGCAGTTTTTGTAGATCAGTCCGCAAAATCCTTGTCTGTTGTAAAAGAGAATTTAAAATTAACCGGCTTTACAGATCGTGTTGAAATTTATCATCAGTCCGCAGAGCAGTATCTCCGGAATTGTCCGGAACATGCGTTTGATCTGATTTTTCTGGATGCTCCCTACCGGATGCAGATTCTGGAAAAAATTCTCCCTGATACAGAGAGAATCTTAAAATCCGACGGAAAAATTATTGCAGAACATGAGATAGAATGCAAACTCCCGGAAAAAATTTTGAATTTAGGCTTGCAAAAAAAGTATTTTTATGGTAAAATAGTAGTATCAGTATTTGCAAAATTATAAATTATTAAATTATTTTAAGAAAGGTGAAACGTCGTGAGAAGAATTGCAGTCTGCCCTGGCAGCTTTGATCCTGTCACATTAGGACATCTGGATATTATTACGAGAGCATCCACGCTGTTTGACAAAGTCATTGTGCTGATTTCCACCAATGCCATGAAAAACCAGGCGAGCTTTACTGCAACGGAACGCATGATGATGATTGCAGATGCAACGGCGCACCTGGACAATGTCGTGATTGATATCCTGGATGGTCTGCTTGTGGATTATGTCCGACGTGTGCAGGCGGTTGCGATTGTCAAAGGTTTACGTGCTGTGAGTGATTTTGAATATGAATTTCAGATGGCGCTTGCCAATAAAGTGCTGTACGAGGGTGCTGAGACCGTTTTTTTGACAACCAGTCAGGAAAACATGTATCTCAGTTCCAGTATGGTCAAACAGATTGCATATTTTAACGGCGACATCAGTTCATTTGTGCCTGCCTGCATTCTGGATGTGATTCAGGATCGGCTTGTCAGAGAAAGGGGACTAAAAGATGAGTATTGAAGAAATTCTGGAAGATATGGACGAATTACTGGATAAAGCGACATCAATGCCGTTTTCGCCGCATAAATCTGTGATTGACGCAGAAAGAATGCGGGAATTGATTAACGATGCCCGTCTGAACGTTCCGCAGGAAGTCCGGCAGGCGCAGAGCATTGCCTATGACCGTGACAGAATTATCAAGGATGCCGAAACGAAAGCAGAAAAGATTATTCGGCAGGCGGAAGAACGTGCCAAAACAATAGTTGGAGAAGAAGCCATTGTGAAAGAGGCCAAAAAACGTGCATTAGAAGCGGTTACCAAGGCAAAGAGCGAGTCAGATGCCATCCGGGAGGCAACGGATAATTACGTAAAAGGACGTTTTCAGGAAGTAGAGAAATATTTCAGTACGGCGTTGCAGGATGTGCAGAGCCGAAAAGCAAAATTTGAAGAATTACAGCAGAAGAAAACAAACGGAAAAGCCAATCAGGCAAAAAGAAAAAATAAATAATTATTCATGGTTTGTTCTTAAATTATTTATAATTTGTTTATGTAATTATGTTAAAA
>CAMWTO010000086.1 GCA_947177205.1 uncultured Ruminococcus sp. | reverse complement strand
AAATAATACTATCAAAAATAATCATTCTAAAAATTCCAGTTCCGGAAAAGCCGGATCTGCTGCAAATTCCCGGAAGACAACATCTTCCCGGAAATCTTCTGCACCAAAATCCCGTAAAAAATCCCACGGAGGTGGTATTCTGAAACGTCTGCTCCGAAAAATTTTGGTTCTTGCGGTGATCCTGTTTGGGATCTATTCCGCAGTTGCTTTGTTATTAATCAGTAAATTAGAAAAAATTCCCCGGATGCCCCGGACGGTCACAACCGGAACGCTTGACGCCGGACACGTCCAGAACATTCTGTTAATCGGCACGGATGCAAGGGATATTACCACCGAACGGGGAAGATCTGATACGATCCTGCTGTTATCCATGAATTCCATGACAGAAAAAATATATCTGACATCTTTCATGCGAGACGCCTATGTTCAGATTCCTGGTTACGGAAACAATAAATTAAATGCGGCATATGCTTACGGCGGTGCGGAACTCCTCATGGATACGCTGGAACAGAATTATCAGATCAGCATTGATGATTATTTCTGTGTGAGCTTTATGGGATTCGCCGGAATTATTGATGCGTTCGGCGGTGTGGAAATTGATGTGTCGGATGCCGAGGCGCAGGCAGTGAATGAAATCCTCCAAAGTGAAGTGAACGCCCTTGCCGGGGATGACATCATGTCTGATTTTTTGGAAAAAGGCGGAAAATTTATTCTGAACGGCAAGCAGGCATTGTCCTACGCAAGAATCCGTTATGTCGGAAATGCGGATTTTGAACGGACATCCCGGCAGAGGGAAGTCATGACGCAAATTTTTCAAAACATGAAGTCAAAAGCTGCAACAGCCGTCCCGGAGCTGATTTCTTCGGCGCTGCCGCATGTGGGAGCGAACATGTCCACAACGGAGCTGTATTTTCTTTCTTTGAAAGCGCCGCTTGTAGTATCCTATGAGATTGAACAGCTCCAGATCCCGGCAAATGGGACATACACTCCGGCGGACATTGACGGGCAGTCGGTGTTACAGGTGGATTTCAATGCAAATACACAAATTCTGAAAGATACGGTCTATTCGCTTCCAGAGCCGACGGAATACACCGGATCTGCGAATCCATGAACAGGGGGAAATTATGAAACATTATTTTTTAATATGCCTGGGATTGCTTTGTCTTTGTACAGGCTGTGCCGGAATTGCCCATGCAGAGGAATTTTCTGGAGAATCTCCGGAAGAATTCGTGGATGCGCCGGCGGAAATGGATTTCCTGAATCCTGGAAATTTACAGGAAATTCCGGCAGATTCTGAGAGTCCGGAAGATTCTGAACCAGATCCGGAAATTTTGCCAGATCCTGAGCCGGAATATTCTGAAATTCCGGAAACTGTCCCAGTGAATCCGCTCCAGGAGCGTGTGAATTCTTTAAATTCTGAAATGATGTACCTGATTGACGAAGATCAGGTGCTTTCTGAATCCGCCCGTGAAACTTATGGGAACATCCTGGCACAGCAGAACGTATATCTTTTGATAACGGATCATCTGGACGACCTTGCACCGGGGGAATTTGCGAAGAATTATCATCAGGCATTACTTGAAAATTCTGAGAATTTTAACAGTATTTTTATTTTAATTAACAATGATACTTATCAGGATACATTTCACGTGTCCGGGGATTATGCCACGGAATTTTATGCGGAACAACTCCGGATTGCATTGCTCCAGGCAACGCCTGCCCTTGTTGAGGGACGTTATGAAGATGCTCTGGAAATTCTTTGCAATTCGCTATGATTTTGGAATATTTTGGAAGAATTGTTCAAATTATTTCACAAAATCGTTTAAAATTTTTTTGAAAATTTTGGAAAAAATTGAAAAAAACACTGTACAAATTTTTCTTTTTATGGTATAATAAAGACAGATTTTAAATTTGTGAAATTTTTTTCAAGAGAGGAATCAAATTTATGCAGAATGATGTGGAAAAAATCCTGAAAAGTGTAGGACAGGTTATTATTGGCAAAGAAGAAACCGTCCTGCTTGCTGTCACAGCGTTGCTCTGCGACGGTCATATCCTGCTGGAAGATGTTCCCGGCGTCGGAAAAACACAGCTTGCGGCGGCGCTGTCCCGTTCCATCGGTGGTGAATTCCACAGAATTCAGCTCACGCCGGATATTATGCCATCGGATATTACGGGCTATTCCGTCGTGAATCAGAAAGACGGTTCTCTCGAATACAGAGAGGGGGCGGCGGTCTGCAATTTCCTGTTGGCAGATGAAATTAACCGGGCATCTCCAAAAGTTCAGTCGGCTTTGCTGGAGATCATGGAAGAACATCAGATCAGTCTGGACGGACAGACGCATGTTCTTCCTGCGCCGTTCATGGTGATTGCAACGCAGAATCCCGTGGAGACTTATGGGACATATCATCTGCCGGAAGCTCAGATGGATCGCTTTTTTATGAAGATTTCGATGGGTTACCCGACACTAAAGGAAGAATTTGCCATTCTGGAACGTAACGGCGAGGGCAATCCCATTGGAAATATTTCCAGTCCGGTGATTTCTACAGAAGAAGTCTGCGTCTTGCAGAAAAAAGTGAATGCAATACAAGTTTCTGAATCTGTGAAAAATTATATTCTGAGATTAGTCTGTGCCACCAGGGAAAGCGATCTGTCCGCACTCGGTGTCAGCCCCCGTGGAAGTATTGCCTGCTACAAAGCCGTCCGGGCATCCGCATTCATCCATAACAG
Organism: uncultured Ruminococcus sp.; assembly: GCA_947177205.1. Lineage (GTDB taxonomy): Bacteria > Bacillota > Clostridia > Oscillospirales > Ruminococcaceae > UBA3855. The sequence continues at coordinate 7,087 of CAMWTO010000086.1, read as the reverse complement.
AGCGTTTGCAACACCCGATGACGTGAAAGATTTGGCAATTCCGGTACTGGCACACAGAATTTTATTATCTCCCAAAGGCAGGAACACGCTAGGGACACCGGAAAAATTTGTAAAACAGTTACTGGACACGATTCCAGTTCCGGTAAACCCCTGATAATTATGGTGAATTTCTATGAATAAACTATCAGCGATCCTGGAGCGTTGTAAATTCCTGTTTGAACTCATCCTGATGGGATTGATGGCATATGTTTTCACGTTTTATCTGGACGGCGACATTGGTGTGGTTGTATGGAGTTTCTTCCTTCTTGCGCCGCTGTTGTCCGTTTTGCTGAGTTATTATGCAAGCAGAAAACTGAAAATTTCTCTGCAAGCACCGGATTACCTTGTCAAGGGCAGGGAATTTTTCGTGAATCTTGTCGCTGAGACAGATTCCAGGCTCCCTGTGCCGTTTTTGAAATGTGTATTGCAATCCTCAGCAAATGTCATCCAACAGGATGCACGGGCAATCCAGAGTGCCATGATGCCAAAAGGAACATTGGAAATCCCTGACCGGATGACGGCAAAATATGCCGGTGCTGCGGAAATTTCGATTAAGGAAACCGGTGTTTCTGATTATCTGGGCTTGTTTCATTTCCGGATTCCGGGATTGCCGGATGCTGTCCGGATTGGCGTGATTCCGGACATTCCCGAAATCACAGGTGCAGGGATGATGCTTCATACAATCAGTAATGTGATTCTTACGCAGGATGATGAGGAAGAAGAATCATCTGCAAGTTTTTCGGCAAAATCCATGCCGGGCTATATTCATCGGGAATATATTGCCGGAGATAATCTGCGGCGGATCAACTGGAAAATGTCGGCGAAACGTCAGAAATTAATGGTGCGGATGGACGAGGCAGCATCCACGACACAGCCGTCGCTGATTCTGGATCTGCATTCTGAAAATCAGGAGGAAGATCTGAAACGCCGGGAGATCATGATGGAGGGTGCATTAGGTTTTCTGATTCTGCTTGTCAAACAGGGAATTCCTTGTACTATCCGGTTTGCGTCTTCCGGGAACTGGAAATGTTTGATGCTCGAACAGGAAAATGATGTCCGAAATGCGGCAGTGGAACTTGCTGTTGCGGATTTCGTGAACGATTCCCACAGGATTGACCTGACGGCAATGCAGGAAAAATCCGGCGCATATTTGATCTATACAACAAGACCGGATGTGGAACTTGCCATGGAGCTGACAGATCTGAAAAATAAGGGATATGTCTGTGCCGTCTGTCCGACAGGGACGCAGAGTGCTGTGCTTTCTGAAATGGATGCGCTGTGGGAACTGAGTGAGGATTTTGCCATGAAGAACCTGAAAAAGTGAGGTGTTTTCGTGAGATTAAAATTGCAGAATTTTCTGAAAACGCCTGTGATGCAGAAATTTCAGGAGAAATTATCAAATGATTCCTATGATCCTGTACGGGCATATGCTGTTTTTCTGGTCATGACGGTGATGTATTATTATCATGCGGACAGGTTTTATCTCTATGCTTTTCTTGCCATTCCCATTAGTTGGTGCATGATGAAATTCTATGATTTCGTGGCAAAACATAAATGGATCGGTCCATTATGTTATCTGGTCTACATGTTTGCAGGACTGGAATTGATTGGGATGATTGTCAACTGGGGACAGCGAGATTATCCGATCAGTTTTCTGGTGTGGTTTCTGACACCGCAGAGCGTTGTTTCGTTCTCTGGTTGGTACACGGCGGCAATTTATTTATTAATGCTTGGCTTTCTGACAAGCATTGTCTATTATTTCGCTAAAACCAGATACCGGATGAGTATGCAGTTCCTGATTATGCTGATTCCTTTGAGTTTCTACGCAAAAGAGGGACAGCATATGCCGGCGATTTTGGTGATTGTCTTACTGGCAAGTTATTTTCTGTTAATGATTTACTGCCGGATGCTCCGGGATACGGACAAACAGCGGTATATTCCCAGTTCACAGGGGAAAATTTCCATTGTCATGTATGTGATTACATTCTCCGTTCTGGCGTCTGTCATTCCGAAACCGACAATTACGCCGGACAGAGAATTCATTGATAATGCGATGTCCTATAGTTCCTGGTCGGATATTCTTATGAATGCGATCAGCATGTTCACGGATACAACCGATAATACAGTTTCGACATCGAATAATACAAGAACGATTTATTATGTGAATTCTCCGGAATCTTTAAGACTGCGCACACAGACATATTCTTATTATAACAGCGCAGAAGATTCCTGGAATATTTCGGAAAGCTATGACAGACCGTTTCAGGATCTGCAAGAACCGATGACAGACAAGCCGCAGGATGTCCTGCAAGCCATTCTGGATGCGGCTGCTTTGGATCAGGATTTTGCAGAGACATATGATCTGACAGAATTTGCAGGGATGATACTCCCGGAACAGGATCTTAGAGAGTTATATCTCTACACAAGATTCACAACGCAGGTTTTGCCGTCTCCAACCCGGACAATGTTGTTAGGCAGTGAGGTCAGCAAAGATCAGGTCTGGCAGTCTGCAATGAACACCGTTTCAGCGCCGAATTTTGCAAATGGCGTTTCTTTGCAGTATTATCCGGATACTTATGCGAAATACGAAGCCGTGAATCCGGTTCTTAAAAAATTATCCAATCAGAATTATCATGATCTGTTGCTGGATGCCATAGAAATTCTGGAGAACAGAGAGCCAGAACAGGCAGAATTGTTGATCCGGGCAGATCGTGAATATAACCATGCTTATTCTTATCTGGATTTTGTGAATGTGTCTGATTCTCAGAGTGAAATCATCCAGACACTGGCAAAGGAAATCACAGCCGGTTTGGAATCTGATTTTGAGAAAGCCCAGGCAATTGAACAGTATTTTGTACAGCAGGGTTTTGTTTATGATCAGAGTTATCAGAAAGCCAACGGCGAGGATGCAGCATATTTTCTGACACAGAGCCGGACGGGTGTCTGCTATGAATTCGCTACGGCAATGGTATTATTATGCCGGAGTGCTGGTCTCCCGGCAAGATACACCCAGGGTTATCATTTAAATGAATTATATAATTTTAAAATTAATCAGCATGACACAAATTATTTAATCAAAGTCCGGGATGCGCATGCATTCCCAGAAGTGTATATTTCCGGCTACGGCTGGCTGAGTTTTGAACCGACTGTGCCGAGCATGGATCTTCCGGACAGTACAAAGGCAGAGAATCAGGCTGTTATGCAATGGGGCTTTGTTATCCTGGTACTTGCACTGCTTGCAGGTGTGATTTATTTTAAACTCCCGACAATCCAGGAATTTTTCTTCCGCAAGAAATTACTTCATATGACACCGCAGACTTGTGCAGTGGCGCTGTTCCAGCACATGCGCCGGCAGCTGCGTTTATCAGACAGTACGACCGTTCAGGAACTTGCAGCCCGTTCCCGTTTCTTCTGCCCGGCGGATGCAACTGCATGTTTCGATGCATTCTTTGCAGCAATCGACGTACTGCTCTACGATTGTGATTGTCAGAACCAAAAGAAAGAATTACAGACACAGGAAATGATGACAGCGTTACAGCTTGCCGGGACATATCTGAAGTGGCAAGCATTCCGGGAGCAGTTCCTGAAAGAACAGGCTCAGCAGAAGAAGCTCGCGAAAAAGCAGGAAAAACAATTACATCACAAAAAATTTTGAATCGTGAATTACGAAAGGAGAGATGATTGCGGATGTCATTTCTGAAAGGTAGAGTCAAGGCACTTGGCGCAGTTGCGTCCGTTGTACTGAGTGCGACATTGTTTGGCAGTTCCCTGATTTATGCCAGTATGACGAATAATTACAGAAGCTGGAAACAGACCGGGAGCAGCTGGAGCAGTATGACAATGGGTACAAACGGCGGAACTGTGGCAAAATACGGCTGTGCCGTGACTTCTTCCGCTATGTTGATGGTCAAATCCGGTGCGGTAACGGATTCTGACTTCAATCCGGGTGTTCTGATCGAATTCCTGAATGAAAACGGCGGTTTTTCAGCAGACGGTGATCTGAACTGGAGCGCATTGGCGTATTATGCACCGGATTTCAAATTCGACGGCAGAGTGGATCTGTATGGCACGGATGAACAGAAAATTCAGAGGGTACAGCAGTTGCTTGCGGACGGCTTTTCTGTGGTGGCACAGGTAAAGTATGGAGCGCATTTTGTTGCCGTTGACAGTGTGAAAGGCGAAGAAATTATGATGCTTGATCCCGGCAGCCAGGGCACTTCTCTGAATGAAACGTATGGTGTGGCAAGCATGAATTCCCTGCGGATTTTCCGGACGACAAATTATAAAAATCCCCAAAATTCCGGGAATTCCCGATTATCTGAGACACAGAATTCCGTGCAGACGTCTGTGCAGCATGCAGATGCACCGGAAACAGCGCCGGAGATTATTCCGGAAGTGCCGGCAACTGCACCAGTTGTGGAATTATCCACCGTACCTGTAACCATGCCGGAAACAGCACCTGTCACAACAGTTGCAGATACTGAAACAGTTGCGAGCCAAGTGACTGAACTATCAGAAACATCAAAATCAACAGAAGTTTTCATTCAGACTGCACCTGCTGTGGATACAACAGAAGTTACAATTACTACGACGAAACCCGAAACAATGCACGAAGTGGTAATTATCACCAAAGCGCCAACCAGTACGACAGAAGAAACCACCTGCACAATGACGACTGCACAGACGGAGATCTTAATTGATCCCATTATAGAAAATCCGGAAAATTCAGAAAATCACGTCAATCCGGATTCCCAGAATCAGAATATTCAGGATGTTCAGGAGTCTGAGCAAAATTTAGACAATATTCAGATTATTCTTCTGGAAACTGCACCAGAGACAGCGCCGGGTATAACTGCCGCAACACCGACAGAAGAAACTGTTCCGGTCTGTGTGCCGGAAGATCAGATGGAATCTGTGTTAGGTCAGATTAAGGAAAAAGATCTGTACATCACAGTGAGATTCTACATTCTCAAGGATCTGGATCTGTTGTCAGAACCGGATGGTATTTCTGCGGCATTGCAGACCGTTCCGGCAGGGACATGCCTGGATGTTGTAGAAGTGGATGAAGAATTCCAGTGGGGAAAAGTTCGCTATGAGGGACAGGAAGGATGGATTTCCTTACGTTCCGCAAACCTGGCAGCAGGCAATTGTCGTTAATTTTCGTTATCACTCTATACGAAAACGATTAAGAGTGCGGAACCGTCGGTAAAAAGCCGGCGGTTCTGCATGAAATAAGGAGAAACTATGAAAAAGAAGATAATCTTATTCTTAATTTTCGCTGTATCACTATTTGGTGGTTGCGGAAAACAAGATGATATGACATCCGATCTTTCAGGCACAGAATCACAAGCTATTGCTGATAACTCTGTATCTGAAATTCCCGACGATGTGAGACAAAAATTGCAAGCGGCTTTGGATATAGACCCGATTACCATTCCAGCAGAAGAATGGACTGCTGAAACACTTTGTCAGGCGATCTACATAAATGGAGAGCCACTGTCTATTCCTTGTACACTGCATAGTCTTGGAGAAGGATTTGCCATACAGGATACGGAGGAACATCCACTATCTATCAATGAGTCAACCCACCGAGCAGGTGCATTAATTACATATTATGAGAATGATATTGGAGGGGTTGTTGTAGCAGATTGTGAAAATAAGGAAAATTTTTTTGATGCACCAATTTACAGCTTGTTTTTTTCCTTTGAAAACAGCCTGGATACAGATGCGATTCCGTTTTCTTTGAACGGACTTGGTTTTTGTGCGAATCATGAAGCACAAGTGGAACATTTGGCTTTTATGGATTTGTATGATACGGACGAAGCAACTAGTTATTATAGATACACCAAGAAAATTGATGGCATTGAGATAAAATGTACCTATATGAATGACAATCTTGATTCGGCTACGATTAGATTTCTAAATGAAGAATAGTTACAGCAAAATTATAAAAAGTTATAAGCTATCGCAAAATTTTTATAAGAAAGAGAGATTTTTGTATTATGAATCTGAACTGGATCGAAGTAAAAATTATGACCGAAACACCGGCACTGGAGATACTCTGTGCCATGCTGACGGATCTGGGTGTCAAGGGATTTGTGACACAGGATAAAGAAAGTTTTCAGGAATTTTTAGAAAATAAACAGGGGCAGTGGGATTATATTGACCATGATTTAATGGGTCTTGCGGATTGCCAGACAAGCGTGACGTTCTATCTGCCGGATGATGCACAAGGTGCGGAACAGATGCTGGCTGTGAAGAATTTGCTGAAGCAATTAAAAATTGCAGAAAATTCCGAATTTTTCGGCAGTCTGGAGCTGTTCACCAATTCCGTGAAAGAAGATGACTGGGCGAATAACTGGAAACAGTATTTTAAACCACTCCCGGTTGGTAAAAATTTATTAATCAAGCCGTCCTGGGAAGAAATCCCGGAAGAACAGAATCAGAGAATTATTTTAGAAATTGATCCGGCATCCAGTTTCGGCACAGGTCAGCATCATACGACAAGGCTTTGTCTGGAATTGCTCGAAGAAGTCATCCAGAAACAGGACAAAATCCTGGATTTAGGCTGTGGGAGTGGCATTCTGTCTATCGGCGGCATCCTGTTGGGCGCTGAATCCGCAACAGCAGTGGATATTGTGGAGAATTCCGTCCGGACGGCTGTCGAAAATGCCGGAAAGAATCACATCCCAACGGAAAAGTATCAGGCTTACTGCGGTGATATTTGTCAGGATTCTGATCTGCGTGAGAAAATCGGAGAAAATTATAATTTGATCTGCGCCAATATCGTGGCGGACGTGTTAATTGCAATGGCAGGATTGTTCCGGGGATTCCTGAAACAGGACGGCTATTTGATTGTTTCCGGAATTATTTCTGAACGTGCGGACGAAGTGATTTCCGTTTTGGAACAGAATGGCTTTGTGAAAATCAAAATGCAGGAACGGGACGGCTGGGCGGCAGTGTTATTAAAATAATTCTGAAAATTAAAAAAATATCAAAAACTGCTATGATATTGCATCATAGCAGTTTGATTTTTGTACATTTTTAC
>CAMWTO010000085.1 GCA_947177205.1 uncultured Ruminococcus sp. | reverse complement strand
TAATTTCAGCAATTTGTCAAGAATTATATTTATTGACTTTTTTTACTCACTATGCTATAATTTAGGAAAATAATTATTTGTTTTTAATAAGATAATAGGGGATGAGAATATGCAAGTTTATGATTTGATTCAAAAAACAGTGAGACAAAAAAAGCTTATGAAATCAGAAATGCAATTTTTAATTACTAATTTTACAAATAATAAAATTCCAGATTATATGATGTCTGCATGGCTGATGGCTGTCCGTTGTCAGGGATTGTCTCCGGAAGAAACAGCAGATATGACGCTTGCCATGCGGGATTCCGGTGAAATTTTGGATTTTTCGGAGATCCCCGGTGCGACAGTTGATAAGCATAGCACTGGTGGTATCGGCGATAAGACAACGCTCATGATTGCCCCGATTGTTGCCGCCTGCGGCGGTTATGTCCCCAAAATGTCCGGGCGTGGTCTGGGATTCACAGGCGGTACAATTGATAAATTAGAAAGCATTCCCGGCTTCTCTGTGAATCTTTCCCGGCAGGATTTTTACAGGCAGATTCAGAAAATCGGCTGTGCGGTGATCGCCCAGAGTGGCAATCTGACTCCGGCAGACAAGAAAATTTATGCGCTCCGGAATCTGACGGCAACGGTTGATAGTATTCCGTTGATCTCTGCAAGCATTATGAGCAAGAAACTGGCACTCAATGCGGATTGCATTCTTCTGGATGTTAAGTGCGGTAATGGCGCATTCATGAAGACAAGAGAATCCGCACTTGCCCTGGCAGAAAGCATGAAATCCACGGCAATTGCTCACGGCAAAAAATGCAGTGCTGTGATTACAGATATGAATGCACCTCTTGGGATGGCTGTGGGGAATGCACTCGAAGTCCGGGAGGCAATTTCTATTCTGCGCTGTGAAATTCACAATCCGCTTGCAGAACTGGTAATTGATTTGTCCGGGCAGATGTTAGCGCTGTCCGGAATGGGAGATTTGCAGGAATGCAGATGTAAAGCCCTGAAAGCGCTGAAATCTGGCAAAGCGCTTACAAAATTTGCTGAAATGATTGCCGCACAGGGCGGAGATGCTTCTGTGACGGATCATCCGGAAAAATTGCCACATTCGAGAGCAAGCAGAATGCTGTTTTCGGACAAATCCGGCTATCTGGCATCTGTCCATAGCGAAGAAATCGGGCTTGCCTGTCTGGAATTGGGCGCAGGCAGAACGTCTGCGAATTCGCAGATTGATCCCGGAGCTGGTGTGGTTTTTCTTCATCAGATCGGCGATGAAATCCAGGATGGCGATGTTCTTTGCGAAATCCATGCGGATTCTGATGTACTTTGTGAGCAAGCCGAAAAAAGAATCTGTTCCGCAATACAGATCACAGAAATGCCCGTTCCGGAATTGCAATTAATTGATTGTGTTATTTGATGATTATCTGAAAATTTTATGAAAATCCGGTAAAATCTGAGATTTTCCCTTGACAAATTCCAGAGAAAGCTTTATAATAAAAAACAACAGAATAATTATTATAATTGTGCTTTATGTAAGAGGTGATTTTTTATGAATCTGCCAAATGATCCGGCAATCCTGGTGAGTTATCTCAATACACAGTTAAGAGATTTTTATACTTCTTTGGAAGAATTCTGCAAAGCAAATGACTGCGATGCACAGGAAATCCAGAAAAAGCTTGCTGTGATAGGGTATTCTTATGATGAAACGCAGAACCGTTTCCGGTGATCCGGCATATCATGAGAATAAGTTGAAAATGTATCGGGAGTATGATACAGTTAAAAGTAAGAAAATTCAAAATAATCATAAAATTCTCTGTTTTTGGAATGTTCTTGTCAAAGCAGCATTTGTATTTTACCTGCTGTGTGTGCTGTATCTGCTGTTTTTTGAACGTCTGATCTGGCAGGAATCCTCACAGTTTCACAAACCATTTCCGGCGGATATGTCCTATCAGCAGGCTTTTCGGATGTCTTTCCAATTAAAGCCGTTTGCGACCATCCAGTATTTCAGGAGCTGGCTTCAACCGGATAATCTCTTGTTTCCGATTGCATGCAAGAATCTTGCCGGAAATCTGGCAATGCTCTTTCCCATGGGGATTTTTCTGCCATATATTTTTAAAAAACAGAGAAATCCGTTCTGGTTCTGTCTGACATTGACGGTCATGATTGGCGGTGCAGAAATGATCCAGGCACTGACACTGCTGGGAAAGTGCGATGTGGATGATTATATCCTGAATATGCTCGGTGCTCTCGCCGGATGGCTCTGCTTTCAGGTTTTCTGTCTGCTCTGTTTTTTGTGGAATTTTTTCAGAAAGAGAGTGATTTATGCAAGATGGAATTAATACATAACTGCAAAATTAAAATCGTCTGTAAATTGGAAAATCATCATTATCAGGAAAATTTATATCTTGATAATAAATTACAGGAAAAAAGCAGAGAGCAGGATTCCGGGGTACAGATTGGTTATCAGACTTTACAATCTGCAAAAAGATTTTTTCATGCATTCTCACCGGAAATTCTTCTCCGGGATTTGTGTGCGTGCTATGGAGAAAATTCCGTCCTGGTGTTCCGGACGACAGAACAGCAAATGAAAAATTTTTGTGAAATTAATTTTCAAGACATTTTCACGGAAAATGCTTGACAAATTTCCTGAAACATGTTAAACTTGTAATATTCTAAGTGATGAAAATCGCACTTGATTTTTCAGAATGGAGGTATTTTTTATGGATCTGAGAGAAAAATTAACAAAATTTGGCGCTGATATGAAAGATTCCGCCGAAAAACTGACCAAAGGCGCTGTGGATGGTTCTAAGAAAATGGCAGAAAAGGCAAAGCTGCAAAGTACAATCCGCCGTGCAGAATCCAAGATGAATGAGATCTATATCGCGATGGGCAAAAAATGCGAGGAGATCTATGGCAACAAGAATATGCCAGAATTTTCTGGGTACATGACGGAAATTGCGGATGCAAAAGCACAGATTGCTGCCGCAAAAGCGGAGCTTGGTTCTCTGGACACGGCATCTGTTTGTCCAAACTGCAAAAAATATGTGATGGAAAATCAAAAATTCTGTCCTTACTGCGGTACAAAACTGATCGAAGCTGTTGATGCAGTTGTTGTGGATCCGGACACAGAGGAATAATTCTGCATTTTTTTAGAATCAAAAATTTTTCAGCTCACTGGAATTAGCAGGGAGCTGATTTTTTTTAATTTTAAAAAAAATCTCTTGACAAATTTATTTCTATCTGTTATATTTAATATAGTACAGTTAATATAAATTTCAGGAGGTTTTTATGATGAATTCTAAAAATTCTAAATTAGATCCCGTTACTGTGGTTCTGTTGATTCTCTATCTGTTTGTACTTGTCTGGATTATCCTGTTTAAATTTTCGTTTGATCTGGTTTCTTTGCCGCATTTGCGGAGTGTAAATCTGATCCCATTTGCGGAATCGTTCGGACGCAGTGAAATTTTAAATAATGGCATTGTTTTTATTCCGTATGGCGTTCTGCTGTCCATGCTCCGGATTGACTGGTCTTTCGGGCAAAAAATCTGTCCTATTTTTCTGACAAGCCTGGCTCTGGAAGTCCTGCAATATATGTTCTATATCGGCGCAAGCGATATTACAGATCTGATTTTAAATACTGCCGGGGGCGTTGTGGGGATTGCTTTGGTTTCGGTACTTTTCCGGATATTTCATGAAAAAATTCTGGATGTTCTGAAAATAGGCTCAATTCTTGCTTGTATTGCGTTAATTTTTCTGTTTGCGATGCTCATACTTGAGAATTTTTAAAATTTTCAGATTTAGAAAATTTCTCTTGACAAATATAATAAAATCTGTTATACTAAAACTAACACCAGGGAGCTTGTAATTCAGGCTGAGAGGAAAGCAACGGAGTTTTCGACCTGTGAACCTGATTTGGATAATGCCAACGTAGGGAGTTAATCTGTTATACTAAGATAGCTATAGCATGATAATATTGCAATTATGATGTGATAGAATGAAATCTTTTGCACAGGGAACTGCCGCAGTTCCCTGTGCTTTTTTTGTGAGGTGAAAACAATATGCTGAAAATTAACGGAAAGGAATACAATTACGACGGAATGACGATTTCTGAAATCCTGGAGCTGGAACACTATGAAAAATTCAGGGTCGCTGTGGAACGAAATCAGGAAATCATCCCGAAAGCGCAGTATGATTCTGTTCAGGTCCAGGATCAGGATCAGTTGGAAATCGTTAGTTTTGTAGGGGGTGGCTGATATGTCTGAACATGTGAAAGAAATTAAAAATCCTGTGATTCCGTCAAGAGAAGAATTCTATCAGGTACTTGCAAAGCGCCATGGCACAAAATTGCAAGAAAAATTTTCACAGGCATCTGTTGCTGTCTGCGGTCTCGGCGGATTGGGTTCATTGATCGCAATCCTGCTTGCAAGGGCAGGGATCGGGAAATTATCATTACTGGATTTTGACAGGGTGGATCTTTCTAATCTCAACAGACAGCAGTATTTTGTCGATCAGATCGGCATGTACAAGACGGATGCGCTGTCCCGGAACATTCACAGGATTGCGCCATACTGTGAAATTTTTACACATACGATAAAAATCACAGAAGAAAACATCCTGGAATTATTCGGACAGGAATCCGTGATCTGTGAGGCATTCGACAATCCGGAGGCAAAAGCAATGCTTGTGGATGCCGTTCTGACGCAGTTTCCGGAGAAATATTTAGTTTGTGCGTCCGGCATGGCTGGGATTGGATCAGCAAATCTGATCCGGACGAAAAAAATCACATCGCATTTCTATCTCTGTGGGGATCAGGTCAGTGAACTTGCGGACGGTGAAGGCTTGTTTGCCTCCAGGGTGGCAGTCTGTGCGGCACATCAGGCACACACGATTTTGAGAATCCTTGCAGGATTGCAAGATAATTAAGATCATCAATAAAAATTAAAATTATAGAAAGGAGTTTTTTAAATCATGGAAGATAGTTTTAAATTAGGCGGTCGGGAATTTCATTCCAGGTTCATTCTCGGATCGGGGAAATATTCCCTGGATCTGATTCAGGCGGCTGTGAAATTCGCCGGTGCGGAGCTGATTACCTGTGCTGTCCGCCGTGCGAATACCAAAGAACAGGAAAATATTCTGGATTTCATCCCGGAGGGCGTGACGCTCCTGCCGAATACATCCGGCGCAAGAAATGCACAGGAGGCTGTCCGGATTGCCAGACTTGCCAGAGAACTCGGCTGTGGGGATTTCATTAAAATTGAAATTATGAGAGATACCAAATATCTGCTCCCGGATAATGCCGAAACGATCAGAGCGACAGAAATTCTGGCAAATGAGGGGTTTATTGTCATGCCATACATGTACCCGGATCTGAATACAGCAAGAGATCTGGTCAATGCCGGAGCGGCTTCCGTGATGCCGTTAGCATCTCCGATTGGATCTAACAAGGGACTTGCTACCAGGGATTTTATTCAGATTTTGATTGATGAAATTGATCTGCCGATTATTGTGGATGCCGGAATCGGGAGACCATCCCAGGCTTGTGAGGCAATGGAAATGGGTGCAAGCGCTGTGATGTGCAATACAGCTCTGGCAACTGCCGGAGATCTTCCTTTGATGGCGGACGCATTCCGGCAGGCAGTCGAATCTGGCAGAAAAGCATATCTTTCCGGATTAGGCAGAGTGCTCCTGCGTGGCAGCGCACCGTCTGACACGCTCACGGGATTTTTGCGTAATGAATAAAAATTAATATCAAATTCAAGAAAGGATCTTATATGTGAAACAACAGGAAAATCAATTTCTGATTGATAGTGAGGCGCTCTCCGCAAAAGCATTACAGAAAAAACATGAACTGGAGAATCATCCGGAATCCCGGACAAATCTCCTGGCATATCAGTCCGGACAAGAACAGATCCAGTCTGATATTTATGAAAAAGTCATGTTTCATGTCCGGGATTATCAGGCGGAAGCATATACCGGACTTGATGTGCAGAGAGCATTACAGCATGAAACAAAAAGCATTGCGGATCTGAAAGCGATGTTATCTCCGGCGGCAGAATTGTTTTTGGAACAAATGGCGGAACAGGCAAGAATTGAGACAAGAAAACATTTCGGCAATACGGTTTATTTATTCACGCCGTTGTATATTGCCAATTATTGTGAGAATTATTGCGTTTACTGCGGATTCAACTGCTATAATTCCATCCGGCGCATGAAACTCACACCGGAACAGATCGAGCATGAAATGCAGATCATTGCTGACAGCGGTATGGAAGAAATTTTAATTCTGACAGGGGAGAGCAAGGCAAACAGTGATATTACTTATATCGGGGAAGCTTGCAAGCTGGCAAGGAAATATTTCCGGATGGTCGGCGTGGAAATTTATCCTGTCAATACGGAAGATTATGCGTATTTACATGCATGCGGTGTGGATTATGTGACAGTATTCCAGGAAACGTATGATCTGGAAAAATATGAACAGCTCCATCTGGCGGGACATAAGAGAGTATTTCCTTATCGTTTTGACGCACAGGAACGTGCTTTAAAAGGCGGTATGCGTGGCGTTGCCGGATCGGCTCTGCTGGGATTGTCTGATTTCCGGAAAGATGCCCTTGCGACAGCACTTCATATGTATTATCTGCAAAGAAAATATCCGCATGCAGAGATTTCTTTATCCTGTCCGAGACTTCGCCCGATTCTGAATAATCAGACTATTCATCCACAGGACGTGCATGAAAAACAGTTATGTCAGATTTTGTGTGCTTACAGATTATTCCTGCCGTTCGCCGGGATTACAGTATCTTCCAGGGAAAGCAAAAGTTTCCGGAACGGGATTGTCAAAATCTGCGCAACGAAGATCTCTGCCGGCGTTTCTACCGGAATCGGCGATCATGAAAGTAAATACATCGGAAAAGAGAACGAAGTTCAGGAAGCTGAAGGCGATGAACAGTTTGAAATCAACGATAACAGAAGTTTTTCTCAGATGTATCAGGATATGTCTGCTGAGGGATTACAGCCTGTTCTGAATGATTATTTATATATTTAATAATATTAATTACTATAAAATTATGATAAATTTAATATGTGTTACAAACAGAAAGCTTTGCGAGGGGGATTTTCTGACAAGAATCCGGGAACTTGCAAAATCCGGGATTCCGGTCATTCTGCGTGAAAAAGATCTCATAGAATCTGCATACCAGGAATTAGCCCGGCAGGCATTCCGGGAGCATCCCGGATTGATTCTGCATAGCTTTGTGCAGACTGCTCAGGTGTTGCAAGTTAAAAACATCCATTTGCCTATAAATCTATTCCGGAATTTGGAACATTCTGGCAATTTCTCGAAAATCGGCGTTTCCGTTCATTCTGTCCAGGAAGCAAAAGAGGCAGAAGATCTCCATGCAGATTATCTCATTGCAGGACATATTTTTCAGACAGATTGCAAGAAAGATTTGCCGCCACGAGGTCTGCAATTTCTGGAAGAAGTCTGCCGGAGTGTCCAGATTCCTGTGTATGCCATCGGCGGTATCTCCGCCGGAAATATTGGAGCTGTCCGGAATGCCGGCGCATCCGGGGCTTGTATCATGAGCGGATTCATGCAGTGTGAGAATATTGCAAAATTTCTAGAGGATTTTTTATGCGAATCAGACCTGAAGAATTGAAATTATATGCCATCACAGACAGAAGTTGTCTGAAAAACCGGGATTTTGAACAATCCATTGAACAGGCACTTGCCGGTGGCGTGACCTGTCTGCAACTCCGTGAAAAAAATCTGTCCAGACAGGCGCTGTTTGCACAGGCTGTCAGGATTAAGAAAATCTGTGATACATACCATGTGAAGTTGATTATTAATGATGATTATGAAATTGCACTGGAATCCGGAGCGGATGGCGTTCATGTCGGCATCACGGATGCGCCTGTTGAAGAAATCCGGCGTCATGCCGGAGAAAATTTTATCATTGGCGCAACGGCAAAGACGTTAGAACAGGCAATCCATGCACAGAATGCCGGAGCGGATTATCTCGGCGTTGGTGCAATTTTTCCATCCAGGACAAAGCCGGATGCCATCCGGATTACGCCGGAAATCGTGAAACAGATCCGAAAAGCCGTTAAGATCCCGATTGTGGGAATTGGCGGTATCACACAGAAAAATGTACCATCGCTTGCGGCATATCACCTGGACGGGATTGCGGTTGTTTCGGCAGTATTCGGCTCTGATGATATTCAGACTGCTGCGGAGAATTTATTAAATCTTTTAAATATTAAAATTTAAATTATAAAAAAATTAATATTATTCTGTTAATTTATTATGAAAGGTTGGAATGATTGGAATCATGAGTATAAATAGTTATAAGACGCAGATGGAAGCTGCAAAACAGGGAATTATCACGCCGGAAATGCAGATCGTTGCAGAAAAAGAGTTTATTGCTCCGGAAGAACTTCGGGATCTTGTTGCCAAAGGGGAAGTGGCAATTCCCTGTAATGTCCGGCATACATCCATTTCTCCGGAGGGGATCGGCTCGAAACTCCGGACGAAAATCAATGTCAATCTCGGTATTTCGGGTGATGTGAAAGATTATGATGTCGAAATGCAGAAAGTTGATCTGGCAATCCAATTCGGCGCAGAAGCGATCATGGACCTGAGCAATTACGGAAAAACAAATCAGTTCCGGACAAAATTAATTGAACGTTCTCCGGCTATGATCGGGACTGTTCCCATGTATGATGCAATTGGTTATCTGGATAAAGATCTGCTTGAGATCTCCGCACAGGATTTTCTCAAAGTCGTCCGGGCACATGCCGAAGAGGGTGTTGACTTTATGACAATCCATGCAGGCATTAACCACAGAGCTGTAGAAGCTTTCATGCGTGACAAGCGTCAGATGAATATTGTTTCTCGTGGCGGTTCGCTCCTGTTTGCGTGGATGATGATGACCGGGAATGAAAATCCATTTTATGAATATTATGACGAAGTACTTGACATTCTGCATGAATATGATGTGACAATCAGTCTGGGGGATGCGCTCCGTCCGGGGTGCATTGATGATGCAACGGATGCCGGACAGATTGCGGAGCTGATTGAACTGGGGGCTTTAACAGAACGTGCATGGGAAAAGAATGTACAAGTTATGGTCGAGGGTCCGGGACATATGGCAATGAATGAGATTGCTGCGAATATGAAACTGCAAAAGAGAATCTGTCACAATGCGCCGTTTTATGTTCTTGGTCCTCTGGTGACGGATATTGCGCCTGGTTATGATCATATTACATCTGCAATCGGCGGAGCGATTGCGGCGGCAAACGGTGCGGACTTTCTGTGTTATGTCACACCGGCGGAGCATCTGCGGCTTCCGGATACGGATGATGTCAAAGAAGGGATTATGGCAAGCAAGATTGCGGCACATGCGGCGGATATTGCAAAAGGCATCCCCCATGCACGTGACATTGACAATCGGATGGCAAAAGCCCGTCATGCGCTTGACTGGGAGGAAATGTTCAAAATCTGCATAAATCCCGAAAAGGCAAGAGCTTACTATGAGAGCACACCCATTGCGGAAAGGCACACATGTTCGATGTGTGGCAAGATGTGCGCTGTCCGGACAACAAACATGATTCTGAATGGCGAAAAAGTGGAATTCTGTTCTGAAAAATATTGAATTATAACAAGTCCTGTGAAATTTCATCATAGGACTTGTTTTTTTATAATTTATTAGATATTTCTTGGGAACAGAAAAACTCCCAGATGGTGCAGATAAACCATCCGGGAACAAACAAACTCTGATTTTAATAAATGCCGCTGACCGGACTTGAACCGGTACGGATTTTACTCCGAGGGATTTTAAGTCCCTTGTGTC
>CAMWTO010000084.1 GCA_947177205.1 uncultured Ruminococcus sp. | reverse complement strand
GAAGAAGAATTTGAAGAAGAATTTGAACCGGATTCCGAAGAAGATTTAGAAGAAAATCCGGAATATTCTGAAGAATTTGAAGAATCGGAGGAATTTCCAGAAACAGAATCACAGGAACCCGAAAATTTTCAGGATTCTCAGAATTCTGAAAATTTTTCGGATTTTGCAGATCTTAAGTCGGAAACATCTCCGGAAAATCCCGAAATCCCGGAAATTGCTCCACAAAGAATCTTCCCGGAACTGGATGAATTCGGATTTCCGGAAACATCCGGTGATTTTCTGCCTGATCCGGAATTTCTGGATGGTTTGGAAGGTCTGCCCACACCGGAGTATTTTGAAGAACTGGATGCCATTGAAAAACCAGATCCGCCCGAAGATCCCACGGAATTTGTCGATGCACCGGAGATCATGCCGGACGGCGTTGTGTCGGATCCGGAACATATGATTTTTATTCCGGATGAGATTGCGTTTTCCCAGGATGCAGAATCGCAGTCGCATTCAGAATCAGAATCTGCCTCGGATGTTCATACAAATCCGGATTCAGACCAGAATCAAAATCAAGAGCAGGATTCTGGTTCTGAAAAGCCAAAACGTCATATTCTTGGAAAACTGATTGGTGTCCTTGCCGGAGTTGCCTGCATTGCCGGGATTGTCATTGCGTTCCGGAACGGCGCATTTGATGAGAAAGAAATCTATTATATGCCGGATCTTACCGGGGAAAATTACATGGAATTCCAGAATGATTTACAGTTAGATTTTCAGATTGACAGTGCTGAATACTCTGCTTACGAAAAAGACAGAATTTATCACCAGGACATTCCTGCCGGAGAGGAAATCAAGCCCGGACAGACGGTGCATATTGATGTGAGCTTGGGACTGGCAACGGCAATCGTTCCGGATGTGCGGAATTATCAGCTTGCCTATGCCCGGAAAATGTTGGAACAGGCAGGATTCCAGACAGAAATTCAGTATGAGATGAGCCAGGGCGGCACGGAATCCGGTAATGTGATCCGGACAGAACCTGCCATCGGACAGGAAATCACAATTGATCAGCCTGTTATTTTATATATTAGTCAGGGGAGCGATAACCAGGCGGCGCTTGTGCCGGATGTTGTGGGGATGGATCTGGAAGCGGCAAAAATTTTCTGTGAAGAAGCCGGTCTGAGCGTAGAAACAGAAGCTGTTCCGTCGCTGGAAGCAGAAAATATTGTGGTTGCGCAGAGTCTGGACAAAAATATACAGGTGGCTTTTGATACAATTATTATATTGTCCTACAGCAATTCCGAACAGCCGGAGGGGACAATTAATTATCAATTGCAGTTCCCGCCATATGCAAACGGGCGGTTTGTCCTGGATTTCATTGATGAAGAAGGGACAGTCATTGCAAGCAGTACAGTTGTGGCAGGATTTTCCGCCGGGAGTGACATTCCCGTGCCGGGGCACGGTCTGCACAAAATCCGTATCGTTCTGAACAATGAGGCGACAGCAGACCAGGAAACAATCGGTACTTATCAATTTGACTTTACAACGGGAACTTATGAAATCATCACAGAAGACATTCAGGCGGCATTTGAAGCTGTGAACGGAATTGGCTGATTTTAAAATTTAATTTAAAATAATTCTAAAAATAAAATCACAGATTGTGTGGATTTTTTTGCCACAGGATCTGTGATGTTTTTATGATTTTTATAATTTTGATAGATTTGAAGACACAGGGGAAAAGAATTTTCAGAAAAATAAAAAAATTGTCAAAAATGACAAAAAACGCTTGACAAACTGTCAGAAATGTGATAAGATGATGATAGCATCTTATTCGCAACTTGTTTTCAATCATTTTCCAGGAGGTATTTTATGGAAAAAATTATCGGCGGTGTAAAACGTGACTGCTACCCTCTGACCCCGGCTCAGATGGTGCACATGTACACACTCGGCATGAGTCCGACACATGAAATTGTCAACATCGGCACGGGACAATTTCTGCAAACCAAACTGAATCTTGCCGCACTCCGGGAAGCACTCAACAGAGCCGTGGAACGTTGTGAATCCATGCGGCTCAGGATCTGGCAGGATCCCGAAACAGGAGAATTGTGGCAGTATGTCATGCCCTATGAGAATCGCTATTTTGAATATTATGATTTCTCAGAATGGACAGAAGAAAAGGCAACGGCTGTGCTCGAAAAGTGGACATCCCAGCCGTTTGACACCTACCGGGGAGAACTGTCCCGGATTGTGATCGTTTCCATGCCCAACGGCTACAATGGTTATTATTTTAACGTGCACCATGTCTGCATGGATTCCTGCTCTGTGATTACGTTCACGAGGGATGTCATGGCATTGTACTGCCATCTGATGTATGACATGGCATATCCGACACCCATGACATCTTATATTGATTCTGTCAAGAAAGATCTGGAATACGAAGGTAGCAAACGGCAGGCTCGTGATATGGCATATTGGCATGACAAACTGGCACAGCCGGAACCAATGTACACGGATTTTACGGGACTTGGCAGACTATTGGAACTCCGGAGGGAAAACAACAATCCCGAACAGCGTTGGGGCAAGCTTTCCACGCCGGATGGCGCAGGCAATACGATTACATATGATCTGAGTGCAGAATCGACCAATAAATTAATTGCATTCTCTGAAAAATATGATATTCCTGTTGGTGCAATTATTCTGCATGCTATCCGGACAGTGCTGTCTAAATTTAATAACAATGAACATGATATTACCATCCGGAATTTCATCAGCAGAAGATCGACCGTCCTGCATAAGAAATGCGGCGGCGTGCGGATGCATTGTCTGCCGTTGAGAACAATCTTTGATCCGGAAAAGACAACGGTTCTGGAATCCATGCGGATTATCAAGAAAGAACAGCAAGAACAATTTTTACATGCGGATTATTCTACCATGAGATATTACTATGAAGAACGTGAGACTCGTGGTTATGACCCGGATGGGACGTATCACAGTGTCAGCTTCACTTATCAGAATGCGAGCATGAAAGCGCTTCTGCCGTATCTGAGAAACATTCCGTTCAAGAGCAGATGGTATACCAGTGGCAAACAGCCGCAGCCGATGTACATCACAGCAATGCACCGTCCCGGCGACGGCGGTTTGACATTCTATTTCGGCTACCAGACAGCCGTCGCAACACCGGAAGAAATTGAATTCCTGTATTATTTCGCAGGGAGAGTATTATTCCGGAGTATTGAAAATCCGGACAAGACTGTCCAGGAAATTATTGACATGACATAATTCAAGGGAGGAATTTTAAGATGTTTAAGAAATTAAAACCATTCGTGTGTCAGTATGTCGAAGTGGAGGAATCCGAAGTAACGCCGGAATCCAGATTTGCGGAAGACCTGGGATTCAATTCCTATGATTTTATTTCCATGCTTGGTGATGCCGAAGATGAGTTTGACATTGAAATTGATGAATCCGTTGCGGCATCCATGAAAACACTTGGAGAGCTTGCAAAATACTTTGAGGAGCTTGTCGCATGAGAGAAGTTAGAACAATCAAGGATCTTGTCTATTATGCCGATGAACGTTTCGGCGAAGAACCGTTCGTCCGTGAAATTGTTCACCGGGAATTGCAGGATACGAGTTACAGACAATTCCGGCGGGACTGCGACAGTCTGGCTTGCTGGATTCAGGAAAAATTCCCAGATCAGGAAAAGACACATCTTGCATTGATCGGTTCAACGGGTTATGCGTATCTGACAGCCTGGTTCGGGATACAGTGTGCCAATCAGGTGACTGTGCCATTAGATGTGTCTAACAATGCAGAACGGATTGCGGACGAAATTGCAAGATCTGACAGTGAAGCTGTATTCCTGGATGATCGTCATATGGCAGATCTGGAAGTATTCCGGAAACTCTGCCCGAATGTGAAATATTATATCCATCTGCATGAGAAACCCGATCCGGCACAGTATCCAGATGTGTTGTTTCTGGGGGATATTCTGAAAGAGTATGCCGGGAAAATCCCGGAGGGAATGCCGGAAGAAAAAGATCTGGCGGCAATTCTGTTCACATCCGGCACAACCGGACAGAGCAAGGGCGTCATGCTCAGTCATGAAAATCTGATTGACAACACAACTTGTGAAGAAGATCTGGGATTTCATGGAAACAAGAGATTCTCTGTTCTGCCGGTACATCATGTATATTGCTTTACCTGTGATATTTTGTGCAGTCTGTGGTTTGGCAGAACGCTGTGTGTGAATGATTCCTTGATGCATATTATTAAAAATCTGAAAAAATTCCGTCCGACAGATGCCACGTTTGTGCCGATGATTTCCGCATCCGTCCTGGCACGGATGCAGCAGATGGCAGCAAAGAATCCGGACAAGCTTGCAATCGGCAAGGAAGTATTCGGTGAAGAATTTGATATTCTCTATTCTGGTGGTGCGTATCTCAGTCCGGAAATTATTGAGGGCTATAGAGAATTCGGCATTGAAATTGCGCAGGGATATGGCATGACAGAATGTTCTCCGAGAATCTGTTCCGGCGTGAAGAATTGCAAATATCCGGATTCTGTCGGCAGAATTGTCCGGGGCTGTGAAGTGAAAATTTCCGAAGAAGGCGAAGTCTGGGTAAAGAGCAAATCCGTCATGATGGGATATTATCACAATCCGGAAGAAACGGCAAAGACGCTCACGGAAGACGGATGGCTGAAAACCGGAGATCTTGGCTATCAGAAAGACGGCTATTTATATCTGACAGGCAGAAAGAAAAATCTGATTATCCTGTCCAACGGCGAGAATGTTTCTCCGGAGGAAATTGAAAATCAGTTTGTATGTTTTGCACCTGTGAAAGAAATTGTTGTCTATGAGGCAGATCAGCAGATTGTAGCCGAAATTTTCCCGAATCCGGAATACGAGTCTGAAGATATCCAGAAAGAAATCCAGGCGAAAATTGATGCAGTCAATGCGACGTTCCCTCCTGCTAAGCGAATCGTGAAACTGGTACTCCGGGACACGGAATTTCCAAAGACGGCATCCAAAAAAATCATCCGTGCCGCAATTCATAGTATTTAAAATTAATTTAAAATATTTAAAAAGATTTTTAAATTTAAATTCGTCAAAATACATGCTTGTCACGTTGGCAGGCGTGTATTTTTTAGCGAACAGAGAAAAATTTTTTAAAAAATTTTCAAATCACGACGGAATGCTTGACATTGTATTTTATCTATGGTATAATAATTAGTATATGTTACTATTTGGAAAACAAAAGATTGCATAGAAGAACCGTAAAATCCTCCTTGAGATTCTCTGTTTTTTAGATAGTGGATAAAATTGGTAATCATAACTATCTGAAAGGATACGGATTTTATGGAAGAGAGAGAAACGGAAAAAATTCTTATTACCTGCGATAGTGCGCTTGATGTGGATGAAGATCTTGCCAAAAAATATAATATCCGGATACTGCCGATTGTAATTACTATGAATGATGAGGAACTTTTTGATGTGGAAGATGTTAAGGCGCAGGATATTCTGGATTATCATGATAAAACAGGTGAATTGGCTGTGACTTCACCGCCGACTGTTCCGCAGACATTCCGGTTTTTTACAAGATTTGTACATATGGGCTATACCGTGATTCATCTGAGCATGAGTTCCGGTATGTCGCCGGCTTATCAGAATGCGATGGATGCTTCCCAGACATTTGGGCGTGTGCATGTAATTGATACCAAAGAGGCCTCCGTGGGCGGTGCTATGCTTGCAATTCATGCGGCTGAAATGCGCCAGAACGGAGCATCTTCTCAGGAAATTATTCAGGCGATCAAAAGCATGATTCCCAGGATCTGCATTCCGTTCCTGATTGATGAAATGGAATTTCTGTATCAGGGTGGACGTGCGTCGGGATTATCTGCATTCATGGCAGGACTGCTGAAAATTAAACCGAGTTTATATATTGATAGTTCCAATGGGACTTTGGTTGTCAACAAGAAATACATGGGCAAGTTTGATGCAGCTGCATTGAAATTCCTGAATGAAAATATCAAAAACGGCGAAAATATGGAAAAAAAGCACTTCATTCTGGCGCATACCGGCTGTTCTCAGGATTTTCTGGATGCCTGTGTGACAGAGATTGACAAATTAGTCCATTTCCAGGAAATTCACGTGATCCGTGCCGGAAGTACAATTACATCTCATCTGGGAAAAAACTGCATTATTCTGTGCTGGCTGAACAAGTCCTGATAAATTTTATTTTAAATTTTTTAGATTTTTAAATTTTCAGAAAGCTGGGTTGCGTATGACGTCTGCACAGGAACTCCGGAAGCAAAATTCTCAAAAACAGGAAAATTCCGGAATCCGGATGTCCGGCACATCGTTCCAGATTGTGGATCAGTATCAAGATATGATTTATAGAACGGCGCTGACACTTGTGGGAAATGCGGAAGATGCAGAAGATATTTTACAGGAAGTGTTTTTTAAATATTTCCGGCTTAGTCCGGCGTTTGAGAGTGAATCCCATGAAAAAGCCTGGTTTCTGCGTGTGACGATCAATGAGGGAAAGAATTTATTAAAAAGTTTCTGGAAACGAAGGCGGACGGATTTTGATTTTGAAAAAATCCCACAGCCGGAATCCCATGATCCGGGTCAGAATCAGGACTCCGAAGTTCTGCAGGCTGTACTGGCACTGCCGGAAAAGTACAGAATTGCGATTTATTTATATTATTACGAAGAATATTCCATCCGGGAAATTGCAGGTGTAACGGAACAGAGTGAGACAGCAGTCGCACAGCATTTAAGCCGTGGCAGAATGAAATTGCGGAAGAAACTGGAGGGGTTAGCGTATGGATCTGCATAAAGAAATCAAGAATGCTTATCAGAATATCCGGGTATCGGAAGCTATGACGGAACGGCTGAAAATGGAGCTGTATCAGAAAGACTTCAGGGATGTTCAAGATTTTCAGGAATTTCCGGAGGAAAATTCTGAAATTTTTCAGGTCGAAGAAGTGCCACGGATGCCAGTTCTGAAATATTGCAGCGTGATTGCCGCCTGTCTGGCGGTCTGCATCGGTATCGGTTTTTCTGTATCGGACTTACTGACAGAACGGGCTTCCGATCGGCTGAATCCGGCGCAGTCAGTGAATATCACAGGATCAGGCTCAGAATCCGGAATGGAATTTGCGAGAGAAAGAGCTGTGCCAACGCCGGAAGTGACAGAATTCACAGAAGAAGAATCCACAGAAGTTGTTGCGCAGGCGACTGCCAGGCGATATGGAAGTGAATAATAATTTAAAATTTTCAAGAATAATTCTGAAAATTCTGTTAATACTAGTTCTGCCGGAGAAGAATTTTATCCGGCAGAATTTTATTTTTAACAGGAGAACTGGATTGCTATGAGTAAGAAAAAGAAAAATCAGAAATCTCAGAATCAGACAGAAAATCAGACACAGGATTCTAAAAACTCAGAAAATTCTCATAATTGCTAATTTGTTGCAATTTGATCCAGAAAAGCTCTCTGCTGTGATCCGGCAGAGAGCTTTTTTCAGGGAGTATTATGAAATTTATTTTAATTTTTTAATCTTCCAGAAGCCGGAAACGTTCTGTCTGTCCCACACTGTCCATAAACATGGATTTCGGTCTTACCCAGACAGTGCCGTCGGCTTCGTTCTGGTAAACCACGAATTCTTCCAGTGTTTCACTGTGGGTTGCAATTGCTGTTACTTTGTAAATGCCACCTTTGAAATGTTCATAGCGCTGTCCGGTTTTGATTTCACGGGGCTGTGCCACGGGAACAGGCTTCACTTCCGGTTCGATATTCACAATATCATCCTGTACTAGAATCATGGAAGAATAGGGCTCTACATGAATATATGCCGTGCCGTTCTCTACACGGACGGGCTTTCCGCCCAGAACGTCCACCAGTGCGCCGTACTGCGTGTTGAACTGCATGTCATAGGCATTTTCATCCAGATTCAATGCAACATAGACGGTCTGATTGTCCAGCTCTTTTGCAAACAGGAGCTGTCTGTTCGTGATGTGATAGCGATTATAATTACCAGTGCGCATTGCCGGATAGGCTCTGTAAATTCTGCCGAGTTTTACAATATGCTGATACAAGCCTGTATTCTCTTTCTGGAGGTCTTCCAGATTCAGACACGGACGCATCGGAGAGTCGTCGCCGCCCTGTTTTGCCCCCTGGATGCCGTATTCACTGCCGTAATAAATGGACGGAATGCCCGGCATTGCATACAGAAGCGTATAGCAAGTAGACAGATAATTCTGATTGTTCAGAGCGCTTGCCAGACGATTCACGTCATGATTATCTACAAAATTATATAACTTGATATTCCGGTAGATACCGCCGTTTGCGCCGGACTGCCGGTTGATCGAGTAATCAATTTCATAATAATTCTTGTCATTATGAGAAGAATAAATGCCTTTGTAACATTCGTAATTTGTCACAGAATCCAACATTTCCGGATTTGCCCATCTGTTGTAATCGCCGTGAATGATTTCACCCATCAGCCAGAATTCCGGATTTTTGCCTTTGCAGAAAGAACGGATTCTCTTGAAGAAATTGAAGTCAATGCAGTCTGCGGCATCGAACCGGATACCGTCAATTTTGAATTCATCCATCCAGTAGCCGACTGCATCAAGTAAATAATTGCAGACATCTGGATTCTGAAGATTCAATTTTACCAGATTATAATGTCCGTTCCAACCCTCATACCAGAACGGATCACCGCAGGGAGATTGTCCGCCAAAATTGAGATTCTGGAACCAACTGCAATATTGGGAATTCTGTCCTTTTTCCTGAATGTCCGTGAATGCCCAGAATTTGCGTCCCACATGATTGAACACGCCGTCGAGGATGACACGAATGCCGTTCTCATGCAGTTTTTCACAGATATTCTTGAACATTTCATTATCGCCAAGTCTCCGGTCGATCATTTTGTAATCAATCGTATCATAGCCGTGTTCGACGGATTCAAAAATGGGACTGAAATAAATGGCGTCAACGCTCATTTCCTTGAAATGGTCAATCCAGTCCAGAATTTTTTCCAGTCTTCTGACAGGTTCACCGCCTTCATTGAATCTTGGCGCACCGCAGAATCCTAACGGATAGATATGATAGATAATCGCATTCTCGTACCACATAATTAAGTTCAACTCTCCTTGATAAAAAAATATGAAAAATAAAATTTAAATTTTAAAAAATTTTTAAGAATTTTCCGGCAAGCCCTCCAGATAATAGCTTGCTTCCATGTCAGCGACGCACAGGGCAAGTGCAAGGGGAAACATCTCCAGTGCCCTGCCGATGGTGTTGTTATCTTCGGGTCCGGAAAATCCCATATGATACCGGATGGCAAAGGCTTCTTCCCTGGAAAGCCGCATGTAACTTGAAATAATATAGACGGATTTTTCACCATGTCCATAGGGGAGCGTGTCTTCAATCCGATAATAAGGCACGGTTTCCCATTTGCCGTTGATTTTTTTGTTCCGGGTGTCCTGGACATAGAAATTCAGTTTGCAGATGTCATGCAGAAGTGCGACCAGTGCGACACTTTCGTCCGTATAATCCATGCCATATAATTCTTTGGTGCGTGGACGGGATAAATAATCGACCAGACAATGATAGACATTCAAACTGTGCTGGACAAGTCCGCCCTCATAAGCACCATGATAGCGGGTACTGGATGGCGCAGTAAAAAAATCACTCGCATCACTGGTGAGATAGTCCAACAGATTCTGTGATCCGGGGCGTTGGATCTTATCTTGATAAATCTGAATAAATTCTTCTTTTGCAGATAGGCTCATGAAAAAAACTCCTGATATTAAAATAATATGATAATTTTAGTATTGCAAATCCGACAAGCATTATTATAGCATATTTAAAAAATAAATG
>CAMWTO010000083.1 GCA_947177205.1 uncultured Ruminococcus sp. | reverse complement strand
ATCCAGATATTCTCGCAGAATGTGCAGAATCAGAATATCCTGCGCTCCGGGATACAGCAACAGAAGCTTTGTTATATGTTCGTTCCGAGAAAGCACATACACTGGCAATCCGACGTCTGAAACGAGAATATTCACAGCTTTTTCTGCAATTATTGATTCATCATTATCAGCCGGAGGATAAGGAATTCGTATTGAATTGTCTGCGGAATCTGCAAATTGATCTTGAAAATGAGAGCGGCTGGCATAATATCGTGATGGAAATTCTGGAGAATAGAAAAATCCTGCCGGATGAAGTGATTCTGTTTGTCTATGAGAAATCCATGTGTTCCTGTTGTCGGGAAACAGCTGTTTCTGAAATGATCCGGAGAAATCTCATTACGGAACAGATTCTGGAAGAATGTTTGCAGGACTGCAATTTTGACATCCGGGA
Organism: uncultured Ruminococcus sp.; assembly: GCA_947177205.1. Lineage (GTDB taxonomy): Bacteria > Bacillota > Clostridia > Oscillospirales > Ruminococcaceae > UBA3855. The sequence goes on along the minus strand of CAMWTO010000083.1, from coordinate 9,446 downwards.
GCTGGCTGAAAATTTCAGAACTTCTCAATCAGTTTCATATCAATCATTTTAGATAGAAATTTCCCTGCCCATGCTATCATTAAATTTTCATATTCCTGTGCAGAAATATTACCGCCGATCCCCATGACATCATAGATGACACTTGCCTCTTTAATTTGACAAGGGAGATCTGTGAAGCCATTTTTCTGATAAAATAGGTGACGGCGGATTCTCTGTTTGTAATTCTCAGCGGATTGGTCAAGCTGTTCCCTTGCCAGAAAAATTCTCTGGTTTTGATAGTGATCTTTTACAGCATTGAGGATCTGTGTGCCATAGCCTTTTCCCCGGATTGTTCCATCAACTGCCAGATAAAACAGATAAGCAAGATCTTTCCAACATACCATGTAGGCAAATCCTATGAATTTCCCATTTTCATGAGCCGTCAGGATTTCCGCTTTTCCGGTTTTCAGCCTGGACAGAATCAGAAAGAACGGTGCACGTTCTTCTTTCGGGAATGCAGAAAGATACAAATTTTTGAATGCTTTGCGGTCGGATTTTTCCGGGATTGTTGTTTTTACAGTAATGCTCATTTGGAAGAACTCCTTTTTGGAATTTAAAATCCAGGATCAGGATTTGTTATCATTGTAACATACTACTTTCAGAAAGTCAACAAGCGAATTATGATAAAATTTCCTTGACAATGGATCGTTTTTTTTGTATAATGGAAATATAAATTGTATATGGAGGGCAGGCTTATGAAGTTTCTGAACAGAAAAACAATTGCTTTTTTGTCTGCGATACTGTTTTTGTCAGTATCAGCAAATTTCCCGGCGGTCTGTGCAGAAAATCCGGGTTCTTCGGAGATTTTAGTCAATGAAATTTGTACACAGAATGGCAGTTGTCTAATCGACAGTTATGGTGCTTATTCCGATTGGATTGAAATTTATAATTCTGGTGATACGGCTGTGAATCTTGAAGGCTATGCACTTTCTGATGATGAAAATCAGCCTGCCAAATTTGTATTTCCAGAAACAGCTATGATAGAACCAGAGTCCTATCTGATTGTATTTGCATCAAAACAGAATTCAACCGGATCAGAATTTCATACAGGATTTGCACTCAGTAAGAATGGTGAAACACTTCTGCTGAGCAGTCCGGATGGTGTCATAATACAGAAAACAGAAATTCCAACTCTTGGAGAAGATCAGACTTTCGGCAGAATTGCAGACGGTACAATGCAGATCATGTCGCCTACACCACATGAAGTAAATACGGAAGTGGTTGCTTGTCCGATTTTTTCGGCAGAATCAGGATTCTATAAGAATGAATTTGCACTCCGTCTTTCAGCATCTGACAATACAGAAATTTACTATACATTGGATGGAAGCAATCCGGTGACTTCTGAAACGACAATCCGGTATCAGGAGACAATTGCAGTAACAGACTGTTCCAATGAACCGAATTTGTATAGTGCTTACGGTGAGAATCAGACAGCGCAGTCAATTTGCGTGGGAGTCGGCTATCAGCCGCCCAGAGATCTGGTGGACAAGGCTTGCATTATACGTGCCGTTGCAAAAAATACAAAAACGGGTTCATACAGTCCGGTTGTCCAGCAGAGTTATTTTGTGACGGATGGAGAGTTAGCCGACTATCAGAATCTGACTGTGATCTCACTTGTGACAGATCCGGAAAATTTATTCGATCCGGATACCGGGATTTATGTGGTAGGGACAAAATATCATGAATGGCGTGAAAGTCTGGGTTATGTATCGGATTCCGGTGCATGGGATGAGGACAAAGACCCGGAAACTATGCGGAATTATCACATCCGAGGAAAAGCAGGGGAACGGGAAGCCAGTATTACCATTTTTGAAAACGGCAGTACAATCGCACAACAGAATATGGGCATCCGGATCAAGGGATCTTCTACCAGAAATTCTGCAAACAAGAGCTTCAGTTTATTTGCACGGAGTGAATACGGTGCATCCAAATTAAATGCGCCAGTTCTGCCGGATAATGATGACTGGCAGGGGAATCTGATTACTTCTTATGATTCCATTACGTTGCGTTCTTCCGGATCGCAAAGAACCAGGGACAGCATTGCACATAAAATTATCAAAAAAGAGAATCTCACGACCATGGACATGAAACCTTGTGTCCTGTTTCTGAATGGAGAATACTGGGGATTATATGAAATCACGGAAAAGTTCTCGGATGATTTTATCCAGAGCAATTATGGGATTCCTAAAAAAGATGTTGTCATGATCAAAGACTGGGATCTCGAAGAGGGAACGCAACAGGATTTTGATGAATATATGGACAAGATTTATTATTATGCCACACTGGATATGACAAAACCGGAAAATTACCAGTTGGCTTCTGATTTCATGGATCTGGATTCTTTGATAGAACATTATGCCGCAGGCTTATATCTAGGTGTGACGGACTGGCCGAATTATAATTATGGTGTCTGGAAAAGTAAGGGTGCAGAAATCGCTGGCAATCCTTACAGTGATGGCAGGTGGCGGCTGATGTCCTTTGATTTTGATCATTCCATGGGTTATACTTATGATAGTGAAATTAACAAGACAAATCTTTATAATTATAACTGGTTTGAAAAAATGGACACAGAAACAGCACCCACCAATTTTTTTGTGAGTCTGTTGAAAAACAAGGAATTCCGGTTGAAATTTATTAAAGTTTATCAGTCTTATGCGAATGACCTGACAACAACAGACCGGATAGAACAGATCCTTGCAGAATATTATGACAAAGATCAATATATGAATCTGGTGGGAGATTCCGAAGTCCGCTGGTCGGATGCCTGGAATTATGGTTCTTCCAAAGAACAGAAAAAGCAGGGAACGCAGAGTTATTTCCGGTATTCTGTTCTGGATAATATTTCTAACTATTTCAAGAAGATAGGTGACTATTCGATTCCTTATATGTATGTGTATTTGGGATTGACAGAACCGGGAGATGTGAATGCAGACGGCGAATTTTCTGTTGCGGATGCTGTGATGCTCCAGAAATGGCTTCTGGGTTCTGGGGAGCTGACTAACTGGAGAGCAGGTGACTTGTGTGAAGACGGCAAGATTACAATCTATGATTTTTTGCGCATGAAACAGCTCCTGATTGGAAATAATCAAAATGCATAAAATATTATCTAATGTTTGTGCAATTTGATGAAATTTAACCAATATATTCCCTTGGGCATTGACTTTTTTCGTAAGTTGTGGTATGATTTTATTGTAAGGGTGAAACTGCCCTCATGTTAAAGATAGACTGTAGAGGAGGCTGTTGTGATGGAGATGAAAATCAAAAAGAAAAATTATGTCAGTGCTATCTTTTGTCTGTTGTGTTTTGTGATGTGTATCGTTTCCGGTGCATTTGCGGCGACTGTAAACGCAGAAGGAACTGCCTCTTTGACGTTGAACTGCGTCAAGGACGGCGAAGCAATTTCAGGTATGGAATGGCAGATCTATCATGTCGCAGAAGATCTGAGCGGCGATAAGCCAAAGCTGACAAGAGCTTTCGAAAAATACAGACGTGAGATTTCAATCGGTGATGGTTCACTTTCTGCCATGTCGCAGCTTGCAAGCACTTTAAAAGGCTACACTCTCAAGGGTAAGATCAAACCAACACAGACAGCCGTCAGCGACAGTGAGGGCAAAGTTAGATTCACCAGTTTGGAACAGGGGTATTACCTGGTTTCTGCACAGAAATTCACAAAGGATCATGTTGCATGGGAATCGGAACCGCTTATGGTAATTCTTACAGAAGAAGATTATCAGATGGACGCTTTTCCAAAGATGAATTATATTACATTGGATGCCAGTGAAGTAGAGTTTACTGTCAAAAAAATCTGGGAGAATGACGAAAATCAGCCGAAGGCAAGAGCTACTTACATCACGGCTGAAATTTACAAAGATGATGAATTTGATCATTTGATCAGACTGGATGAATCCAATGACTGGACATATTCCTGGACAGGCGACCCAGCTTCGGAATGGTTTGTCGTTGAGCAGGAAATTCCGAAAGATTACACGGTTGTTTACAGGAAACAGGGCGTGGAGTATGTCATTGTGAATACGTATGAACCCGGCGGCGCATCCAGTTGGTGGGAGGGTGAGAAAGAAACGACAACCCATGAAACGGGGGATCAAGGCGAATGGACGGAGACCACCACAACAGGAGCGTCCGGGGAGATAACAAGTGACCTGGAAACAACAACGAACGAAAAGCCGCTCAATTCTGAGCAGATAAATACCAGTACAACGAATGCAACAGGAGAATCCGGTTCTTCTACTTCTGCAACAACGACGACCACAACAACCACAACCAAAACGCCGGGCTCAGGTTCCGGAAGCGGTTCTTCTAATAGTGGTGGTTCTTCCAGCAGTTCCAGATATTCCAGTGGCAGTGGATCTTCCAGTTCTTCGAGAAACTCCAGTAGCGGTTCTGGTTCTCAATCCGGCAGCAACAATGCTTCAAAGATTGAAAAATTACCGCAGACCGGTCAGTTATGGTGGCCTGTTGTGCCTTTAACAGTCGGCGGCATTCTGCTGATAAGCATTGGTCTGAAACTCAAAGAAAAGGATCATAACGCATGAATACAGTCAGAATTGCAAAATTCGGCTTGATTGCAACAGGGATAGTGCTGCTGGGTGCGGCGCTATCCCTTGTTCGGTACAACATCCAGGAAGATCAGCAGAGCGGCGAACAGGCGCAGGCTCTGTTAATAGAAGTCAAAAAGGAAATTCCGGACGAGACACAGCCGACAGAAGAAAAGAAATATGATTTGTTTTCCGAGTATGAAAAAGAGACCATCCCGGAAGAACCTGTGCTTGAAATTGATGGGCAGTCCTATATTGGCGTGGTTGCGATTCCGGAAATCGGAATTGAACTGCCTGTGCTCAGTGAGTGGAGCTATCCGAATCTGAAATCTGCACCATGTCGTTACCAGGGAACAGCATATGAACGGAATCTGATTCTGATTGCGCATAATTACCGGACGCATTTCGGCAGAATTTCAGAACTGTATTCCGGATCAGAGATTATTTTTACAGATGCAGCCGGGAAAGTTTATCAGTATGAAGTCAATAATATTGAGAACATTGTCGGGACGGATATCGAAAGTATGGAATTCGGATCTGTTGACGGATGGGATCTGACATTATTTACCTGTACTGTCAGCGGACAGAGCCGGGTCACTGTCCGGGCGGTTCTGAAACCGGAAGAAGAACCTTAATATTTAATTATATTTATTTTTTAAATTTTTTTAGAAATATACTTAAAAAAATGAAGTTTCCGCCTTTATTTTCAGAACAGAAACAAAAAACAGAAAAATTCTGTTGACAAATTTTCTGTTTTGCTGTATAATCAGAATTGCAGGATAACAATGATGTTGTTCTGGTTTCCGAAGTTTAAAATTTGTGTATCAAGCAAGACAATGGTGTCCCTCCTACAGATGCCATTGTCTTTTTTTGATGCACCAGAGATTTTAAAACAAATCAAATTAAGAATATTTAAAAGTATATAAAAATACTGGAATGAGGGTGTATGTTTATGTGTTCAATTATGGGTTGGCTTGGTGCGGATGTGGATCAGGAACTGTTCCGGAAAGGATTTGACGCAACGATTTCCAGAGGTCCTGACGATTCCAGAATTGTAGATACTGGTGCAGGAATGCTCGGATTTCACAGACTTTCTATTATGGGTCTGACGCCGGAGGGAATGCAGCCATTTTCTTACCAACAGAATTATCTTGTCTGCAATGGAGAGATTTACGGTTTTGAAAAATTCAGAGAACAGCTTGCAGATAAATATGAATTTCAGAGTGATTCTGATTGTGAGATTTTACTGCCGATGTATCAGGAATACGGAACGGATCTATTTGCGATGCTGGATGCGGAATTTGCATGTATTATCTATGATGGCAACACAAAGAAATTCATTGCCGCAAGAGATCCTATCGGAATCCGACCATTGTATTATGGATTTGACCGGAAAGGCAATATTGTCTTTGCCAGTGAACCCAAAAATTTAGTAGAAATTTGTGAAGAAATTCAGCCGTTTCCGCCGGGACATTATTACAAGGACGGCGAAATGATCTGTTATTGTGATATTGCACAGCCGGAGAAGATTTGTTATGATGATCTGGAAACTGTCTGCGACCAGATCCGTGGCAAATTGATTCTGGGGATCCGGAAAAGATTGGTATCGGATTCTAAAGTTGGATTTTTATTGTCCGGCGGATTGGATTCCTCCCTGGTCTGCTCCGTTGCCGCAAGATTCAGCGATCAGCCAATCCGGACATTTGCCATCGGTATGGATCTGGATGCCATTGATTTGAAATATGCCCGTCAAGTGGCGGAATATATCGGCAGTGATCATACAGAAGTGATTATTTCAAAGCAGGATGTGCTGGATGCTTTGGAAGATGTCATCTGTCTGCTTGGTACGTATGATATTACAACCATCCGGGCAAGTATCGGCATGTATCTGGTCTGCAAGGCAATCCATGAACAGACGGACATCCGGGTTTTGCTGACGGGAGAAATTTCGGACGAACTGTTCGGCTATAAATATACGGATTTTGCACCGGATGCAGAGGCATTTCAGAAAGAAGCACAAAAGCGAATCCGGGAACTGCATATGTATGATGTGCTCCGTGCGGACAGGTGCATTTCTGTGAATTCTCTGGAAGCAAGAGTGCCGTTCGGTGATCTGGATTTTGTGAAGTATGTCATGGCGATTGATCCGGAGAAAAAAATAAATACCTATCATATGGGAAAATATCTGTTAAGACACGCATTCGAGGGAGATTTTTTGCCGGATGAGATTCTCTGGCGGGAAAAAGCGGCGTTCTCTGATGCTGTGGGACATTCCATGGTGGATGATCTCAAGGCTTATGCAGAGGATTATTATACAGATGAAGAATTTGAAATCCGGCGGAGCATTTATTCCCATGCTGTGCCGTTCACGAAAGAATCGTTATTATACCGGGAAATTTTTGAAAAATATTATCCCGGACAGAGCGGCATGATTACGGATTTCTGGATGCCCAACAAAGAGTGGGACGGCTGTGATGTCAATGATCCATCTGCAAGGGTGCTCTCGAATTACGGCGCAAGCGGAAAATGATAAAAAACATCCTCTGTTCTGTGACGGACAGGGGATATTTTTATTTTCTTTTCTAAGTAAGTGGCATCAGTTCCGGAATCAGATTTCGGAAAACATCCCAGATGATCCACAATGCAATTAAGATCCCCCAGAATATCGGATTTCTTGGAAGCAGTTTTACAAGTCTGTTCTGAGATTTTAGAATTTTTTCCAGCGTATACAGCATACAGCAGATTCCCAGAACCAGGACAGCCGGATTTTCATGCACAGATAAGCGAATATTTCCGTCCAGGAGCGCCAGTAATGCCCTTGTACCGCCGCATCCAGGACAATAAATATTTGTGAGTGCATAAAAAGGGCATATATAATGAATCCGGAACAGGATCAAAAATTGAATCGGCATAATTTTTCTTCTTTCTTTTTTTATTTCTATTATAGCATAGTATTAATTATGAAATCTGAAAATTATATTAATTTTCTATGAATATTGCAATATTTTGCTTGACAAATTTTTGAAATTATGTTAAAATAATAATGTCTGAGCAGACTATGCGGTTGCGGAAACGCCTGTTTTTACAGGTTTTTAGTTTACGAGGAAAGTCCGGGCATCATAGGGCAGGATAACTGCTAACGGCAGCCGGGGGCGACCCTAGGGCTAGTGCAACAGAAAAGAGACTGCCGGATTTTTGAATCCGGTGATGGTGGAATGGTGAGGTAAGAGCTCACCGGGGTGCAGGAGACTGCACCGCCGTGTAAACCCTATCCGGTGCAACGTCGAAATGGTGTGTGCTGATTATAACGCCTGCCCGGCGGATCAGAGCACAGCGACGGCTTGATCCATCCGGCGACGGATGGGCTAGATAAATAACCGCACATGACAGAACCCGGCTTATCGGTCTGGTCAGGACGGACGGCTTTGCCGTCCGTTTTTTTATTTATAATAATTAATAAAATTAATTTTACAGGAAAGAAGTTGATTTTTTGAAATTAAATTTAAAAGTATTACTGTGTCTGCTTGTGAGTTGTGTGTATTGTCTGTCCGGCTGTCATGCTTTGCCGGATTCTTCCGGATCTTCTGAATCTCCGGAACAGCAGGAAACGTTTTTGACTTATAAGGCACTCCCGCTCCCGGATCTCTTTGTAGATGTTCCTGAATATTATGAAACAAAATCTTCCCAGTTTTACCAGGAATACTATGTCTGTGAGGATGCAAGCATTATCATTACAGAAGATACCAGAGAATCACAGTATATTTCCAATTATGATTATGCCGTCGGCGCACTGCAAGAGTATCAAAATATGACATCATCCCTGGAGCTGCGCAGCAGTGAGGCAATTACGACAGATCAGCAGATGAATGTCCAGACGCTTGAATTTGATTATACAATCGGGGACGGAGACGATGCCGCCAGATTGACTTGCCTTGTAGGCTATCTGACGGACGGCAATTCTATGTATATTATCACCTGCAAATCGAATACAGACACTTATGAGAATCACAGGGGAGAATTTTTTAGTGTAATTCGGTCTGCGGTCATCAGCAAGTAAATTTTTTATATGGACATGAGGTGTGTATTATGATTCAAAATCTGACATCTGAAGAAATCCGGGCAGTTAAATTCTATATCGGAGACTGCGCTGGTGAAGAATGCCATCCATTTTGGGGTGATTCCAAAGCCTATCTTGTTTTGAATTCTCTGTTTTTTGACGGTATCCGGACGGAACGGGCACGTATTGCGGAGGGAAAATTTCTCAATCCGGAAATCGTTGCTGATCGGGAACGCCTGAAAAATCTGCTCCGGGATTTGCTGTCTGTATTTCGGAAGTCTTGTAATCTGGAATGGCTTACGGTCTGCCGGGTAGAACGTTTTCAGGATTTTCAGGCAATGCAGCAGGCAGGCAGGACGATTTCCTTCACGTCCACCAGTCAGAGCGGTTTTCTGGATGCTTACCGGGATCGTGCAGGGATTGCACTCCTGCATATGGAAATCCCACCTCGGACGCCATGCATTTCCATGCAGGAATTTTTTGGAGATGCCTACGCAAAACCGGAAGAATCTGAAATTTTACTGCCGCCGTTTCTGAATTTACATTTTGAAAAGATTTCTCTTACAGATTCCGAAAAACAGATTCTGGATTCTGAACAGAATCCCCCTGTATGTGCCTGCCTTGTCCGGACGCAAGACTTCTCAATTTTAGAAATTCCTGAAAATTCTGAATTTTTTAAAAATAGGGAAATTACTGAAATTTATGGAAATTACGACGTTTCGGAAATTTATCTAAAATTAAACAGAAGGGGAACATTGACAACAGAAGAAATGATTTATTACACAAACTGGAAA
>CAMWTO010000082.1 GCA_947177205.1 uncultured Ruminococcus sp. | reverse complement strand
GCCTAATCGATTCTTCTTATATTCTACGAGTGATTGATAAAAATTGATTTGCGTGTATCAAAATATAATTGTACTTGCAATATTTGCTAAAATCGTGTATAATGATTGTATGACAAATTCTATTCATGAGGTGATTCTAAATGCCAATTATGATATCAAACTATAACTCCCAGATGATTACACCTGCCCCCGGTAAAAATCCCCGAATGCTTTATGAACATCAGACAGAGGCAGAGCAAGCATTAACTATCATCAACCAGAAACACGACTTTCGTACACTTCTTGTTCTGTCTACCGGCGGTGGAAAAACTTTAACAGCTGTACACTGGCTTCTGCGGAATGGTGTTGATCAAGGCAGAAAAATACTCTGGATCGCACATCGCCATCTGCTTCTGGAGCAAGCTGCTGATACCTTTATACAAAATGCATATATGGAAGATATGCTCAATCATACATGTTTTAATTATCGTATCATTTCCGGCAGACATGACAAGCCTATTCATATCAGGGATACTGACCGGATTTTGATTGTCGGAAAGGACAGTATCATACGAAGTCTCAACAGACTTGACAACTGGCTTGCCAATGAGGACATTTTTCTGATTATTGATGAGGCACATCACGCTGTCGCAAAATCTTATCAAAAAATCATCCATTATGTAGAGGAACATGCAAAATCTGTCAAGTTACTGGGACTAACAGCGACTCCCTTCCGTACATCAGATGCAGAAAAGGGAGCTTTAAAGCAAATCTTTACAGATGATATTGTCTATAAAACAGACCTTAGTACATTGATTGATAAAAAAATTCTGGCAACACCATATTTTGATGACTGTGAAACGAATATCCCATTTTCAGAACAGCTTGGTCTCAAAGCAATGAAAAGCATTGAGCATCTGGATTTTATTCCCGAGGAAATCGCCAGAAAAATCGGTGGGCACTCTGAACGTAATAAACTGATTGTCAGAAAGTATCTGGAAAATCATGAGAAATATGGTCAGACAATCGTATTTGCTATTGATCGGATTCATGCAGTTGCGTTGAATAAGCTGTTTAACGAAATGGGAAAAAAATATGGTATCAGATCAGAATTTATTATTTCTTCTGAACAAGACATAATCATCGGTATTACCATATCCAATCAGGAGAATGAGAAGAAAATCGAACGTTACCGACGAGGAGAAATTCAGGTTCTGATCAATATTAACATTCTGACTGAGGGTACTGATCTGCCTCAGACCCATACCGTATTTCTGACCAGACCGACAGTTTCCACTGTCCTCATGACCCAGATGGTGGGACGAGCTTTACGTGGTGAAAAGGCAGGTGGTACAAAGGAAGCCTATATTGTCAGCTTCATTGATGACTGGAACAACAAGATTGCATGGGTTAATCCCAAATCCCTGACTGATGCTGAGTACAATGAATCAGAAATCAATGCAGAGAAGCAAAAAACACAGCTTCACCTGATAGCCATATCTAAAATCGAAGAGTTTGCTCTTATGGCAGATGCCAATGTAGATACCTCCAGACTGGATTGTATCGAAATGATAGAGCGGATTCCCCTGGGGATGTATATGCTTTCCACATTTGAATGGAATCACCAGATTCTTATTTATAATAGTACGGAAAAAGCTTATCAAAGTCTTATTCAGGACTTGCCTGAAATCATGGAGCATTTTAATATTGAAGAGGAAACCATTCCGGATGAGCTGCTTGAACAAATGACTGATTATTGTATCGAAAATTACTTTGATGAACATATGATTCCATCCTGTAACCGGAGCGATATTGAACATCTGTTAGCATTCTATGCTCAGAAGGCAGTGGAGCCGCTGTTCATTACACTGGATGAGCTTGACCGTAAGAAACTGGATGTATCTGATATTGCAAAGAAAATCTATGATGAGGATATGTCGAATCGTCAGAAAAAGGAATATATTGAAAGCCTTTGGGAGGAAGAAGGCAGTATTGTACGCATTTTTTATTCCAAATTATACTTCTTTAAGCGTATGATCGATATTGAACTGGATAAGCTGGATGGCTATCTGAAAATCAATTACGCTGCACCACAAACGGAAGCTGAGCAGCGTCGTCTGGAAGAGATCCCGCTGCAAAAAATCATTGAACTGTATCCAAATATCGGCATCATCTTACGTGAAAAAGTTTATCACCGCTCCCGAAATCAGAAAGGTCACTATGTCTGCGCCTGCTGTAAAGAAGAATATCGTACAAGGGAATTTCTACAGATTGACCACATTCTTCCAATGGCAAAAGGCGGTCTGACTGTAGAGGAAAATTTACAGGTACTTTGCCGGAGATGCAATATGCAGAAGAGTGATAAGTAATGGTCTATACAAAATACAAATTTACGCTGCAGGATATAGCCATCTTCCTGTTGCTGGCAGACTTTTCCCATCAGCTTGAAAATGAGATGCTTTCCGATTTGTTTGAGGTACATAATCAGGAGATTGTATGGAACTACCGACAGAACTTTATTCATTTTCGTTCCAGCGTGAAACACTATATTGCTGTCTATGAACTGAATGACTATGATTACGCAGAAGCGAAGCTGATTATGAAAGAATTGGGAAGTTCTGAATTTGATCAGAAACAACCGGATTATTTTGGGGCGTATTTTAAACAGGTAAAGCTACATTTGCTGTACTCCGGTGCAGATTATCGTAAAATGAAACTTCGTACATTACTCAAGGATTTTGGGTATCAACGACGAAATACGGTTCTTATGGACAATATGAATAGAGCAATATATTCACTAGGTTTGCAGACCTATCTAAGAAATTATGAACCTTGCAATATTGCTGACATAAAACTGGATCAAATAGTGATGATAAGACTGAAGCCATAAGTGACTATATATTGTGATATGAACAAAACGAAGAGATAAGATTTGCCTGTATGCTTAATGAGCATACAGGCATTCTATTGCAATTTTGTTAATCTGTTAATATAGGTCAGTATCATTAGTAGAGTGTCTGTCACCTGCGGCGTAGTGTCTGGGATACCATTTTTCAAACCATACGGTGAATGCACCCATGACAGCAGGCAGGATAGAATTGAACAAGCCTGTCCAGTTCGCCAGAGATGTGTGCAGCAGGAGGTATGTCCAAATCGGTGTCACCAAATACAGTATGCCCCAACAGGCGGTCAGGATCCTGTTAGTACGCATGAATAAAGGATTGGACAATGCCTTTTCTACTCCGTAATTATTCATAGAGTAACATGCGGAGAGTGGTATTTTCATCAAAGTCGTCACTGTCCACATAAGCCCAAAGGCAAGATAAGAGGCAGGAACGAGAATATCTATCGGATAACCGAGAACAGACAACAGACTGATCAGGGAAACAGCGAATATGGTGATATACTCAAAGACTGTGGGTCTAAATTTAAGAAAAGTGAAGGGTACTGCTGCACACAGCATAATACCGACAATTCCTCCCCAGAAGCTGTTGATAGAGAGACTCACCCAGACAGCAATCCAGGGAAGCAGCATAATACTCATGTTCGTGCGTTTGGTGTGAGATTTCGAAACAGTGGACGATTCCTCCTGCGAATCATCACCCCAGCCGAAGTATTTATTCCAGTTTATCATGATATCAAAATCGCCAGTCACTTTGTACAGATGCTCCATCATCGCCTGCTGACCATTCAGTTCACCCCGACCTATTTTCTCCCATACTGTCAGTGGCGTTTCGATACGAGTGGTGAACGGCATAAAGTTTTCTGTAAGAATGGTATGCTTGTCTTTTCCCAGCACAATCTGATAGGTCTCCTTAACATCAGTATAGACAAACTCCACCACAATGTCTTTCCCAGACCAAGAAGTTTTGTTATATAAAGCTGCCATCTGCTTTGTAAATGACAATGCCGGACTTACCGATTTTGTGCCCTGCTCTGTTCGCTCAACACCCCAGCTGGCATCAGCCATCTGCTCAAATACTTCCCTCGGATACAGCAGATGTTTCAGCTTAGCTCTCGTGGCAACGGTAATACTTCCGGAGGCAAACTCTGCACCTGCCTGTTTTACATAGCCCAAATATTCATCTGTCCTAGCACGCAGCTGCGGCACACGGAACAGTTCACCCTGTCCACAGTACAAGGCTGTGTAACCTTCCTTTCCAAACATCCGGTCAAACTGAGCGTTTACAGCGTTGTAATTTTCCTCAGCAGTATAAAATCCGCAGGTAGAGATTACCACATTTCGTTTGCCGGACATATCATATCTTGATTTATGCCCACCCACGCTGGCATCTCCTTCCATAAAAGGAAGGGTCAAAGGGAGCTGACGGTCGATAACTATTTTCAGCCGTGAGGGCAGACTGAAATAGTAAAGCGGAAAACTCCATATCACAACATCGGCACGCAAAATTTTTTGCAGAATATCTGTCATATCGTCAGTGATCGCACATTTTCCGGGTGTCCTGCTCCAACAGACAAAGCACCCCCTACAATCATGTATGTTCAGTTTATAAATATCCACAATATCAGTATCCACACTCTGATTCTGAGCAAAACCCTCTAGGAAAGCCCTTGTCAGTTTCATCGTGTTACTGCGTTCCCCCTTAGGACTTCCATTCAGCACCAAAATATTCATCTCATCGCCTCCAGATTGTCAATGCACCTTATACTTCTTTACACAAACAAATCGAGTGCCTGCACTATATTATTTAGTATACCAAATCTTTTTAAGAAAGTCAACATTAAATCATTGAACAAGCAGACCATATGCATGAAAATTCATCCATCCCTAAAGTGGATTATTTATAACTATTTTGTAACCTATTATAAAGAAAGCAACTTTGGAAGGATGGCAAAAGATACTGCTCAAACCAGAATTCAAACAGTGTACTGTCTGTGATCCCTTGATACTGCATCAGTACAATGATATTTCTGCCTAATTTTGCTGCAATAATATTGGTACGGTGAAACTTTCGTCCTGGAATTTTACCCAGTTTTCTCTCTTGGTGCATACTCGTATTCACGATACAAATAGGAATCTATGCCGGTTTCATTCACATAGACAATACGTTCTTTTGGAATATCTGCAATTTTGTTAGGTATTCTTTCACCTATTCTTCTTGTTTTGTCAATAATTATGTGAATACGCTCTAGAGAATCAAGGTTTGCCTAAGCTTTTAAATGATTTTTATTTTGCAAGTTTAAAAAACGTCTATTTTACGTATATGCTACGAAAAGTAGCAGAAAAATAGCAGAATGACAATTGTAATTGCTTGTGAAATTTCTGATTTTCTGATATACTGGAAACATCAAATAACACAGGAGGTCATTGAAATGACATTTGCAGAAAAATTAAAAGAGTCACGTAAGAAGATACACATGTCTCAGGAGACACTTGCAGAAAAACTGGGTGTATCCCGTCAGGCGGTTACGAAATGGGAAACAGACAGAGGCATCCCAGATATCGGTAACATGATGATGATTTCCACTCTGTTCGGCATCAGCGTGGATGAGTTTTTATCTGAGGAAAAGTCAGCAGTCATGCGTAAGGGTTATCTTTATGAAAGTATGACCGAATATGATATTGACGGAGTCAAATCCTTTGATATGAAGCTCGGCGGTGCTGTTAAAGTAACGGTTATCGGCAGCGATGACGAGAAAATCAAAGTCAGGCTGGCATCCGATACACTGGAGACACTGAAACAGGACTTCAAAGTAAAAATTGATGATGTGAAGAAACGAATTGATATTGACGTGAAGCGGATGAACAGAATGACAGAGGCAACTGCAAAGTCGGAACTTCTGATTGAAATTATCCTGCCGAACAAATATCTTTCTCATGCAGAGCTAAATGTCAACTGTAGGGAACTACATCTGAATCATCTGGAATGTAATGACATCGAATTTAACGGAAAAGCTGTCAGAATGCATGTAGATTCTGTTTCTAGCAGGATTGAAGTCAACTGCAATCTGGACATGAATATCATTTGTCAGAATCTGAATGGTTCTTTTGAACTGAATCAAATTTCTGCAACTTCTGAAATCAGCATTCCGAAAAATTTCAGATTCAGGGCAGTTGTGAAAGGCATTGCAAATTCCGTCAGCTATCAGGAACAGGGGAAAGCCGCAGAAGATTTTTCAGACGAAGAAGCAGAAAATATCATCGAACTGAATGGAATGAAAAGTGAACTACTGATTCAGCATAGGGAGGATTAAAATCATGTATACTTATAAACCAAAGAAATTTTATTTAACAGTATTCGGCTTGACATGGCTGTTCTGGATTCTGGCAATTATGTTCAATGAAGGACATTCCCTCTATATTTTCATGCTGCTCGGTCTGCTGATGCCTGCTGCAACGGCAATTGTCACTGTGTTAACTTCTAAAAATCAGGCATTGAAAAATGATTTCAAACGGAAGCTGATTGGTTTCTATCGTATCAAACCGCTAAATATTTTATTTGCTGTCGCAATTTTTGCCACGATTGTAATAGTTTCAATCGGAATTTCGGTACTGTTCGGCGGTTCAACAAAGCAGTTTGCATTTACAGAAGATTTTTCTTTCTCAATTGGTGGAGCATCGGCATTACTGACGATTCTGCTGGCTTCCACAATCGAAGAACTTGGATGGAGAGGTTACGGAGAAGATGCGGTCGGAGCATATCATAGCTGGTTCACAGAATCAATTATTTTTGGCTGTATCTGGGCTTGCTGGCATCTTCCGCTGTTCTGGATTCCGGGAACATATCAGTATGGACTGCGTGAAATGGGGGTGCTGTATATCCTGAATTTTCTGCTGAGTGTGATTCCGCTGGACTTTTTACAGACATGGGTCTATGTCAGAAATAACCGGAGTATGCTGGCGACTATCATTTTTCATCTGTTTATCAACATCATGCAGGAGAAAATTGCCATGACTCCCGCAACAAAATGCATTGAAACACTGGTTGTGGCTGTTGCAGCCGTCATTATTGTACTGACGAATAAAGAACTGTTCTTCGAAAAGAAGCATATTGGCAGACTGCTGGAATCAGAAGAATAGCACATCAGTCATAACAAACAAACCGTCCGGAGCATATTCCAGACGGCTTGTTGCATTTCGGAAAAGCAGAAAAGAGAAAATTATTTCAACTTAAATATTTCTTCCGGATTTTTTATTACAATTATGATAATCCATACTACAAGAGCAGCTGCAATGACTGACAATCCAAGAAAAGTATCATTCAGCATATCCTGTACATTCGGCTGAAAATACGCTGCACCAATTTCAAGATATTCAGCAACAGCATCTACCAGCCACATAAGTGACGCACCCCAGAACGTCAGACAAAGTCCTCCTGCTTTCAGCTTTCTTGCTTTTTTGTTTGTGTACCATATTAATGTAGAAATCAACGCTGAAAAAACAGTAATCAGCAAAGTCATGTCACAGTCTCCCTAAGAATTTTTTTAGAAATTTCTTTTTTCCTGATTTTTTCAAGACATACCATGGAGACAGCCCATGCAGCTGTCACAACAAGCGACATACAAACGCCGACGGTTGAGATTTCGTGCACCATTTCCGCAAAATTTTCCGGATTCGTGGCATTGGTAAGGAACGGAAAAAATGGTGTAATTTCACCATGCCAGAGATGTTCAAAAGCAAGCAATCCTGAACCACCCCAAAGCATACCATTCAGTACTCTGAGTTTCTGTGAAAACGGGATTTTATTGTTTGTGTCTGTGTTAATCTCATATTTTTTTAACGTTTTTTCAGCAATTGTCGTAACAATCGCTTCGGCAACAGGTATAATAAAACAAGCCATATAAATTACCTCCGATTATGATTGATCCCAGCCAAGCACCTTGCGTTTTTCTTTCATGTCAGCAATTATTTTTTCTGCAAGAGCTACAGGATCTGTATCTACATTCATGGTAGAACCGAGCAGTTCCTTTGTGCCATATTTCATAAATTCAATGACATTTTTGGAACCATAAATCTGCGCTTCCACACAATGATAGGAGCTAATTCCGTTCAGCCGGAATCCAAGTGCTGCATCAATCCCCTTTTCATTGCCCCATTCAGGAGAAGAAAACGCAAACGGCAGTTCATACATGTTATGTCCCAGTTCATTGGCAACACCTGCAAAAATACCACTGGAACGTGTATTGTCGATACATTCTCCAACGTGCCACACAGGCGGTAAATCGGGTGCAAGGAAGTTACGCAGGCTTTCACCTGCCTTTTCTCTTCCGGAAATTGCACAGTAACCGAGCTTCATCAATGGGAATGATGCACAACCGTTGGAAATAATTAGTACATTGTGTTTCAAAAGTGTGTCTGCAACGTCAACAATGCATTTCTCATACAGGACTTTCGGATTATTACAGCCGACCATATTGACAATGCCGAGAATCTGACCATTTTTTATTGCCTCTGCAAGCGGTTTCATACTGCCGAATCTTCTGTGAAGATACTCAACGGAAAAGCCGACTTCGGCTTCTACCTCGTATGGCGGTATATAAACAGGAATCCCTTTTCTGTTTTCAAAGCTTACAATGGCACGTCTTACGATTTTTTCGGCAAGTGCTTTTGTTTCACCAATATTAGAATGATGATGATCATATTCAAACCGTTCCGCACCGGGAAGTCTTGCAGATTCACTTGTTGTGACGACTACTGTTTTAAAGCACTTTGCGACTTCCATGATGGACGGAAAAACGTCCTGTACATCAGCAACCCATAAATCCAACGCACCTGTTCCGAGAACAAGCTCCGCCGAAACCGCATTGGAAAGAGGGATCACGCCGCTGTATCGGTACATCGCCGAGAGTCCGGAACAGCAGATCCCATAGAATTGAATGCCTTTCGCACCTTTGGATCTGGCAAGTTCCAGCAGATCTTCACGCTTGCCGGCTTCCACGATCTGACTGACAAGCAAGGGAAGATGCCCATGCACTGCAATATTCACATAGCCTTTTTTCAATGCACCGATATTGACCTTGGAAGTGACTCTGTCACCAACACCGAACAGGCAGTCCGTTGCAATGGATGCACCGACAACGCCCGAAAATGTAAAGGCAAGACCACATCTCAGAAACTGCTGCATGATGGATTTCCAGTCACCGTCTGTTGCACAGCCTGATTTGTGATAGGCTTCAAATACTTCATGATAGGCACTTATGGGAATAATATCCAGTTCTTCCCATACTTTCTGACGTTCGGGAGCTGCACAGGCTGAAATTGTCTGATATTCTCCCGGAACTGTTCTTGACAAATCATCGAGAAGTACATCAGCAAGATCTCTTGCAACGTCTTTTAACTGTCTGTCTTTCTGTGCAATGCCGAAAGTCTCCGCCGTACTCCTGATTTTTTGCTCTCCAAGAATTGGAACATCCAGTTTACCTTCTGCCGCATATTTCAGTGCCAGCATCACTTCTCTTGCGTGCATGCCATGCTGTGCCGCACCGGAAGCCGCAGAACGCAAAAGATTTCTTGCTACGATCAAATCCGCATCTGCACCGCAGATGCCTTTCGGGGATTTCTGGGTAATTCTGCAAGGTCCCATATTGCAGATTTTACAGCATATGCCAGCCAGTCCGAAATTACACTGCGGTTTCTGTTTGTCGAACCTGTCAAATGCGGTATCAATGCCAAGCTGTTCCATCCGGAGCAGCATTTCTCTTACCGCAGGATCGGGCGTCTGTTCGATAACATCCTGTTTGGAAGGGAAAGTCTTACGATATTCGCTGACTGCATTCATATAATCTTTGATAAATGCCTGCGGACTGTCGTCTTCCTCCCCGCCGTGATGGGAAGCTTTCAGGGTCACTACTGGGATGCCGTGTTCATCAAATCCGATCAGATTTCTGTGGGAATGGATATGTGAAATATTCTCATCATGATGCTTGTGTTTATGGTTATGCTCGCTCATAATACTCTCCTTAAATTTATAAATTATATATTAAATCACATATTCAATATATTCTTCTGTTCTCAGAATGAATAATTCAAAAATTTTATCTCATACATAAAGAAAATTTCTGCTTGTCCTGTTCCGGTAGGAGCCAAGCGGAAC
>CAMWTO010000081.1 GCA_947177205.1 uncultured Ruminococcus sp. | reverse complement strand
CAGATACTAATCGGTCGATCACTTTTCCTGATGTGTTTCAGGTGGTGTTTTCTGAGGATTTTGAATTTTGTGTTGTTTCTTTGCAGTCTGTTTCAAAGAAGTTTAAAAAAATTTAAGAAATTTCAAAAAAACACTTGACAAATCTTAAGTTTTGTGATATAATAAAAAAGTAGTCTGGAGTATGTAAAATGCACCATTAGCTCAGTCGGTAGAGCAACTGACTCTTAATCAGTGGGTCCTGGGTTCGAGTCCCCGATGGTGCACTCGAGTGGCCCGTTGGTCAAGCGGTTAAGACTCCGCCCTCTCACGGCGGCAACACCAGTTCGAGTCTGGTACGGGTCATTTTATAAAATTCATTTTAATCGGTGTTGATAGCAGAGAGGTTCCACCTGTTCCCATTCCGAACACAGCAGTTAAGCTCTCTTACGTCGAGAATACTTGGTTGGTGACGACCCGGGAAATTAGAAAGATGCCGGTACAAAATGAATTAAAATGCTTCCTTAGCTCAGTCGGTAGAGCATTCGGCTGTTAACCGAACGGTCGTTGGTTCGAGTCCAACAGGGAGCGTAATAAAGAGACTCAGCAGTAGTAATACTGCTGAGTTTTTTATATTTTATAGGAGGATGTAAATGGCTGATTTTGAAAGACAATTTTTCTGGATCGAAAAAGGGAAACAAATTGGATATGGTATTCTTGATGGGTATCTCAGTTCTGAGATTGCAATTCAGAAACATAAGGGGTATTATAAAGTATATTTTGAAAAACGGAATCTTGAACCTGTGAATTATTTTGATGAGGGACTTATAGAAGAAGATTTCCGGCGTTTTACCGAAATCCAGAATGCTGTGAATTGGATTGAACAAAAGGGTTACACATTGGATCAGTTTGCGCCATTAAAGGGACAAAAAATTTTTAATCCGGATTTTTATTAAATTTTAATAGATTTCAGGACTTTGTGCAGTTCAGATGTAAAAAGTTTTTTATTTCCGGTATTTTCCTTACTTCACAGAATAATCACAGAATGAACATGAGATATACATAGAGTGGATTTATAATCTAACCCAGTTAGTAATATTACTAACGGCGTTAGATTTTTAAAGATCCAGAAGCAGAGAGGAGTTGAGAAGATGGCAGAGGAAGCAGAAATCCAGAAATTCATGCACATAATGGATCAGATGCATCCCGTCCGGGAGTTTAGTAAAATTGATGCAACAAAAGCCGGAATCGGTGCAGTGATGCGATTTCTGGATGAATCCGGACAGCCCGTGACAGCCGGAGAAATCAGTGATGGAATTCACGTCAGCACGGCGAGAGTTGCCGTGTTGCTCCGGAAAATGAAGGCAAAAGGGCTTATCATCCGGAAGTCCCATGACCGGGATGCCCGGATTACAATGGTTTGTCTCACAGAAGATGGTGAAAAAATCATCCGGGAAATGCATCAGCGTATGCAGAAGAATGTGGAAAGGATGATTGACCAGATCGGAGCGGAACGTCTGGAAACAGCATTCACCGTCATGCAGGAAATCCGTGGCATTCTGGAGTCAGATTATGAATAGTATGATGATACCGGAATTCATAGTTAGCAGGAAGAAAGGAGAATGAGAATGATTAAATTATTCAGGTATTTACGTAAAAAAGACTGGGGCATCGTCGCAATTGCATTGTTATTCATTGTCTTGCAGGTGTGGCTTGATTTAACCATGCCGGACTATATGTCAGAAATTACGCTTCTGGTGCAGACGGATGGGAGCGAAATGTTGGAAGTTCTCATGGCAGGCGGCAAAATGTTGTTTTGCGCCTTGGGAAGTCTGACATGTTCCTTTGCAACAGCCGTCTGTGCGGCGAAGATCGCTTCGGAATTCAGTGCAGTCCTCAGAAGCGAATTATTTCAGCAGGTGCAGGCATTTTCTATGGCAGAAATCGGGAAATTTTCCACGGCAAGTTTAATTACCCGTTCAACGAACGATGTCACGCAAGTGCAGATGGTAATTGTCATGGGGTTGCAAGTGATGATAAAAGCGCCAATTATGGCAGTCTGGGCGATCTGCAAAATTGCCGGAAAACAGTGGCAGTGGATGACAGCAACAGGGATTGCCGTTGTAGTTCTGTTGTGTATTGTGGGTGTCTGCATTGCCGTTTCATTCCCGAAATTCCGGAAATTACAGGTTTTAACGGATAATCTGAACCGTGTCACAAGGGAGAATCTCACTGGCATCCGGGTTGTACGGGCGTATAATGCGGAAGAATATCAAGAAAAGAAGTTTGAAAAGGCAAATGATGAGACCATGCGCACACAGTTGTTTACCATGCGAACAATGTCATTTATGATGCCAAGCATTACCATGATTATGAGCGGCTTAACGCTTGCAGTCTACTGGATAGGAGCAATTCTGATTAATCAGGCGGACATGACAGAAAAAGCTGTTCTGTTTGCAGATATGATGGTGTTTTCGCAGTATGCCGTCCAGGTAGTCATGTCGTTCATGATGTTGGTCATGATCTTTATTATTCTGCCGAGAGCGTCCGTGTCCGCCAGAAGAATTCTGGAAGTGTTGGATACAGAATTATCCATTATAGATGGCAGTTTCCAGGGACATCCTGAAAAATCCGGGGAAATTGAATTCCGGCATGTGTCATTCCGTTATCCGGATGCCGATGCGGATGTGATCCATGATATTTCGTTCACAGCAAAGAAAGGTGAAACAATTGCCTTTATTGGTGCAACCGGATGCGGCAAGAGTACAGTCATTAATTTAATTCCCAGATTTTATGATGCCACAGAAGGGGAAATTCTGGTGGATGGCGTCAATGTCCGGGAATATTCCCAGAAAGCATTAAGAAATAAAATTGGCTATGTATCACAGAAAGCAATGCTGTTCTCCGGGACAATCCGATCTAATACAGCTTACGGCGACAACGGGAAAGCTGTCCCGGATCAAAAAGACTTGGAGCGGGCAATTACCACAGCACAGGCACAGGATATTATCCAGAAAATTTATAAGGGCTATGACGGCTATGTCGCACAGGGCGGTTCTAATTTATCCGGCGGACAGAAACAAAGGATTTCCATTGCGAGAGCGATTGCCTGGAAACCGGAAATTTTTATTTTTGATGATTCGTTCTCGGCACTGGATTATAAGACAGATCGTGCACTGCGCAGTGCATTGCAAGAAACCTGCAAGGATGCCACAAGATTGATTGTTGCACAAAGAATCGGCACAATCCGGGATGCAGATCAGATTATTGTACTGGATGAGGGAAGAATTGCCGGAATTGGCAGGCATGAGGATCTCATACAAAATTGTGAAGTTTATCAACAGATTGCATATTCCCAGTTATCAAAGGAGGAATTGGCATAATGGAAGAAAAACAATATCAGGCAAAACCGGCGATGCGTGCTCCTGGGGGACATGGAATGCGTGGCGGCGGCGAACAGGCAAAGGATTTTACAGGCACATGGAAGAAATTAATTGTGTATTGCAAAAAATATCTTCCTGTTGTAATTGTTGCTGTGATCTGTGCTGTTCTGGGAACGGTTCTGACACTGATCGGACCGGATCAGCTTTCCAGAATGACGGATGAGATCACAAAAGGCATTATGACCGGAATTGATATGACTGCCGTGAAACAGATCGGCTTGTTATTAATCTTGTTTTATGTGACAAGTTATGTTCTTTCTGTCGTGCAGCACTGGATCATGGCAACTGTCACACAGAAAGTTTCTAAAAATCTCCGGAGCGACATTTCCCGGAAAATTAATGTTCTGCCCATGTGGTATTATAACCAGACCACAACGGGAGATATTCTGTCCAGAGTCACAAATGACGTTGATACCATCGGGCAGTCCCTGAACCAGAGTGTCGGGACGCTTGTTTCTGCTATTGTGTTATTTCTCGGCAGTTTGGTGATGATGTTCAAGACTAATATGACATTGACGTTTACGGCAATTCTGGCAACTCTGATCGGATTTGTGTTTATGTTTGCCATTATGGGAAAAAGTCAGAAATATTTCAAGCAGCAGCAGGAATATTTAGGTGCTTTAAACGGACATATTGAAGAAATTTACACAGGGCACACTGTTGTGAAAGCTTATAACGGCGAATCTGAAGCAGAATGGCAGTTTGCTGTGATGAATGACAATCTGAGGAACAGCGGATTCAAGGCGCAATGCTTGTCCGGCATGATGATGCCATTAATGAGTTTTATCGGCAATTTCGGTTATGTTGCAGTCTGTGTTGTCGGCGCAGTACTTGTCATGCAAAATCGAATGGGATTTGGTGTCATTGTGGCATTCATGTTATATATCCGGTATTTCACACAGCCGCTGTCTCAGATGGCACAAGCGGCACAGTTGCTCCAGTCTGCTGCTGCCGCCGGGGAACGTATATTTGAATTCCTGGAAGCCGAAGAAATGGCAGACGAATCCGGAAAAGCATCCGGATTACAGACCGTAAAAGCAAAAGGCAAAGTCGAATTCGAACATGTGCAGTTCGGCTATGAGAATACCGGAAAGACAATTATTCATGATTTTTCAGCAAAAGCAAATCCCGGGCAGAAGATTGCAATTGTAGGTCCTACCGGCGCTGGTAAGACAACGATGGTGAATTTATTAATGCGTTTTCATGAAATCCAGGGCGGTGAAATCCGGATTGATGGTGTTCCGGTCAGTCAGATGACCAGGAAAGCTGTGCATGATCAGTTCTGCATGGTTTTGCAGGATACCTGGCTGTTTGAGGGGACGATCCGGGAAAATCTGATTTATTGCACGCCGGATGCCGATGATGAAAAAATGAAAAAAGCCTGCAAGGCTGTCGGATTAGATCACTTCATCCGGACATTGCCGGACGGATATAATGCTGTTCTGAATGATCAGGTGAATTTATCCCAGGGACAGAAACAGCAACTGACAATTGCAAGGGCAATGATTGCAGATAAGCCCATGCTGATTCTGGATGAGGCAACCAGTTCTGTCGATACCCGGACAGAATTACAGATTCAGAAAGCAATGGATGCGCTGATGGAAAACAGAACTTCATTTGTGATTGCACACAGACTTTCGACAATCAAGGACGCTGATCTGATTCTTGTCATGAAAGACGGTGATATTATCGAGAGCGGTAATCATATGGCATTACTATCCCAAGGCGGATTCTATGCCGATCTGTATAACAGTCAGTTTGAGCAGTCCGCATGATACTCCAAATAATTAAATTTGAAAAAACCACTGCTAGAGAAAACTTCTCTTTCAGTGGTTTTATGTTATATTGTATTAAAAAAATTTTCGTCTATTTCATAATCTTTTCTTTCCTTTAGTCCAATTCCAAATTCAGCTAGTTTTGAAATAAAATTTTCGCCATCTATCAACTCAATCCGTTGTTTACCGGGAGTAGACGCTTCTTCCACTGCTTGTTTAGAAAAAGAACCTGTTGTAATAAAAATGCCTTTTTCGATATTCGTTGTCAGGGATCCTCTAAAGTCCCGGATCTCTGGAGATCCAACAACACCACGATATCTCTTACACTGGAATGCAACCTGAAAACTTAATATACCTATTTTTAGTTTTCCTGTGCCATCAATTCCACCATCCCCGGATTTTTTTGTCACATGAACATCATCAAAGCCACATTCTCTTAACAATAGCTGTGTCAATCTTTCAAAAGCATAGGGATTCATATTTATTAAAATATGATAAAGTTTTTTTCGCCAAGGTTTATTTTCGGCAGGCAGTTCCATGCTGGCATCTTCAAAATTATGATTTGCTTCTGGATTTGTATGGTTATTTTTTTTATTTGATGATAAATTTCGTACTGTATTAACACACTCATCCACATTGACAGATTTTATGTCTTTATGCGTAGGAAGAATTGTCCAGATGCCTCGTTGCGTTTTCTCGATGATACCATAATTTTTTAGATATGTTCTTGCCCAGCCTAATCTATACTGAATCTCCGTTTGACTTGTGTGATCTGAATGCAGAAAATCTATTATTTTTTCAGACAATTGCATATTCTTAATAACTTCTGAATGAATTTCATTAACGGTTGCAGATCCTCCGAGAGATTGCAGTGCTTCTAGTGTAGGATTGATAAGGCGCTTGAAATCAGGCATTCCGTTTGGAATATCTTTTCTTTTTGGAGACATTTTCTCACTCCGTTCTTTTATTTTTTTATAATGTTTAAGGCATTCACTCCTGGAGTGAATGCCTTTTGGATTGTAAAAATTTTAAAAATCCAGAATAAAACCAAATTATCTCTTGGAGAACTGTGGTGCACGACGAGCAGCCTTGAGACCATATTTCTTTCTTTCTTTCATTCTGGGGTCACGAGTCAGGAAACCTGCACTCTTAAGAGCCGAACGGAGCTCTGCATCGTACTGGAGCAATGCACGGGAGATACCATGGCGGATTGCACCAGCCTGTCCCGTTACGCCGCCGCCTGTTACTGTGCAGACAACATCAAACTTCTCTGTTGTTTCTGTGAGTGCAAGAGGCTGACGAACGATCAGTTTCAGTGTTTCAAGACCGAAATAATCATCAATCGTTCTGCCGTTGATGGTGATATTGCCATTGCCGGGAATTAATCTGACTCTGGACACAGAATGCTTTCTTCTGCCTGTGCCGTAGTGATAAGCAACTTTAGGTTCGTACATTATGATAAATCCTCCTTCAATCAGAATTCGTAAACTTCAGGCTTCTGTGCAGCGTGCTTGTGCTCTGTGCCCTTTACGGTGCGCAGACGCTTGAGCTGATTTGCGCCCTGTGTATTGTGGGGCAACATACCGGTGACAGCGATTGTCATAGCACGTTCCGGCTGTTCTGCCATTAGTTTCTTGTAAGAGAGTTCTTTCAGACCGCCGATCCAGCCTGTGTGCCAGTAGAATTTTTTCTGTTCCAGTTTCTTGCCGGTCAGGATTGCTTTGTCACAATTAATGATAATCACATGATCGCCGCAGTCCACATGGGGTGCATAAGTGGGCTTGTGTTTGCCTCTGAGCAATACAGCAGCCTGTGCGGCAACACGACCGAGCGGCTTGTCCGCAGCATCTAAAATATACCAGTTACGGCTGATTTCGCCGGCTTTCGGCATTGTAGTAGACATAGAATACTCCTCCGTTTTTCAAAATTTAAAAAATCAGTTATTTAATATAATAAATCAGGCGTACTTACCGGCAGAAGACTGCGCACGGCACGGGGATACCGGTCACGGCAAATACGAGCATCGCCGGGCGGTTACTCCGGGACGCCATGTATTTTCATTATACTTTTTTTTTCAGGATTTGTCAAGTATTTTTTGAAAAAATTTTCAAAAATTTCTCAGGGATCTAGAAATCTGTGGAAAAAAGCGTGAGAAAGAAATGAGATTGATTGATTTTACTAAAATTTTATATTTTTTTTAAAAATTATCAGATATTTTTTACAAATCTGAAAAAATTCAGAATTTTTTAAAGAAAAAGGCTTGACAAATCCCGGAAAATATGATATTCTATAAAAGATGGATTGCCATCATTACCCCTTATGTTGTCTGGGTGTGGCGCAGTTGGTAGCGCGCTACCTTGGGGTGGTAGAGGCCGTGGGTTCAAGTCCCGTCACTCAGACTGAAAATGCGTTTCGCTGGTGCGAGCGCATTTTTTTATTTTTTTGATTGGAGATAATAGAAACATGCTGAAATTTTTAGGACGTGGCTCGGCTTTTGCAGATGCACATAACTGCGCATTTTTCACACAGGATCAGGATTTTGTATTACTGGATTGTCCTACAACGGCATTCCAGAAAGTCAAGAAAATGTTTTTGAATTCATTCCAGAGAATTTGTGTTCTGGTTACGCATACGCACGGCGATCACAGCGGCGGAATCGGGATGTTGTTGCAGTATGTATGGTTTGTCCTGCACCGTAAAATTATGATTATTGCGCCGTCGGATGCAGTGAAATCTGACTTGCTTTTGTTGCTCCTGCGGATTGAAGGCTGTGAGCCGGAATGGTTTGAGATCTGCACAGCGGAGCAATTTCATGCGGAATGGCTTGTTTCTGCGATTCCGACAAGACATGCCATACCATTGGAAAATAAATGCTTCGGGTGGCATCTGAAAATCCGGGATCATGATGTGATCTATACCGGAGATACGGCAACACTTGCACCGTTTCTGCCGCTTCTGCATCCGGGAAGTGTTTTCTATACGGAAATTTCTTATTATAAGAGTGATGTGCATCTGCATATAGACAGCATTCTGCCGGATCTGATTGCATTGTCCAGGAATGGTGTTGCAATTTATCTGATGCACCTGGATGACGAGACAAAAATTTCTGAAATAACAGAGAATCTAGAACACGCAAATATCCGGCTTGCACCATTGTATCAGGATTTAAGATAAGAAATTTGTAGGAAGATGCTATTGCTTAATAAAGTTTTTTCGTTTCTTTCACTCTGACTTTTTGAGTCGCCCCACAACGTTTGCAGAAACAGTTGTATGTAATATCTTCGTCTAATGTTGCATGTTCTACATCATAGTTTTGATAAATTTTTCCATCTGGAAAAATAGAACCAGAATGATAGATATTTCCCGCTTCTTTCGACTCTGTTGTAGTATATTTGGAAATTTTACTGCTATGCGTTTCGTCAATAGAACTTTCTATGAGTCCATTGAATTTTCCGCAGCTTTTGCAGCGGTATTTTATGCCGAATGAAATTCCGAGTAATGTACAGAGTATAGTACAACTCAAACCCAACCAGAAGCAAATTTTTCCTATAAATGCAAAAAAACCAGAGTCATCGCTGATGTATAGGTACAGACTGATTGGCGTAAACACACCAGAAAATATTGCATTTAAAAAATTTTCAAAAGCTTTCATATGTTTTCTCTCCTTATGTTTTATTAAAATAATTTTTAGAATCCATGCATTTCTTCTAATTCTTAGTCTAACATATTTTGAGTTAAAAGTATAGACTTATTTTTGCACACAATTTGCAAGCATTTTTTATTGCAATTCAAAAAAATAAAAGCCTGATCCCGGGATTTCTTCCGGAATCAGGTTTTGTTGTTGTATTTTGTCAGCGTTCCCCAATGCAGTATGCAAAAACAATACAGCGCATACCGTCATTTGCACCGGAATTGCATGTCTGCAAAGTCAGCATTTTTTGCTGATTATCCCTCGGCAGATGTTTGTCATCGCCGTACCAGGCTGTCGCCGTATTCCGGATATTCGTCAGAAATGTCCTGTGCTCTGGACGATTCATTTCCACATAATTCCAGTACTCGAATTTTGCCCCTGCCTCGCCGTACAGCACATTGCAGGACAGAACCTTATATAAATATCTGTGTTCGAGTGTCGCAAATTCGATATATTGATGAGAATTGCCCCAGCTTGCGACTTTGTAATTCTTGATGGCATGGAACATTGAACCGTTTCCCATGTTGTGCCCATACAGGAGTGTATTGTCAGAACGTTCCGGACGACAGCGGAAGTCTGCAAGAATTGCTCCGGCGTGACTGGATTTTTTATCCCAGCTGTGTGTCACATAAAATTCATTATCCCCGTTCTGCATGACCGGATAATTAATCACTGTTCCGGAAATTTTGATCCATCCGACGACATCCGGATTGGATTGATGATAGGATGCGACAGTTGACATGTCAAGTTGCATGTAATAAGGCTGTTCCGGTTCTGTTTCTGGTTCTGTAGGGGATTCCGTGGGCGGTTCCGTCGGCTGAACGTATTCGGCACGGTTAATATAGGGATCTTCCCCGGCATCTTCCAGGGAAACAGCCGCCTTTCCGGGCATAGCATACCGATAAGACAGGTCAATGACAAATCCGCAAAGGGCTGTTACGCCCAGGAGCAGGAGACACAGCGGCAGGAGCAGTATTTTTTTCTGCATGAAAATCACCTCTTAACTTAAATTAAAATTTTTAAAATATATTATTTATTATACAGAATCCAAGGCAAAAAGTCAAGCAGTCTTTGGTTAATTTTGATATTAATAAATTTTATGAAATCTATAAGAAAATAAAATTTATTTTTTTTGAATTTTTTTACAAAAAACACTTGACAAATTTTTATTTTCATGCTATAATATAAAAGCTGATTACAGCGAATACATATGGCGGCATAGCTCAGCTGGCTAGCGC
>CAMWTO010000080.1 GCA_947177205.1 uncultured Ruminococcus sp. | reverse complement strand
AAAAAATTTTATTCAGAATCAGATTCTGATTCTGTGTGTTTCTGAATGGGTGTGCTCAGAAATTGTGCCGGGACATTTTCAGAAATGATAGTGTCGATCGTCTCACGATCCCAGGTTTTGGCAGAACCGCCCAGAGCGTACGGCACATAATGCTTTTCAATTAATTTATCCGTGTATTCTTCATACGGATAAATCCGGACATCTGTGATATCTTTGTCGTAATGCGTGATTAACGGCGTGAGCGTTACATTTTCAATTGTGATAACGCCCTCGGTATCCCGGCAAATCTCAAAATTTCCCAGTCCCCCGATCATGTTAAAATTATCCGTCTGTCCGGAAATGAAATTTCCAAGCGAATAGAACACAAAGCCCTGTGAACCGTCCGTTCTGGTAAGATATTCCATCGTCTGGAGCGTATGCGAACCTGTCCCGATCACGACATCCGCACCCCAGTCAATGAATTTCTGCGCCAGTTCCCTGACGGAATCCGACACTTCGTGCGTGTCCTCCTCGCCCCAGTGTGCGGAAACGATCACGCAGTCAGTCTGCTTTGAAAGTTCCTGAATCTGCTTTTGCATGACTTCTTCATTCTCTGTATAAATAATCTGTAAATCAGAATCTTCCGGAAGATGATAGCCGTTTGTGTGTTCTGTATATCCTAAAAAGCCGATATTAAGTCCCATAGACCGCAGAATCCGGTATTCCTGCATATCTTCTTCATCCTGATAACCACCGATCACAGCAATTTTGCCGTCGTGATCTTCGGTCTTCCCTTTCCAGTATTCGAGACTGGCGGCGAATGCGTCCGTGCCCTTGTCAAGCATATGATTATTGCCGATATTGAACACATCAAAGCCAATATCAATTAAATCATTCCCCAATTCCACGGGAGAATTGAAATTCATTTTTGTGCCGGTCACTTCATAGCCCTCACCGCAGATCATGCTTTCCATATTGACGAATGCAAGATCCGCCGCTTCAATTCTGTCAACGATAGTTTCATAGCAATAGTGAAAATCATAGTCCCTTTTTTTGGAATCATTGTGTTCCTGCGCCGTCTGGTACACGTAAGAATACACCAGATTATCCCCGACAGCGGCGAAATGCACACTTGTTGCCCGGAACGGCGGTTCTGTTGTTTCCTGTGAAGGATCGGGGATGCCGATACTGGAAATATCAATGACATGATCTTCTGAGTCCGTTTTTCCTATACTACAGCCTGTCAGGAGCAGGGCAGTCAGCACAACTGCGGCACAGCGTTTCATAACAGCCACCCTTTCTTGTAACAAAATTTTTTATGTTAAATCAAATCAAGTTTATTATAGCACATAATTTGACGAAAAGCAACAAAAATTTAAAAAAATTAAAAATATCTGAAATCATTTCTGCATAATCCGGCAGAAACAAGCAAAAATAATGTTAAAAATAATTTGTAAATTATCAATCAAAGCGGGTGAAAACAGTTGAATTACCAGAATTATCAGAAACAGGAAATCCCCCCGGCACTCCAGGAATCCATTGCATTTGTCCGGCAGATCGCCGGAAACAGTTCAGATCTGTTAATTAATCCTATCACCGTCGGCGGCATCTCCTGTGCCGTCTGCGGCTGTGAGGGAATGTTCTCCACAACCATTCTCACAAGTTTGATTATTGAACCTTTAACCCAAATCCCTCGACAGCCGTCCTGCGAAGCATTATTTTCCCACATTCAGGACAATTTACTGCTCTCTATGGACAGACCCGTTGCCCGGAATTACGGGGATTTTTTCAGATTACTGCATTCCGGATTTGTGATTCTGCTTGCGGAGGGACAAAACAAAGCCCTGGCGTTTGGTGTCCAGGGTTACGAAAAACGGAGTATCAGCGAACCGTCCGGAGAGGAGAATATTCTTGGCGCACAGGAGGGCTTTGTCGAAACCATCCGGACAAATCTGTCACTGCTCCGCCGGAGGATGAAAACCCCTTTGCTCCGGTTTGAACTTTCCCAGATGGGAAGTCTGAGCCGGACGGATATATGCCTTTGTTATCTGTCCGACCGTGTACCGCCGCAATTATTAAGACAGATCAGGAAAGAACTGGAATCGTCCGAACTGGAAACTATTTTGTCAACTGGCTATTTACAGGCATTTTTAGAAAAATGCCGTGGGAGCATTTTTGACAGCGTAAGCCTGACACAAAGACCGGATGTGCTGTGTTCTAAATTATTAGAGGGCAGAATTGCCCTGTTCATAGACGGAACACCATTCGTCATTGTCATCCCCAAATTATTTATTGAGAATTTCCAAACACTGGATGATTATAACTATAAACCGTTCTACGCAGCATTCAGCCGTTGGATCAAATATCTTGCGTTCCTGCTTGCGATTCTGCTCCCGGCGTTTTATATTGCCGTTTCCATGCACCACCCGGAATTGCTCAACAGCACGCTCCTGCTGATCCTGACGGATGCAGAATCCGGAGCGCCCCTGTCGCTCCCGGTGGAGAGCATTTTTGTCTTGCTCATGTATGAAATCATCCGGGAAGCCGGTCTGCGTCTGCCCAAAGCGGTCGGCGGTGCAGTCAGCATCGTATCCGGATTAATTATCGGGGATGCCGCCGTCTCGTCCGGATTAATCAGCACCCCCATGCTCACCATGGTTGCGATTTCCGTCATTGCGGGATTTGTCACACCGGATCTGAATGCACAGATTACGATTTTAAGAATTTTATTTATTATTGCCGGCGGATTGTGGGGATTATTCGGGATCGGACTGCTTGGAATGATGACGCTGTACAATCTTGCCGCAACGGAAAATTTCGGTTTTCCTGCGACAGTACCGCTAGCACCGTTCGTTGCAAGATCCATGCGTGACGTTGCCACAAGGGTGAATTTCCGGAAAATGCAGTCCGGGAATTTCACGGTGGAGGAATACTATGAGCAAAATTAATTTAAATCAAGATTTTAATAAAAATAAATTCAGCAAATTCAGCAATTCCGGTCAATTATTCTGCATTTTATTATTATCCGGCGCATGGTCGGTGATCTGTGTTCCGGCGCTGTCCGGAACAGGTCAGATTCTTGGGAGTGCCGCCGGATGCCTGATGCAGATTCTGCTCTGTCTGCCGATGCTGGCGCTGGCAAGACAATCCGGATCATTTGAAAAAATGATAAAATCCCATAAAATTCTGGGAATCTGCTATATCCTGTTTTTTCTGTTATGGGGTGCACAAGGATTTTTACAGCTCTGGGATGCCGCTCCGGCGCAATTGCTCCCCACATCCGGCAAATTCACGGCGGCAGTCCTGATTACACTCACCTGTCTGTATACAAGTTCCTGCGGACTCCGTGCAACGGCAAGATCTGCGCCGTTTGTTATGGGACTGTTCCTGCTGTCCATTGCCGTGCTGATTCTAGGAGCATGGAAACGGATTGACCTGAGCCGGATTGACCTGGAACGGAACGGTTTCTGGGACGGCGTTCAGGTTTACAATTCCCTGAGCGGCGAACTGGTGACAGCATTTGTCCTTCTGGACAAAGCAAAAACCCGGAAAAATGCTGCAATGAACAGCTATTTACTGTCGAAAGCCGGATTCTGTATTTTAATTCTGTTCCTGAGTATTACCGTCAATGGCAGATTATCACAATTCACGGATTATCCGTTCTTTATGCTGACAACACTTTCACAGCCGTTACAGGGACAGAGAGCCGATGCGCTGTATATTCTCGTTTTTGTAATGCTGTTCATTCTGCACATCACTTTGCAAACAGGTGTGGTGGGGCATTTGGTGGAAGTCCTGTTTCCGGCGCTGAACCGGTACGCCGCTCCGGCATCCCTTGCTGGAATGCTTCTGTTTGCCTGGTTTCTGAATCCTGGCATCACACAGGGGATCACTTCCACAGCGCTTCCAGTACTGGCATTTTTAATACCGTTATTCATCCGCACCAAACAATTTGCAAAATCCATCCGGAAACAGAATGCCGGGAACATTCCAAAGCAGGATCAGGAGAATTTTATATGAGAAATCAATTTAAATTAAATTTAAAATTAAATTTAATTTTATGCCTGTATTTTTGTATTTTTCTGACCGGATGCAGTTCAGAATCCATTGCCGACAGAGTCTATACCCAGGCAATCGGACTGACGACAAAATCTGAAAAAGCCGGAAATTCAAAGAATCCCGAAAATCCTGGTGAATCGGGAATATTCACACTCTATACGCAGGAATTCAACCAGGATGCCGGAAAATCCGTCACTGGCGCAGACATTCCGGAAGTTCTCCGGCTTGAACAAGCCGTCAACGGCGGAAAAGTCTTCACCGGACACACGGAATTATTGTGTCTGGACGGCACATGCACACTAAAACAGACGGAAAATTTATTACTTGAACAAGGATTGTCTCCAGCCTGCAAAATTCTCTACACCGATCCGGCTGTCTATTTTAAAAATCCCGACAGCACAGGGACAGTCCACATGATCCGGATGTCCGAACAGAACGGTTTGCTCAGTTCTACAGAATTGTCCACAGCGCTCGCCGAATGGCAGGGATTCCGGAAAACAGCGCTGATTCCGATGCAGAAAGAATCTCAGGATTATCCGGCACTGGTATTTCTTCATCAGGATGGCACATGCCAGGAATTATCAGATGCCGCCGCAAAAGGGATGTACTGGCTCAGGCGGAACACGGAAAGTTTCACAATGACGCTTGCCACGCCGGACGGGACGCAGAATATTTTCATATCCTCCTGCAAACTGAAAAAGACCATAAAAAACCAGGTATTAAATTATGAAATCACAATTAAGACCAAAGACAGCAGTCCGGAACTCCAGGGAATTCTGCAAAAAGAGATTCTCCGGGAATGTCATGCGGCAGTTTCAGAAATGAACCAGGCGAAAGCGGATGTCATCGGGATGCAGGATGTATTAGAACATGAAAATGTTAATTCTAAATTAGATCCGAATATAGATCCGGAACTGAAACTTTCAGTCATTATTAAATAATATCAAATTATGTTTGACTTGTCAATACTTTTTTCAGACGCAATTCATCCCCCACCTATAAAGGTGGAGGATTTCTTGCTGATATTGGTTAAATTAAATCCAGATTCCGGATGCTGTCTTCTTCCGTAAGTTCCCGGATAACCCGGCAGGGATTCCCAGCGGCAAGAACATTCGGAGGAATGTCTCTGGTGACGACGCTTCCTGCGCCGATAATTGTCCCTTCGCCAATCGTTACACCGCCGCAGATCGTCACATTGCAGGCAATCCAACAATTGTCACGAATCGTAACAGATTTTGCGTATTCCAGATTGAACACAGAACCGTCCGGACGATACTGCATGTTTCTTTCTCCCGGAAGAAACGGGTGCATTGGTGTTGCAATCGTACAGTTAGCGCCGATGAATACATCATTGCCGATCTGGACAGGCGCACAATCCAGGATGACTAAATTAAAATTGGCATAGCACCGGTCGCCGAATGTAGTGAATTCGCCATAATCGAACTGAATCGGCGATTGCAGATAGAGATCTTTTCCGGCATGTGGGAACAGCTCCCGGAGGATGACATTGCGTTTCCGGGTTTCCGTTTCGGGAAGCTGATTGTACTCCATGGATAGGCGGTGTGCCTTTTCCCGCATATGAACTAATTCCGGATCAGAACTGTCATAGAGTTTTCCGGATAATAATTTTTCTTTTTCCGTCATAAAAAACACCTCTTAAAAAATAATAAATTTAGAAATTAATAAGATTTTAAAAATACTTCCGGAACTTTCCAGATCCGGAAGTATTAATATATTAAATTAAAATTAATTATTCATGGTGTACCGGATATGCTCAATGGCATCCTTTGCATATTCGTTAATTTTCTCGGAACTATTAGCATCCAGTGCTTTCTGATACCATTCCAGTGCCTTTTCTGGCTGTGCTCTCATGCCGCCGCTGCCGTTGAGATAGATCTCACCAATGGCAAGATGAGACAGCACAAGTCCTCTGTCGGATGCTTCCTTGTGCCATGCAATCGCTCTGTCCGGATTCTGAGGGAACGGATATGTGCCGTTCTTGTAACTGTCGGCTATCTGGAACATCACATGCAGAAGAACATCTTTCTCTTTCTGTTCCAGCGTGTTCATGCGTCCCTTGATGTCACGCAGGAATCCGAGCATACTTGCCATGTAATTCTTTGTTCTCGGCTTGCCCAGGAATGTCCAGCTGCCCATTTCGTCCATGCCCTCAACGATAAACAGTGCATAGTCCACCAGATCATCCAAAGCATCCCGGACGGGTGCAGGTGCGGGCGCAGGAGCAGGCTGAACTGCTGGTGCGGCGGATTCTGCCAAAATTGTCTGTTCTGTTGCCTGAACAGCTTCCGCTGCTGCCTGTTCGGCTTCTTTCTGCTTCACTTTTTCACTTGTGTGCGCCTTTTCCATCTGTTCATAGACAAGATTGTCCTTTGCGTTCTTGATCTTCTCCATCAGCTCTCTGTAACGTGCCTGTCTTCTCTCATCACCGATGAAGCTTGCACGGCGCTCCTGCATCAAGATATATTCGAGCATGTGAATGCAGCGCTCCATAGGATCAATGGACTCCAGTTTTGGCGCCATGTACGTGATTTTTTCTACAATAATCGAATACAGGAACATGGATTTCTCCATGTGGCGATTATGTTCTTCTGTGTTGCCGAGTCTGCCCTGACGGTATTCCTCGTCTGCCAGTTCCTTGAGTTTGTCAATGTTCATTTTGTCCGTGCCTTTGCGCCACTGGTGTGCGCCGCAGTTTTTACAGCTGACCTGGTTATTTGCAAGTCTTGCACCACAGCTGTAGCAAGTTTTCTGTGCCATGAATTTCTACTCCTTTGTGCAGATACCTGCATAAATGCCAGGCATCCAAATTTTATTATGTTTATTATAACATATACCCGGAAAAATTGCAATCGTTTCTTGCTTTTTTGTGATAATTATCCAAATCCACAATCCAGAAATCAGCATTTTTCACAAAAATGAACTGTTCTCCTGCCTGAAAACAGGAGAACAGTCTTGATTTTCTGAAAAATTTTCAATTTAAAATCAAATTACGCATTCAGACGGGATTCAATCTTGTCCAGTGTGTCACGCAGTGCCTGCGGTACACGTCCGCCCTTTGCAGCGATATCATCATCATAGTATCTGCGCATTTCAGCGATCTCTTTTGTCCAGAGTTCCTTGTCAACTTCAAGGAGCTTGTCAAGGATTTCCGGTGTGACTTCGTCCTCAATGCCTTCCAGATTGATATCTTCTTTCTTCGGCAGATAACCGATTGCCGTCTCAACAGCTTCTACTTCGCCTTCGCAACGCTTGATAATCCAGTCAAGAACTCTCATATTGTCGCCGAAACCAGGCCAGATAAAGTTGCCGTTTTCGTCCTGCTTGAACCAGTTCACGTTGAAGATCTTCGGTGCTTTATCGCCGAGGGTCTCGCCCATTTCGAGCCAGTGAGCCCAGTAATCGCCGACATTGTAGCCGATGAACGGCTTCATTGCCATCGG
The DNA here is from genome assembly GCA_947177205.1 of uncultured Ruminococcus sp. Classification (GTDB taxonomy): domain Bacteria; phylum Bacillota; class Clostridia; order Oscillospirales; family Ruminococcaceae; genus UBA3855. The sequence continues at coordinate 2,647 of CAMWTO010000080.1, read as the reverse complement.
ATCATGACGGAGTACGCCGACTGCGCCGGTAGCGGCTGCCGTTGTCTCGGAAGATACAGCAGAACCCATATAAGTACCATGTGTCCAGTCGAAGGACTGATATACCAGCGGTGTGGTAGATGCACGTCTGCCGCCGAATACGATAGCAGATACCGGAACGCCCTGCGGATTGTCAAATTCCGGAGACAGACAAGGACAATTCTGTGCCGGAGCTGTAAATCTGGAATTCGGATGTGCCAGTTTGTTGCCTTCTGCGGTGTATGCCTCGCCGTCTACGACATTGCCTGTCCACTCGGTTGCATTCTTAGGTGGATTCTTGGTGAGTTTCTCCCACCATACTGTGTTATCATCATTATTCAATGCAACATTTGTGAAGATTGCATTTTTCTTGGTAGATGCCAGTGCATTGTAATTGGATTTTTCGTTTGTACCCGGTGCAACGCCGAAGAAACCGTTTTCGGGATTGATTGCATAAAGTCTGCCGTCTTCGCCGGGTTTGAGCCATGCAATGTCATCACCAACGGTGAAGACTTTGTAGCCGTTCTTGAGATAACCTTCCGGCGGGATCAACATTGCCAGATTGGTCTTACCGCAAGCAGACGGGAATGCTGCGCAGACATATTTTGTATCGCCGTCCGGCTTCTGTACGCCGAGGATTAACATATGTTCTGCCATCCAGCCTTCGTTCTTGCCCTGGAAAGATGCAATTCTCAAAGCAAAGCATTTCTTGGACAAGATTACATTGCCGCCGTATGCAGAGTTAATTGACCAGATTGTGTTATCCTCCGGGAACTGAACAATATATCTGTTCTCGGGGTCAACCTGTGCTTTGGAATGCAGACCTCTTACGAAGTCGTTGGAATCGCCGAGCTTGTCGAATGCAGCCTTGCCCATTCTGGTCATAATGTTCATGTTCAGAACAACATAGATAGAGTCTGTCAGTTCTACGCCGACTTTGGAAATCGGGGATGCAACAGGACCCATGGAATAGGGAATGACATACATTGTCTGTCCTTTCATGACACCATCATACATAGGTCTTAACTTTGCATACATTTCCTGGGGATCCATCCAGTTATTTGTCGGACCTGCGTCCTCTTTTGTCTTTGTGCAGATGAAAGTCCTGTCTTCTACACGGGCAACGTCATTGACAGCTGTTCTGTGATAGAGACAACCAGGGAGTTCTTCCTCATTCAGATGATACATCTTGTTAGGATCGCCGTCCGGGAGGGAAGTTACCTCTTTTGTGAGTGCGTCGAGCTGTTCCTGAGAGCCGTCAATCCAGACAACCTTGTCAGGTTTGCACAGGTCAACCATTTCCTGTACCCAGTCGAGCACTTTCTGATTTGTGGTCAGTGCGCCTTCTAAAGCCATTGCGAAAACCTCCTGAAAAAAATTTATGTACTTGAATCTTCATGTAATTTTAATTTCAAGTTACATGTTTATTTTAGCATAATTTAAAAATTTTGTCAATAGCTTTCCAGGCAGGATTCAAAAATTCCTGTCAATGCAAACAGGCAGACAACCGGGGCTGTCTGCCTGTGATTCATTTTTTTCAGGTTTTAGAGTTACAAGAATTCAGGGAATCCGGCTTGAATACTTGTATCTGACAAGTGCCGTCCTTGCACTGGAACTGCAAACCAGAAAGAAAATCCTGGAACGCCGGATTTTCTGTCACCGGGCATTCTTCTCCGATACAGGGTTGATCGAAAGGCTGTGAGGGAACAGCCTCCTCCGGAGGATTCTCCTGCGGACGCTGGAAGAGATTTTCCAAAATTTCCTGCCAGTTACTAAGCGCTGGGCGCAGATTCTGATCCTGATCCGGCTTCTGTTCCGGTTTCTGCTCTGGTTTTTGTTCCGATGTCGTCCCATTTTCAGAAATTCCTCCGGCAAAGACCTGTGTCCAGTAGAGAACGCCGTTCCGGGAAACGACACCTACACCGATGGAATCAAAATTCGTACTTAGAATATTTGCCCGATGCCCAGCAGAATTCATCCATCCATTCATGACAGATTCTGGGTCAGGATAGCCATAAGCGATATTCTCCCCGGTTGTTCTCCATTTGACACCATATTCATCCAGGATTGTCGCACAATTCGTGCCGTCTGGTCTTGTATGTGAAAATGTGCTGATGATTTCCTCAGAACGCTTCTGTGCACAGGCATCCAGAACCGGAACGCTTTGCAATGCGGATAAACCAGATTTTGCACGTTCCTGATTAACCAGATTCACAACCTGCCCAGCGAGTGCCTGAAGATCATTGGCATCCTGATTCTGCACAGCACTGCCGGACGGCAGATTCACAGCACCGGCAGGGATGGCAGACAATCCCCCCATACCTGCGGAGACGGTCAGGCACAATGCACAGAGTGCAGTTAAATTTTTCATTTTTTTAAAATTTTTCTGATAACGCATGATAATAAACTCCTTTCCGGATATAATAATAAATTCATAAAAAATAAGCTTAAGTTTTATTGTCATTATTTTAGCACAATTTGTGGAGAATGTCAAGGAACAATATTTTCCTGCGTTTAAAACTAGTAATTATGACGAAAATTCCCCTGCTTTTTCCAGACAGGGGAATTTATTTTAAAATTTTTAATTATTTTAATTACGAATCTTTTCCGGATTCCGGCAGATCATCAC
>CAMWTO010000079.1 GCA_947177205.1 uncultured Ruminococcus sp. | reverse complement strand
AAAAAATACAATCTATCTGAAATTAGCTGAAAAATGCCGTGCATTTCTCCAACAGCTCGAACAGCTCCGGAAACTTGCCGACAGAATGTCATTGGAATCCTGCATTCAGGAAATCTATGACATCACGGATCTGTTATCTTTTCAGAGTCTTTATCCAAACGCGGATGAAAGACGGCAGAATCTCCAAATTTTTGCGCAGTATGCTCAGGATTACCGGGAGCATGCAGATCTGTCCTCACAAAGCTGTCTTAGCGGTTGGCTGCGTTATCTGGATCATCTTGCAGAAAACGAAGATGCGGAAGATTTCACAGCGAAAAATCCTCCTCATACAAATAATTTCGATTCTGTTTCCGTCAAGACAATTCATAAGGCAAAAGGTCTAGAATATCCGTTTATTTTTATTGCAAATCTGGATCGTTCTTTTTCGCAGAATCGTCCGAAAAGCGGAACGGACTGCGTTCTTGCTGAGGAATCCGGTCTGCTCGGACTGCGGATGCTGGATCAGAAACAATATCTGAAAGTCAAAACTGTGGCATTCACTTATCTGGATACAATCCGTTCCCAAAGGGAGAAGCATGAGGAAATGCGTTTGCTTTATGTTGCACTGACCAGAGCCAAACAGCAATTATTTCTGGTTCTGGATGATTCTGTCATGAAATGCAAAAATATCGCACTGGTTGAAAACAATCCGGAGATCATGCAGAAATTAGCAGGAGAAGCAAAGAGCATGCAGGACTGGCTTGTGTGGTTTTTATATGCAAACGGACAGGGGGATTTCATCCGGAGCACATTTTCCGGAGATTTAAAAAATTCTGAAAATTTTCAGCTTTCCGAACTTGCAAAATATATTGCCTGGAATCCTGATCAGCAAATCCAGACAGAAACTGAACCGGAACAGCATCTCATCCCCCAGGCAGAGCCGAATCCTGCGACGATTACAGCCATCCGGAGACAATTTGACTTTGCATATCATTCTGCGCAGGCAGTTCTTCCGGCAAAGTACAGCGTGACGGAATTATCTCATGAAGAAAATGATATACAGATGCATGATCCGGAATTTCTCACACATGAAGATAAAATCCGGAAACTTCACGGAAAGGCTCGTGGAACGGCAATTCACAAAATCATGCAGTTTATGGATTTCCAGAAAGCAGAACAGGATCTGACAGCAGAACTGGAACGAATTGAGGAGAAAGGCTGTTTGACGCATCTGGAAGTCCGTGCACTCCGGACGGGAAAGCTCAGAGCGTTTTTCCAGAGTACACTCTATCGGAGAATTTCCGTGTCCGATCATGTGGAAAAAGAAAAACAACTGTTTGTCAGAATTGCGGATCTTGCATTGCCGGAAGAATCCGAATTTGCTAAAAATTATGCAAATACGGACGGAATTATCATCGGCACAGTCGATCTGCTGTTTCATGAACCAGACGGGTGGGTGATTCTTGATTACAAGACAGACAAATCCCAGCCGGCAGAAGAATTGCTCCGGAAATACAGCAAACAGCTTGGCTTATATCAGAAAGCGATGGAGCGGATTCTTGGCGAACCTGTGAAACAGGCATATATTTATTATTTCACGGAAGATCAGACATTGGAAGTTGATTTGTCGCAGATTCAATATTAAAATTAATATTAATATAAATTTAATGCCGGACGTCCTGTCCGGCATTTTCTGTAGATGACTCACTTTTTCTCTTTCTCCTGCATAGAATACAGCAGGGGAGAATGATATGATCTAGTTATTATATATCTGGATATATTCCCTGGAAGGAGTATGTTGCGATTTATGCCGAAAATTTTCTTAAGTCCGTCCACACAGGAATGGAATCCTTATGTAGACGGCGGCACAGAGGAGCAGTACATGAATCTGCTCGCTGATGCGATGGAACCTTATCTGAAAGCAAGCGGGATTTCCTTTGTCAGAAATGATCCTGCCCGGAATGCCGCCGGGGCAATTGCAGATTCCAATGCGGATTACTATGATCTGCATCTTGCACTGCACAGTAATGCCTCTCCGGAAGATATGGCAGGCAAACTGCGTGGAATTGATATTTATTATTCGCCCTACAGCATGTCCAGTGAAAAACTGGCAATTACCATTGCAAACGATCTGAAAAGTATTTATCCGATTCCGGAAAAAGTGACAGCAAGACCAACAACGACGCTCGGAGAAGTCACCCGGACGAACGCAGTTGCTGTGCTGTGTGAACTCGGTTATCATGATAATCCGGAAGACGCCTACTGGATCCGGAATAATTTGAATGCAATTGCAGGGAATCTGGTGTCTTCACTGTGCGATTATTTCGGATTGCCATTCGTTTCGCCTGTTGCTGTCGTCAAAGGTGTTGTTGTCACGGACGGATCAGGTCTGAATCTCCGGAGTTTTCCAAGTCCGAACGGGGATTTCATTACTTCCATTCCCAACGGTTCTCCTGTAACGATTTACGGGAGTGTTAATAATTGGTATGTTGTTACGTGGAATCAGTTCACGGGTTATGTTGTGGCGGATTATGTTGTTGTGGGATAGCGGAATAAAAATTTTATAAAAAAGTCCCCCGCCTTTTCCGGCGGGGGAGAATATCACTCAAAATGCATGCTGAATTGATTTTTTTCTGCTTTTTTCTTTCTTATATCCACATTCACGAATTGTATTGTTTTGTAGACCGTAAATAATCTAGATGTAATTCTGGTCTGGTAAATCGCTGTAATTTCATCAGCCTCCAGATTGGTGCTGATGATCGTCGGCAGATGTTTATTGATTCTGGTGTTGATAATAGTATAAATTGTTGAAAGCGAAAAAGAAGACTGGAATTCCGTTCCCAAATCATCCAGAACTAACAGATCTGTGTCCAACAGTAATTGCAGCGTATCGGTTTCAGGTGTGTCATGGCTCCGGAAATGTTCACTTTCTACTTTGGATAATAAATTCCCGGTAGAATCATAGATTACATCATAGCCTTTTTTCAGGACTTCTGTCACAATTGATAATGACAAATGTGTTTTTCCCGTGCCGGCTTTTCCCCAGAACAGCATACTCTGCGAATCCTGGCTGAAATTCGCAGCATAATCCTGACAGAATTTGAGAACGTTGCTCATATAGGCATAATATTTGCAGGTTTCCGGTTCTTGATAATATGCCAAGGAAAAATCTTCAAATCTGCAAAGCTGGATTTGTGCTGTTTCGTGCATATCAGCAACAGCATAGATAGATGCTAATTTTTTCACGCATTGGCAATACTGTCCGTCATTGACATAACCCGTATCACAACACGCCGGACAGGTATAGTGAATATCCAGATAGTTACCAGGATATTTATAAGTTTCAAGCTTCTGTGCGCAGAGCCGCTGTGCCTCAAGATTCTGTTTCTGAATCACATCAATATCTTCTCCCCGCATAATCCGGAGAAGACTTTGAGAAAGTTGCCGGTTGATTTCTGCAATCCCCGGAATTTTTTTTTCAATTTCCTGACAACGTTCTTCCTGTTCCATCTGCGCCCGGATACGTCGGGCAGAAACTTCCTGCAAGGCTCTCTGAAAAGCGGTCTGACTCATGATTTATGCCTCCTCTATGAAACGCATGCCAAGACGAAGATAACTTTCCAGTTCTTCTTTCGGCATCTGGTTGTTTTTGCTGATTTTCCTGTTTACGGATTTGATCCCGGATTTTCCTTTTTCGGATAAATTTTTTATAAAAGCGTCATGTTCTCTCTGTGCCTGTTTTCTGGTGGTAATGCTATTTTTTGACCAGTTGAGAAGAATTTTGTCAATATATTTGAAATTGACCTTGCCGACTGCTTCCACTGTCAGATCGTGTGCATACTGGAGCAATTCTTCCGAGTAGCCTGCCTGCTGCCATTGTTCAATCAATTCTTTCTGATTGCTTGTCGGTTTGGCATCCATTTCAAATAAACGCCGGATATAATCAACATAACTATGGAATTCCCGGAGATAGGTTGCCTGTTTCCGGGCGTCTTCTTCTGTGAGGATTTCATCATTCCACCAGCTATAGGCGATTTTGTCAATATATTTTGTACTGTGAATTTTCTGAATAGAACTACAGTATTCCAGTAAGATCAGAATCACAGCGCTTTGCAGTCCCAGATATTCATGCATCCAGACCAGAGAACGTAACTGCATGGCATTGGGATCTCTTCTAAAATAGTTTTGTGCATCCAGAACCAGTTTTTGCAATGCAGCGGACTGACGGATCATGTCTGTGATGTCCCTGTTGGACATGCCGGCAAGTTCTTCACTGGTATTTCTGGAAAGTTGGATTTTTCTATTTTCTGTTTTTTCCTGCTTAGAAGAGATACTCCGGGGACTGGTATCCTGGATTTTCGAAAAATTTTCCGTAGAATTTTCTTCAAAGATTTTTTCCGGCATCACCGGTGAAATTGCTACGGGAATTCCTGTGGAAATTCCCGGAACAGAAAATGGAAAATTCGTTTTGATATAATCTGGTTCGGGCAGGGAAGCATCCTGTAAAATATTTGCCTGCATCCACCATTCCAATGCTTCCTGCACATGTTCTTCATCTAGATTCAGATAATTTGCGGTCTGTGCCGGACTGCAATTCTGATCCGGGTATCTGAGCAGATAGAGTAATACTTTCAGTTTGGTTTCATCTGCAAACTTAATCAGATTATCCACCACGGCTGACGGCACAGCAAAGGCATGAAAGCCGAAATTGACCCGATGTTTCATAGCAATGTATTTACTCCTGAATGGTTGTATCTACAAAATCCTGTTCAGCAGACTTGTAGCCGTTTCTGCCCAATATGGTGGAAATGATCCGCAGAACAGAATGAATGATAAAGATAATCCCAATGAGCCGGACAGTCTGGTTCATGACGATGATCGGTCTTGTCAGAAGATAAATGCCCAGAATCGTGCTGGCGAGACAGAGCAGAAAACCGATCCACCAATGTGGAACATTTTCCCGGAAAGTGAAATTACGATAGATGCCAGACAGAGAGCTGAGCAGAATCCATCCGCCGAACAGAATCGGAATGAGAAATTTCAACAGAGAGGGGATAATCGCAAGCAGGATACCGGCGATCAGAAATGTAATCCCGTAACTTCGCATTTCGGAGGAACGTTTCTTTGGGATGAAATAGAGTCCCAGGAGAATGATGCCGAGCAGTGTCATGATGCCGCCAAACACTTTGCAGGTACTTGTGAGAATATCTGGTTTCGCAGTGAGCACAATCCCGACAAGCATTGTGAGAATCGAAAACAGATTTGTGTACCAGAAACTTTTCAGGTTTATTTTTTTGAACATAAAAAACCTCCTGTAGATAGATTGAATAATTATTATAAATAATGCCTGAGCCACCTGAGATAAAAGCGCCTTGGAAATTTTGCGTTTTCATACATGCCATGTGCCAGTGCATCCGCTGTGTGTTGCAGATAATGCCGTTCGCCGTTTGATAACGGATGTGGACTGTAACGCAGTTTTGCGCCTAGCTGAATGGCAATTGAAAGGCTGTATTGCTCCGAATTCATAAATTTCTGACATAATAATTCTGATTCTTCGATCAGTTCGCCGATTGTAACAGAATGTGCGTGTACGCCGCATTCTGACAATAGATCCGTTAAATAGGTGTAAACGGACTGCGATGCGGCACTCCGGTCATCCTGTGCAAACAATCCGGCACGTCTGCGGAGTGCCAGTAATCTGACAATTCGGAAAATCAATGTTATCACACAGAAGAATGCCGCCAGGATCAAAGCAGATAAAATAATCATCCATTTTTTTGATATTTTTACAGAATTAGAATTGGTTTCCGTCAGATTTCCGGAAAGATCCCCGGATGTGTTTTCAAGAGAATTTTCAGGTGAATTTTCTGAAAATTCCGTGATTTCTGCAAAATCCGGCGCTGTGGTCATCATAGATTCTGTAGATTCTGTCAATTCTGATTCTGGTACTTCTGTGATAGTTATCATAGAATCTGAAAAATAAGAGAATGTGAATTCAAAGGGAATCCAACCAATGCCGTCCAGATAAATTTCCGTCCAGGCATGGGCATTGCTGTCCAGAATTTCGGCATCAAAGCTGATTTTGCCGGATTCGGATTCTGTTTTCTGCAAAATCCCCGGCTGAGAACAATCCAGCATGTAGCCTTCACAGTATCGTGCCGGAATCCCTGCCATCCTGGCAAGAATCGTCCCGGCTGTCGCATAATGTTCACAATAGCCCTGTCTGTTTTCTAACAGGAAATATGCCGCATGATCCTGATTCGCCGGTGTTTTTCCCGGAGAGAGTGTATAATTGACATCCTGACAGATTCTGTTCCGGATTTCCTGTAATTTCCGGATTGTCTCTGCCGGTGTTGCGGTTGCGGCATTAAAATCTGTGAAAAGATCCGCATACACAGAACGGAGTGCCTGCATTGCCTGTGTGTCGGGAAGCGCAGTTTCCTGTTCAGAAACAAAATCCGAATAACCTGTACCACAAAGAATACCTGCTCTAAAAATTTTCAGATGAGACTTGTCATATTGATAATCTTTTTTAATCCATATTTTTTCATTTTCATGACCAATCATCAGTTCTGAAAACATTTCATGAAAAACACTTTCACCAAGATAATTTTTCATTAGTAATTGTATTGTCGGATTACTGAGAAATTTCAGATCAGAAAACAGTGTTTCGTAATCTGCACCACTTGTAATCAGATAAGTATTTGTTTCTGTTGTTATCATGTCATGGTGACATGTGATTTTGTCATTTTCCCCGAATCCGTAGGGGACACATTTTTTTAAGACATCCGTTGCATTGGAGAAAGTCACTTTGATATCTCGTAATCCCGGAGCTGTATGATATAAAAATTCCTCCGGGTAATAATCTATTTTAGAAAAAACATCAAAAATAGCGGCATTCTGATAGCTTTCTTCCGGCAGAGCCTCCCAGTTTGTACCAGTATAGACATGCCCTGTTCTGTATTTCAGATAAATCCGGCTGTTGGGATTGTCGGAGAAAGAAATGCTTGTGACAGGAGTATCCTGATAGATTCTCTCATCCAATTTTCCAAGTTCGATCATTTCCTGATTTTCGTCATAGATTCCAGAAGAATTTTCGAAATTTCCGGGAAGTTTACTGGCAAATTCCAGAGAGGAGACATAATCCAGAAAATCCGACCGCCATGTCTTAATCTGTTCCGGACGAGTGTAATCCGTGATTTTCAGAATACATTCTGAAAAAAGCAATAATACCAATATCATACACAATATGGAAATGCCGATGGTTTCAGGAAGCATGAACCGCATGGAAGACACCGGGAAAAATGCATTTTTCCGTCTCAGGAAACCAGTTTTACTGCTGTGCGTGATGCCGGAACTTGCCATCTGGACTGCCATCATTGTAAACCAGAACGCCACGAGGGACAGGGCAAAGCCGTGATTCGGGACGATTCCGAAGAACAGACCGATTTCCACAAACGGAAATGTCACAAGCAGACTCAGGAAGAAATTCTGATAACGCAGAATGGAAAAGCACAGAATCCAGATAATCGGAAACATCAGAAAACACATAACACATGTGACACTTGTGATTTCAGAATACGCCGGATCAATGGAGAAATATTCCCAGTCCGTCATGTAGATGGTCTGACAGATCGTGTTTGTCAGGTACATCAGCCCGTTGGAAATACAGGCTTTTTGTTTGAGAAACAGACAGAAATAGAGGAATCCTGCAAGGAGAATCGGGAAAAAATTGCGATCCGGTTTCAACGCACACCAGGAAAAGAATGCAAACAACACCAGAACAGCCGTCAGGAACACGGGAAGAGAATATGCCAGGGAAAACATACTCAGGAATGTAAATATACTGCTGAATACGCCAACGAACGCAACAAGCAGCAACAAGCCTTTTCTGCGGCTTTGATTGCTTTTCTGCAAAGCCATGGAAAGCGTGTTTTCAATCCGGACACCGCTTTCTGATAGAGAAACATGTTGTTTCATGATAATTGACCTCGTTTATCAATAGTTATAATATTTTATAGTAGGATTTCCGGAATGCTCTGCGTTCCATCCTGGAATGTTTCCGGGTGAATGATCTGCAATGCAACCTGGTCGGAACAAAGTTCCGGAAATTTTTCTGGAATGTCAGGCTCTTTTTTCAGAATCAGCAGATTTTTCTGGTTCGCTGTTACCTGCTGTTCCAGAATCCGGAGGGATTCTTCTCCGGTATCATTGGTTATCATTGTGACGGATGAAAATGCCTGTCCGGTGAGGGCATCCCGCAGGATCTGTGCTTTCAGCGTCATACAATTTAATGTATGATAGAGCGCCCGGAAAATCTGCTCCAGATCCTGATTTGTTCTTAATTCCCGGCTGATAAATTGATCCTGTGAGCCGTCATACCACACCAGACTTGTACAAATCTGCGGATTCTGCCGGGAATATTCTGCAAATTCACACGCTACAGAATAAATTAATGTTAAAATCGCCTGTGCCTGCTGCATTCTCTGAAGATCATCCGCAACAGCCTGCGGCAGATATTCTGCAATCAGCAGAATTCTTTTTTCGACGGGATAGCCAAATTCTTTGATGAATAAATGCTCTTCGGATTTTGAACTCAGTTTCCAGTGAATCCGGCTGACTGCATCTCCGGCATGATATTCCCGGATGTTGAAAATTTCGGACGGGTCGTCGCCAGGTTTGTCTCCATACTGATTGCTTTCCGGTGCATACACTGCCTCTGCCTGTTCCAACAAAGAAACCTGTAATTTCTCCGGCAATACAAGCAATTCCGCTTGTTTCCCTTGCTTTTTCAAGTTTGTATGAAACAGATAGAAATAATCCAGCACACGGATCTTTTCCAGTGAAATTTTCACTGCACCACAGCATTCTGCATTGATCCAGAATGTTAATCTGGTTGTATTTCTGCCATGCACAGGAAATTTTAACCGGATCTGCTCGGAGTTGTCGCTGAATACATGCTGTACCCGGATGACTGCAATTGCTTTCGGGAATGACAGCGGACAGGCATTTTCAATCATCAGGGACACCGGGATGGATTTCCCGACGGTACAGGTATCTGCATTGCAGCTCAAGAATGCCTGGGTTTTCCTGTTTAACCAAAGCAGACAGATTTTCAGAAACACCGGAAGCATCAGTGCCGCCAGCAGAATCACCAGTGCCAGGGAATCAATATATAAAATAAAGAACACTGCCAGACCAAGCAGAAGCAATCCATAACATAATTTAAAAATCCACATACTATTTATTCTGATTCCGGAACTGGAACAGCAGACAGAATTTCTTTCACGATTTTCCGACTGCGTTCCGGACTGCCGTCTGTTCCGTGCAGGAGAAGTCTGTGACAGAACACATCTGCACAGATGAAAGAAACATCATCCGGAAGCAGATAATCCCGTCCCTGCGCCCATGCGCACGATTTTGCCATCTGCATCAATGCCAGAGAACCACGGGGGCTGATCCCCAGGCGGATGTCTGGGTGATTTCTGGTTGCTTGTACCAGATCGACAATATATTGATAAATCATATCGCTGACATAGACATGATTCACTTCCCGACGCATTTCCAGAAGCGTTTCTGTATCCGCTGAGGATTCCACATCGTCTAACGGATCTGTGCCCTGTCTTGCTTTGAGCAGTGCAATTTCATGTTCCGGAGACGGATAGCCCAGGGACAATCTGACAAAAAAACGATCCATCTGCGATTCCGGGAGTTTCTGTGTGCCGACGCAGGTAATCGGATTCTGTGTCGCAATGACAATATGCGGATTCGGGAGCGGATACGTCATGCCATCAATAGTAACAGCGCCTTCTTCCATCAGTTCCAAAAGTGCGGACTGTGTTTTGCTGGAAGTCCGGTTGATTTCGTCCGCAAGCAGAAGATTGCAGAATGCAGCACCTTTCCGGAATACAAATTTATCATTGTTTTTCTGATACATGGTGAAACCTGTGACATCTGTGGGAAGAACATCAGGCGTAAACTGAATTCGTTTGCAGGACAATTCCATTGTCCTGGAAATGGCAAGCGCAAGCGTGGTTTTTCCAACGCCGGGCATATCTTCCAGCAAAATATGCCCGCCTGCCAGAATGGTAAGCAATACTTTAAAAATCACATCATTTTTGCCGTTGACGGCTTTCTGAATTTCAGTCAGCATTTTTTGAAGTTCCGGCTGACGGATCTGCACACGCAGGATTTTTCCTTGCGTATTCTGATTGAATATGTTCAGGTGCGTCATTAGATCATCCTTTCTGAATATTAGATAAAATAATAAATACTTCTGATTCAC
>CAMWTO010000078.1 GCA_947177205.1 uncultured Ruminococcus sp. | reverse complement strand
TTATAGTATAATTATAATATATTAAATTTTAGCGGAGGATTCTTATCATGATGGACGTATTTGCAGAACAGCTTGTCAAAAAACAAAGTACAACGCAGGACGATATGAAACGGGCGTGTGCGATTATCCTTGCAGTAACGGTCAGCGTGATTTCCATTTTTCTGGTATTTATGGGATTGGCGATTGCCCTTGTTTTGCCTGTCTGTGCAGTCTGGGCGTTAATTTATTTTCTTAAAATGTGTAGCACAGAGTATGAATATTCCTGTACAAATGGCATTCTGGATATTGACAAGATTTCCGGAAAATCCAAACGCAAGACCATGCTCAGCGTGGAAGTCAAGAGTTTTACGGCATACGGAAAAGCCGGCGTTTGTCCGGAAGAAGATCATAATACAGAATTAACCATGTTTCTTGCTGTGGGGACTTCTCTCATGCGGGAATCTGATGACGAGGAAGAATATTATGCAGAGTTTCATCATCCGGAGTATGGGGACTGCTGTCTGTATTTTACGCCAAATTCAGAATTTCGTGCAGCATTAGAGCCTTTTCTGCCGAGGGAATTAAAATTAAATAAATTAAAATAGCAGGAGCTGATTTTATTTTGTATGAGTATAAAAATGATTTTTTAGTAACACCGGAGCAAATGTGTGTATTGGAAAAGCTCACAGAGCAAGCAGGGATTTCGTATGCGCAGATGATGGAAAACGCCGGGAAAGCACTGGCGGAAATTCTGCTGGAAGAATACCCGGACAAAAATAATTTCTTGTTTCTTGCCGGAACTGGTAACAATGGCGGTGACTGTTTCGTAGCGGCTTCTTATCTGAAACAAGCCGGAAAACAAGTCGTGATTGATTTACCGCTCGGCGAATCGAAAACTGAAATTTCCCGGAATGCATACCAGAAGGCACTTGAGAATAAGATCACTGTTCGGATGGAAGATCAGGTTTATGCGGAAGAGAATGACTGTGATTTTGAAACAGCAGAAGTGATCATAGACGGTATATTTGGTACAGGATTTCATGGAAAACTTCCAAAAGAAATTGAGATTCTGTTTGATAGAATTTTTCTGGATCATATTCCTCATGTTGCTTGTGATATTCCAAGTGGCGGTGATGGACTTACCGGACAGGTGAACGGCATATTCTTAGCCGATCTGACTGTGACGTTCGGGGCAGAAAAAATCGGCATGAGCCAATATCCTCTGAGAGAACACTGCGGAAAAATCCGGGTTGCAGATATTGGAATCCCGGATTTTGCATTTTCTAAGATCTGTCCTGCGTGGCGGTTACGTCCGGAGCATATCAAAAATCAATTTCCGGAAAGAGAACCTACGGACTATAAAAATAAATTCGGACATGCGCTTGTGATTGCTGGAAGTTCCCGGATGCGTGGTGCTTGCGTCCTGGCATCCATGGCTTGTATGCGTTCCGGCGTGGGACTGCTGACTTGTGCATCTGCGGAACAGACATTATCTGCATTATCCGTCCGGCTGCCAGAGAGTATGTGCCTGCCATTGAAAACAGATCCGGACGGCTTTTTCCTGAATTCAAAAAGTAACCAGAATCTGTTAGAACCAGCCATGAAAAATAAATCAGTAATATTAATCGGCTGTGGCATGGGCGTGACGGATCAGACATGGGAATTGCTGAAATTTTTGCTTGCAGAAAGCAAATGTCCAATAATTCTGGATGCAGATGGTCTTAATGCGATAGCATCCTGCATAGAATGTATACCGAAGGGACGAACTGTTTTGACGCCGCACCCCGGTGAGGCGGCAAGATTACTGGGGATTTCTACGGAAGAAGTCCAGGAAGACCGGATTGCGTCTGCAAAGAAGCTGGCAGAAATCACCGGTGCAATTGTGATCTTAAAAGGCGCAGGGACGATTGTCACGGACGGCGAGCAGGTGCGTGTCTGCAATGCCGGAAATTCCGGAATGGCAAGAGCCGGGAGCGGTGACGTTCTTGCCGGGATTGTGACATCGGTTGCAGCACAAACTATGGCATTGTTCACACGGTATCAGCTGCCAAGTTTTGCAATGCCAAGATTTCTGTATGATGCTGCCTGTACAGCTGTGATGCTCCATGCAGTGGCAGGAGATCGGACAGCTGAAAAAATGCCCATGCAGTACATGCTTCCGCAGGATATCATTGAGTCCCTCCAGGATATTTTATAATTTTATTCACTTGCAAAAATACGGAATACAGAATGCTTGTTATCTTACTTTGATCTTATTCTAAGATTTCTGAGGTGATTGTATGAATTGTGTGTATTGCGTGAAACGCATCCGACGTATTTTTGCAGTAATCAGTCTGAATGCCGTCCTGTTCAGCACAGGATGTACGGCTGTGCAGACCATGCCGGGAAAGATTGCAAATCCCATGACAGGTGCATTCACAGCGGAAGTGACGATTACCAATGCCGACACGGAAAGCAAGGCACAGTTGACACGTTATGGCATGGACGCCTGGTGTGTGGTATTCAGCGAACCGCAGACGCTGTCCGGTGTACAGTTGGATTTTCTGGATGATGAAGTGAAGGCGTCGTATAAGGGTCTGGAATTTTCCGTGCCGCAGTCGGCGCAGGCAATCCGGACGGAATTAGAAGATCTCATGCAGATTATTGATGATATGGCATTGACACCGGATCTGAACGGCAAGACGGATGAGGGAAAATTAATCTGTGAGGGCTCTATCGAAGAGGGCAGTTATACATTGACGTTCACGGATGCCGGAATCCCGACGGAATTTTCTCTGCCGTGTTACAGCCTGGTGGTTGTGTTTGATAGTTTCACACAGCAGGGATCTGCTGAAACGATTCCAGGCACGCAGACAACGCCGGAATCTGCCACAATTCCTGCAACGGAGATCCCGGCGCAGACGGAATCCGGAGCAGAACCCGGATCAGAATCCATGACGGAACAGCCGGCGGCGATCCCGGAAGATGTTCCGGCAGAGCAGGCGGCAATTCCGGAGGATGTTCCCGCAGAACCGGTGGCAATTCCGGAAGAACTTCCTGAACCGGGTATTTAAAATCTAAAAAAATAACAATAAAAATCCGTCATGCCGTGCGAAAAATTCACACGGTATGACGGATTCTGTTTCAGGATTCAGGGATTAATAATAATTATTATTGTTGTTATTATCATCATTATTGTTATAATGACTTTTGTCCAGATCTACACGACTGCCGGGATTCTGGTTATAATTTTGGTTCATGTCATAGGGATTGTAATTTTGATTCTGGTTATAATTTTGGTTCATGTCGTAGGGATTGTAATTTTGATTCTGATTCTGGTTATAATTCTGATTCATGTCATAAGGATTGTAGCTATTCTGCGGCTGATTTCCGTAATTCTGGAAGCTGTTGGGTGTATTGAAATACCCGGATAATTCTTCTTCTGTTGTAATTCCCAAAGAAAGCATTTTTGCTCTCATGCAAGCGTAAAATTCCGCCATAGTAGCCTCATAATAAGGCATCACAAACAGTACACCAAAGCCACATGCCATTGCACCCAGAAGCATCCAGCCAATGAATGAGAACTGCAAAACAAACAGCTTCCATTTTTCGCCGTTCATTGTTTGTCTGGAAATTTCCTGTACACGTTCTTTTGAGAGATCCGCATTTTCACTGACTAGATAAGACACCAGGAAATATTCGTAAGTCTTGATAAGACCAGGGATATAAAATAACAGACTCCAGAGAAATATTTTAATATAAGTGTTGAACATCACTTTGACAGTTTTCATGTAGCGTCCACCCTGGAAATTGTCGAATAAATAGCCAAAATTCACGTCACCTGTTCTTGCCATCCGGAAAAATTTACATTCTCCGGCTCTGACCACACCACCCAGAAATGCGTAAATTGCCATTGCAAATGCCATGATGAATACAAATGCTACAAGGAACCCGATCACAAAGCCGATCAGTACTTCGGGATCCATTGTTGTGTCATATCCTGTTCCCTGTTCTGTTCCTGATCCTGCTCCTGCGCCGAAATTAAATCCTCCGCCGCTGTTACCACCGAGCAGTGCCGATACGATGCAAACGCCGAACGCCGTCCAGTAATACGGCTTGACGGAATTCCAGCCATTCTGCTTGAGCATACTATTTGTCCACATTCTCAAAAACCCTCCTATAATGATAAATAATAAATAATTCACAGTTATATGCCTAACTGTGATTTTCATTGTAAACCATATTTACAAATTTGTCAAGTCTTTTCGACGTTTTTCTCTGTATTGTCTGAAATCCGGACGGCTTTTTCAAAAAAACTGGTAAAATATCCGGATTTCTTGAAGAAATCCCTGGATTTTTTAAGTTCTCAGAAATTTTTTTGAAAAACTTGTAAAATTTTTCTGAAACACTTGCATTTTGTTTTAAAATATTGTATAATAAAAATGACGGAGCAATCCGTTTCAGAATTTCAATTCATTTTATTATTTTAGGAGGATGTTATCATGGCGTTAGTTTCTGCTAAGGACATGCTGAACAAGGCAAGGGACGGCAAATATGCTGTTGGTCAGTTCAACATCAATAATCTCGAATGGACAAAAGCAATCCTGCTCACAGCACAGGAGCTCCAGTCACCTGTGATTTTGGGTGTATCGGAGGGCGCAGGCAAATACATGTGCGGCTACAAGACGATTGTCGGCATGGTAAAGGGTATGCTCGAAGAACTCAACATCACAGTTCCGGTTGCTCTGCACCTGGATCACGGTTCTTTTGAGGGTGCAAAAGCTTGCATCAATGCAGGATTTTCTTCTGTGATGTTTGATGGCTCTCATCTGCCGTTTGATGAAAACGTTGACAAGACAACAAAGCTTGTAAACACCTGCGAAGTACTGGGGATTTCCCTGGAAGCAGAAGTTGGTGCAATCGGCGGTGAAGAAGACGGCGTAGTCGGCAAGGGCGAATGTGCAGATCCGGATGAATGCAAGCAGATTGCAGATCTGGGCGTAACCATGCTTGCCGCAGGTATCGGCAACATTCACGGCAAATATCCTGAAAACTGGGAAGGTCTGAGCTTTGAAACACTCGCAGCCATCAAGGAAAAAACAGGCGATATGCCGTTAGTACTGCATGGCGGCACAGGCATTCCGGCTGACCAGATCAAAAAGGCAATCTCTTTGGGCGTTGCAAAGATCAACGTAAATACAGAGTGTCAACTTGCATTCCAGGAAGCAACAAGAGCTTACATTGAAGCTGGCAAGGATCAGCAGGGCAAGGGCTTTGACCCTCGTAAACTGCTTGCACCGGGCTTTGAGAATATCAAGGCAACTGTCAAAGAAAAAATGGAGCTGTTCGGTTCTGTCGGCAAGGCAAACGACTAATTATTAATTCAGAAATTTTGATAAAAAATCATCCCTGCTGTGGATTTCACGGCAGGGATTTTTATATTTATTTTAATTTTTTAAAATTCAGCAGTTTATCACGATAATAGGCATATTGTTTCTGTCTTGCCTGGATTTCGGCAGGAAGTCCATTCGTGAGGTCATTGCAGAGCATATCAAATCTATCCAGGATTTTCACAATGCGCTCTTGTTCTTCAAGTGAGGGAACGGGGATTTTAATTTTTGAAATTGCACCAGAGTTAAATTGAGGTTGTCCGCCTTTAGATACTAGTTTTTTCGCTTGTGACCAGTAAAGATCAGATTTACTAAAATGCCAATAATACTTATTTAATATTATATTATTATCTAATGATATTTTTATCAGAAATGATGCAAAGATAGATTGTTCTTTGTCGGAAAAATATAAAGTCTTACCATAAGACGCTCCCGTTCTTGCTACTAATATATCTCCTGCATTGACCAGATACTTTTTATTTTCTTCAGTAATATTTATATATTTTTTTTCATTATTCAGCAAATAACCATCATCAGAAATATCGGTGATACGCAAATATCTGACTTGTCCATTATCTTTTGCTTTATCTGTAAATCCGTATATAAACGTTGCAATTTCGCCAAGTGTCCACCGTTTGACATCATCGCCGAAATTCAGAAGATAGTCACGGTAATAAGTATATTGTTTTTTTCTGAGTGTAAGTTCTTTTTCAAGCAGGGCTGTGTATTTTGTAAAACTATCAAGTATTCGCACAATTTCATGCTGTACTTCTAAAGGGGGCAGGGGAATTTTGAAATTTTCTGTGACTTTCAAAGAAATTTGGGGCAAAGAACCCATACCAGAAGCACAATCACGAAAATACAGAATATTTTTTTTCATTACATAATAAAGATATTTTACTGTTATTTGATTTTCATGTGTATATGCCCACATTTCATTTTTGAATGTAAAAGGCTTTTCATAATAAATAACATCTATTACGCCACGGGATTGAACCAAAACAGAAGGAATTTTTGTAATATTTGCTTTGGGTATATCTTCCTCATTTGCATTAATGACAGTTTTACCTCCGGCAAATATTTTTATTTTTCCGTCATCTTTTGCAATCTCTTTCATTTTTTCAGCTGTTATTGGCGTACCTTTTAATCTTTTAAAATAATCTTTAATTTTTATATACTCCACGCCGTCCGGGCAGAGTTCTTTTATTAACTCGTTAAGTTTGCTCACGTCCGCACGCTCCTTTTTTTAAAATTTCAGCCCTGCGAAAACATGGCTGATGAAAATTATTTGAAATAACAATATAACTGACAGGAAATCATGCCATTATAGAGCTTCCGGCGTTTGTCGGCTTTCCTGCCGAAATAATCTTCAAATTCTGTGTCTCCGGATATGATGTATAACGGATTTTGCAATACTCTGCCCATTGTTTGATAAATCCGTCTTGCGTCTTTCTGTTCCAACATTCTCTCACCGTAAGGCGGATTGCAGATCTTGATGGCATCCGGGATCGGCTTGAAATCTGAAATATTTCTCTGCTTTACCCGGATGTAATTTTCAACCCCGGCTTTTTTCGCATTTGCCATTGTGAGAGCAATTGCGTCCGGATCAAGATCCGATCCGTATGCGATGAAATCCACATCCCTTGTAATCAGATCCAGCGCCTCCGTCCGAGCATCCTGCCAGATCCTGGAATCCATGCAATCCCACTGCTCCGAAATAAAACGCCTGTCCAGTCCCGGCGCAATGTGACACGCACGTCTTGCCGCTTCAATCAGAAATGTGCCGCTTCCGCAGAACGGGTCACAGATTACAGAACTGCTCCGGATTCTGGCAAGATCGAGAATTCCGGCGGCAAGTGTTTCCCGGATCGGTGCAAGATTGGAATTTCTCCGGTAACCTCGTTTATGAAGTCCTGCTCCGGAAGTGTCCAGATAAATGCTGACCTGATTTTTCAGGATCATGAATTGAATCTGATGGAGACTCCCTGTTTCCGGGAGAAATTCACTGGTATGATAGGCTTTCTGTAAGCGTTTGACAGCCGCTTTTTTTAAGATTTTCTGACAAGCTGGAATGCTCTGCAATTGGGAATTCAATGAATGCCCCTTGACCGGGAACGCATCCTCCCTGGAGATAAAATGCTCCAGGGGGATTCTGAACATGCCGTCAAACAATTCTTCAAAACTTTCTGCGTGGTATTCTCCAAGCAAGATCTGGACACGCTCCGCAACGGAGAGATTTAAATTTGCTTTGGCAAGTGTTGTGAAATCGCCTGACCAACTGACTCTGCCGTCCTGGACAGTAATTTCCTGTCCCCCGATCCGGGAGACTTCAAATTTCAGAATTTTTTCCAGTCCGAAATGACAGGGAGCGGAAAACCGGATTGTCTGATTCTTCATGCATATTCTCGCTTTCTTTTTGAAATAATAAAATTTTATTTTTAATTTAATTTTCTGAATCCACAGAATTTTCTTCTATTGTGTGGGGTGCGTTGTAAGAATTGGATTGATAAGACTTTCTGTTGCCTCTGGAAGAATAGTTTTTACAGCTTGTGCAGACAGGTGCATTGGTAGATTTCCAATAACCTGTTTCGCCTTTCGGACAGTAAGCCCCGGCGATCATGCCCGTATTGGAGCACATCGGCTCAGCAATGACAGAATCACATTCCGGATAAGTTGCACCAGAATCAATATTATTGGCATATTCGCCGATGATGTTATACCACATCTGGGCGGAATTAATCGAAGTGTCGAGCTTTTCACGGTTTTTATAACCAATCCAGACACCAGAGACGAAATCTTCCGTCAATCCGATAAACCATAAGTCGTCCCAGTTCTGTGTCGTACCGGTTTTGCCGACAACTTCTTTGTTTTCAAGTTGTGCTGCACCGGCAGTACCCTGGGCAGAAACAACGTTTTTCATCATCCGATTCATGACATAGGCAGTCTCCGGATCAACGGCTTCATGCGGATGACCGTCATTCTCATAAACAATCTCATGGTTACCTTGTTCGAGTCTGCTGACGATGTGCGCTTTGTAATACGTTCCGCCATTGCCGTAAGGTACATAGGCATTGACCATATTTTTAACAGTCACGCCATAAGTCAAAGCACCAACGCTCAGTGGAGATAAGTTCTTGTCAGAATGTCCCTGCGGATCTAATTCTGTTAATTCCAGCCCCATTTTTTCCGTACTGAACCGGAATACAGCATCCGGTGTCAGGGCATCTACCAGTCTTGCAGAAATCGTATTCAGGGATTTCATCAATCCATAATAGATATGTTTGTTATCATAGGAATAATTAGAAGAAACAGAGTCAGAGCTGTAGTTCTTCGGCCAGATACTGCCGTCCGACATTGTCAGACCGGAGTCCTGTAGTTTAGAACCCCAGTGGAATTCATCCGTGTAAATGCCATAGCCATAGCCTGCAACGGGTTTGATCGTAGAACCAGGTTGACGGGTTTCCCGGACGGCATAATTCCATACGAGAGAATCTTTCTTTTCGCCGACAGCACCCACGCAAGCCAGAATTTCGCCCTTGTAATTCATAGCAACAAAGGCACTCTGTGGATAGATAACTTCGTCAAGGTCGTCGACCACGCCGTCGCCGTTAGTATCTTTATATCTGGCAGAATTCCGGGTATTGATTAAATTATTCAGATCCAGATATTTTTCTTCGACATATTCCTGCATTTCCTTGTCAATTGTCACATAGATCTGATAGCCGCCGGTGTTAATTTTTGACAGAGCTGTCTCACGGTCAATCGCATACGTGTCCATTAAATAATCTTCCACTTCCAGAATTGCTGCATCGACAACCCAGGACGTAATGGATTCTTCGGGATCATAGTCTTTTGCTTTCAGTTCCGGGTGCAGTTCTTTGTATTCGTCAGTATCTGTATAGATAATATGCTCTACCAGTGCGCTTTGGTATTCATCATAAGAAATTGCGCCATGATCGTACATCTGCCAGAGTACATATTCCTGACGTTCTCTGTTCCGGGCACGTCCGGTGTTGACCCATTCGCCCGTGAAATCATCTTTGTAGCCTGCAAACGGATTGATGGAATTCGGAGACTGCGGGATTGCCGCCAGAACGGCAGATTCCGCAACGGTCAGATCCTGGACGTTCTTGCCGAAATATTTGATCGCTGCCATTTCGATTCCGTTGGAAGTACCGCCGAAGCCAATATAATTCAGATACGTTTCGATAATCTTCTGTTTGGAATAATTTTTTTCCAGTGTCATCGCCCGGAATACTTCCCGGATTTTACGGGAAGGGGATCTTGTATCCTCGCCGGTAATGTTCTTGATTAACTGCTGTGTAATCGTAGAGCCGCCACGTTCACTGTCCCAGAAATGGAGTACCATGTTCAGACATGCAGCAATCGTATTTTTATAATCTACGCCGTCATGCATGTAAAATCTTTCATCCTCTGTGTAGACAAAAGCATCAATCGTGTGCTGTGGGATTTTATCAATAGAAACAGGAATTCTCTGCACCGTGTTGTTGACTTGATAGAGTGTTTCCAGTTCGCCGTCTTCGTCGTAACCGTAAATATTGGTATTATAACTCAGTTCCATTTCTTCAATCGTGACAGTAGACGCTTCATCCATAAAATCCAGAATGTAAACAGCGACAGCAGCGGCAACAATTGTCCCTGTAATCATACAAATCAGGAAAATGGACAACAGAGTTGTCAATAAAATAGAAACTAATTTCTTGACAACCCGCAGTTTCCGGCTTGGTTTTTTCTTCTTGTGTTCCTGCTTTTGCCTGGATGCAGGATTGACCATATTTGACATAGCATCAGAAATCCTTTCTTGATTAAATTTTTTAAGATTTTTAAAAATTATTTTTTAATTATTATAGCACAGAAATCCAGATTTGTTAAGTCTTTTTTTGAAAAAAAATAAAAT
>CAMWTO010000077.1 GCA_947177205.1 uncultured Ruminococcus sp. | reverse complement strand
AATATATAATATATCTCAATATATTTATATTAAATTATGAAAAATAATTATAAATAGATGAAAATCAGCCGGATGTCAGAATGTTTTTCTGTTGTCGCCGGAATGAGTTCAGTTCTATTTCGTCAAAGTCCGGCATAGACTACAACAGGACTTTTCCTAAAAACAAAAATCGGAGGTCGAAAACATGTATCAGAAACGATTCAGTCCGGAGGGCACACTTCTGGACACGATGGAGAACCAAGCCGCTATTTCCAGCCCTCAGGCACTCATGCAGGCACAGCTGACAGGGAAAATCCTGGAAGCAAGAGTCACCATGTGCGACAGCAGTCACAATATGTGGGTACAGCTGCCGTGCATGAAAGGCATGATTCCCAGAGAAGAGGGCGCTGTCGGGATTGCTGAAGGCGAACTGCGTGATATTGCCCTGATTGCAAGGGTCGGCAAACCGGTATGTTTCCGTGTACTTCGTACGGAACTCACAGAAACCGGCGAGGAAATTGCTATTCTGTCACGCCGTGCTGTGCAGGAGCAGTGTCGGGAACAATTTCTGTCTGCTCTTAACCCGGGAGACATTATTGACGCAAAAGTGACGCATCTTGAACCATTCGGCGCATTCGTTGACGTTGGATGCGGCATTGCATCCATGGTGCCGATTGACGCTATTTCTGTGTCCCGGATTGCCCATCCGTCAGACAGATTTGCGGTCGGTCAGAATATCCGTGTCATCATCAAGGGAATGCAGGGCAGGCGGATTTTGCTGTCACACAAAGAACTGCTGGGCACATGGGAACAGAATGCGGCATTATTCCATGTTGGGGAAACAACGTGCGGCATTGTGCGTTCTGTTGAAAAATATGGCGTATTCATCGAATTAATGCCCAATCTGGCAGGACTTGCAGAGCTTCGCCAGCCCGTAGAAGTCGGACAGCGCACAAGCGTCTACATCAAGGCATTAATTCCGGAAAAACTCAAAGTCAAGCTGATTCTGGTGGATGTCTGTGAAGGATCTGTTGCGCCTGAACCTCTGCGCTACTTTTATGAGGGCGATCACATTGACCACTGGATCTATACACCAGAGAACGCAGGAAAATACATAGACACGGTATTTGACGGCACTCTTGTATAATTAGATATAAACATTGATCATAATTAATAAAAATTCATCCGGTTCTTTGTCTGAACCGGATTTTTTTGAATTATAAATGAAAAATTTCCTGTTCTATCTCCTGAACAGAAATATTTTTTTCCCAGCGTTTTACGGGCTTTCCATTCCGGAATAACAGCACACAAGGCAGATTTTTCACATCATATTTTTGTGCAAGGTCCGGATCTGTGTCGGTATTTACAGAATATGCCGTGATCTGTTCCGGATACTCTTCTGAGAATTGATCGAGTTCCGGTTCTAATGCCCGGCACGGTGCGCACCACGGCGCATAAAAATCTACAAGGGCGGGCATTTCCTGGCTGATTTCCAAAACTTCAAAGAAATATTTCTGTGATGTATGAAACAACATGTTAATTCAGCTCCTGTTTATTTTATTTCTGAGTTTATTTTAACACAAATTATAATATCTGTCAAGCCAGAAAATCAGCAAGGACTTCATTTTCCCTTATCACATAATCTGCTTTTGCCGCAGGATTATAATCTTGAGTATAAATTCTTTCAGCCGGAAAATATCTGACTTCGTACTTATGCCGAATCTGCTGTTGACTGCCAATATAGCCATCCCGTTTCAATACTCTCTGCAATCTTGTTTCTTCAGATATATCTAAATAGAGCATATAATCAAACATGCCCCGCAATTCTTCCCTCTGGAGAAAAATCCCCTCCAGAATCACAAGACTGCCGACCGGAATTGTGACTTGTCTGGAAAAATAACTATCATTTTCTTTGTTATAAAATGCAATCTGACGATGAAAATCCTGTCCGTTCCGCAAAGGTTTCATGATGTTCTGAATCAGATAGTCATATCGCCATTGCAAATGATAATAGCACTTCCATTCCGGAACATCCGGATTATATCGGACAGCCCTGGGATGAATGAAATCATCTACATGCAGGACAAAAATAGGATAATTCTTCGATCTGGAGTAATCTTCCAACAATCTTGAAATCGTACTTTTTCCTGCACCACCAAGTCCGTCAATCCCGATAAGAACAGTTCTGGACGAATCCTGTAGACTTTCTATTTTTCGGAATAATTTCTGCATATTGATATCCTCCGTATTTTAATCATATTTCATATTTTTAGTATAGCATATTCCAGGACAGAATGCAAGCATTTATTTAATCCGGCACTTGACAAATTCAGGATTCTGATGTAAAATAATAATAAATAACTCAGGAACAGTTTGCATTAATTTATATTCAATTTTATAAGGAGAAGCGATATCAATGAAAAAATTAAAAAATCTGAGAACAGTCGCTGGCATCATGACAGCTTCCATCTTGTTGACTGGTTTGCCCGTGATTCCCGTTAATGCGGAATCCGTTCCGCTTATCAATGACACATTCGAAAATGGATTCGGTACTTGGAAAGCCAGAACATCCGGAAGCACAACGCTGAGTCTGTCGGATACCTATGCACATTCCGGAGAAAAATCTCTCTATGTCAAGGATCGGACAATCAGCTGGAACGGCGCAGGCGCATCCATGATCGGTACAATGTACGCCGGAAAACAGTACGATTTTAGTGTTGCCGTGTTCTATGATGATGAACAAATCGGCGGTCAGTCTCAGCAGTTTAATTTGCAGTGCCTGTACACGGACGCAGAAGGAAAGGAACGTTATTCGTTTATCGGACAAACAAATGCACAGGTAAATCAGTGGAGCGAAATTCACGCAAGCTACACTGTTCCCAGTGATGCAACAAATATTGTTGTCTATGTAGAAGCAAGTACACTGAGCGATTTCTACATGGATGACTTCACAGTATCCGGAGAAAAAGTGGAAGATTCTAACAAAACAGATGGATTCCTGGATGATTTTGATGACGGCACAGTCATGGGCTGGCAGGTCAGAGGATCACAGACGACACTGGAATTAACAGACAAATATGCACACAGTGGTAAATATTCAATTTATACGGACAACCGGGAACAGCTCTGGAACGGCGCAACCTGCAATAAAACGCTTGTCCTGGAGGCTGGCGGCTATTATCAATTCGGCTGCTGGGTACTCTATGACGGCGAAACATATACAGATACACAGAAATTCTCGATTAATCTGCAATATGACCTGGACGGCAAAGAAAATTATTATACTGTCTATACAGAAACAGCCAACAAAGGCGAATGGACGTATGTCGGCACGGAATGCACCATTCCGGAAGGTGCGGCAAATATCTATGTCTATGTTCAGACGGCTTACAAGCCGGATGCAAGTGTCACTTCTCAAGATCTTATGGGATTCTATCTTGATGACGTCAGCGGTACAAGACTGCCGGATCCGTCAATCCAGGAAGATATTTCCTCGCTCCAGGATGTCTATCAGGATTATTTCAAGATAGGCTGTGCCGTGGCAGGCAGTGAATTCACCCAGGGCGCAACAAAAGATTTAATCCTGAAACATTATAACAGCGTGACGATTGGCAATGAATTAAAGCCAGAAGCTGTCCTGGATCAGACCGCAACGCTTGCTTACATGCAGGAACATGGCGGAGACCAGACAAACCCACAGATTTCTTTGAAACAGGCGGCGGATATGCTGAAATTCTGTGAAGAAAATCATCTTGACGTCCGGGGGCATGTCCTGGTATGGCACAGTCAGACGCCGGACTGGTTCTTCAAGGAAAATTATGATGCCTCAGCAGATTTCGTTTCTCCGGAAATCATGGATCAGCGTATGGAAAATTATATCAAGAATATCATGGATGCCATCAAAACACAGTATCCGGATCTGAATGTCTATGCCTGGGATGTTGTCAATGAAGCAGCGTCCGACTCCGGAACGATGCGGAATCCCGGCGCTTACAGCCAGGGGGATGGATCATCCGGCTTGGTCAGCGTCTACGGCGACCAGAGTTATATTAAAAAGGCATTTACCTATGCCAGAAAATACGCACCGGAGAACTGCAAATTATTCTATAATGACTACAACGAATACAGCGAGAACAAATTAAATTATATCCAGAGTGATATTTTGCAGGAACTTGTTGATAACAAGTTAATTGACGGCATGGGAATGCAGTCACATATTGGCATGAGTTCACCGTCAATTGCACAGTATGAATCCGCACTTCGGAGTTACGCAGCTATGGGTCTGGAAATCCAGATTACAGAGCTTGATATTGCATTGCGTTCCAATTCAGATGAAGATCTGCTGGCATTGGCAGAACGTTATCGGGAATGCTTTGACATGTTCAAGAGAGTCAAGAACGACGGCGTGAATCTGTCTGCGGTGGTACTCTGGGGCATTACAGACTCCACAAGCTGGATTGGCGGTTATCCGTTGTTATTTGATAAAAATTATCAGGCAAAAGCGGCTTACTATGCTGTCATTGACACGGATGCACCAGTGCAGACGATTAAAAATGCAAGAGCTTATATCTGTGATGAAAATCATACCTTGCAATTTGCATTGGATGCACAGGCAGAAAATGAGATCGGCAAGGCAGGATCTTTTAAAGCCGTTTGGGATGCAGAAAAACAAGCACTGATTCTGCATGTCAATGCAAAACAAGCAGGAAAATTAGATATTTTCAGTGATTACCTGAATCAGCCGGGAGAACCGGAAGAATATGCTGTCAAAGCAGGAGAAAACGAAATCACAGTTTCCTTCGCACATGTTGACAGCAAAGTATTTGCTGCCGGTGATACCCTGCGTTTTGACATAGTATTGAACGGAACAGCCTGGAACTCCTTAGAAGAATTAACAGAATCCAGTTATGGCAAGATCATGATTGCAGACATTCCGGCTTATGCAGAGGCGACACAGGGAACGCCGGAAATTGACGGCAAAATTGATGCAATCTGGGAATCTGCTAATTTTATTAATATTAATCAATTTTCCCTTGGTGAAGGTGCAACCGGTACAGCAAAACTGCTCTGGGATCGTGATTATATTTACATCCTTGCAGAAGTAACAGATCCTGTGCTGAGCAAGGCAAGTGTGAATGTTTATGAACAAGACACAGTTGAAATTTTCCTGGATGAAAACAATCACAAAACATCTGCGTATGAATCCGATGATATTCAGGTCAGAACGAATTATGATAATGAAAAATCCGTCACAGACGGACTGAGCACGGATGCGTTTGTCTCTGCGACATCAAAAACAGATACTGGTTATCTGGTGGAATTTGCCATTCCGTCCACACTTGGCGGATTCCGGGCAAACCAAGTTGTCGGATTTGATGCACAGATCAACGACGACGGCACAGGCGACGGCAAGCGGACAGCGATTTCCAACTGGTACGATATGACTGGAATGGGTTACACAGACATGTCCGGACTGGGTATTCTGAAACTTGTCGGTGAAGAAAGCACACTGCCGGGTGATGCCAATACAGACGGTATTGTGGACATCAGCGATGTAGTTTTGATGAACAGGGTCTATGTCGGCGTGGATTCTGTCAGTGAACAAGGACACATAAACGGCGATGTCGATCAAAGCGGAAAAATTGATCTTGCCGACTCCATGCAGGTGCTCCGTTACCTGGTACATCTGATTGACCATTTTGAGACAGAAGCCTGAAAATTCTAAAAATTAATCTTTAATAAATTTATAGATTTATCAGCAATTATGAGTATCAAAAATCAGAAATATAAAGGCGTTTTATTCATCATCTGTTCAGCATTCTGTTTTGCTGTTATGAATGCCTGTGTAAAATTATCCGGCGATCTGCCGTCTATTCAGAAAAGTTTTTTCCGGAATTTCATTGCATTGCTCATTGCCGGAACGATCTGTCTGAAAGACCGCAGACAGATTCAGATCCCGAAAGGCAGTCTGCGTTGGCTGATTCTGAGAGCATCCCTGGGAACGATCGGCATTCTGTGTAATTACTACGCACTGGACAGGCTTGTCCTGTCGGACGCCTCTATGTTAAATAAAATGTCTCCGTTTTTTACAATTTTGTTTTCCTGGATTTTATTGAAAGAACAGCTCCGTCCGGCGCAGGGCGGTGCAGTTCTGCTTGCGTTTATCGGAAGCCTGTTCATTATCAAGCCGAATCTGGATTTTTCGGATTTCGGATCATCACTGATTGGTCTGACCGGTGGAATTGCCGCCGGTTGTGCGTATTCTATTGTGAGAATTCTGGGACAAAAAGGCGTTAATAAAAATTTTATTGTATTGTTTTTCTCTGGATTTTCCTGTCTGGTGACATTGCCGTTTCTGATTCTGGATTTTCATGCTATGACAATCCAGCAAATATTAATTTTAATCCTTGCCGGGATTGCCGCCGCCGGCGGACAATTCTCTATTACAGCGGCTTACTGCTATGCACCAGCAAAAGAAATTTCCGTTTATGATTATTCACAGATTTTGTTTGCAACCGGACTTGGCTTTCTGCTGTTCCGGGAAGTTCCTGACAAATATAGCTTCCTGGGCTATGGGATTATCATTTTTGCCGCAATTTCTATGTTCTGGTATAATAACTACTATCTTCCCAAAAAAGAAAAAAATTAAAAATCAGAAACAGCTTGTCAGTATCACTGCAAGCTGTTTTTGTTTAAAAGAACTATTTTTCTGATTCTATTGGATATGGGTATCTTCCAGAAATCAAAATAAGCACTTGACAATCTGTGAAATTTATAGTAGAATAATAATATTATTATTTAATAAGGAGCAGTAAATCATGATCTACTATACAGCAGATTTGCATCTTGGACATGAAAAAATTATCTCCATGTGTCACCGTCCGTTCCGGGATCTGGAAGAAATGCACCAGACAATTATAAAGAACTGGAATGACCGGATCACACCGGAAGACGAAGTCTATATCGTTGGTGATGTTGCCTATCGCTGTCAGATGCCAGAACTTGAAAGTTATCTGGCACAGTTACTAGGACACAAGCATTTGATTACTGGCAATCACGACAGACATAAAATCAAATCTGAAATATTCCGGGCATATTTTGACAGCATCACGAATTATGCAGAAATCCAGGACGGGAACAACAAAGTCATTCTGTTTCATTATCCGATTCTGGAATGGAACGGCTTTTTTCATGGAACATATCATATCTATGGACATATCCATAACAGCCAGAACATGGCAAATCAGATCATGGAACAGCTCCCGAATGCGTTCAATGCCGGAATGGACTGCAACGGATTCATGCCACGGACACTTGCGGAACTGATTGCAGATCATGAAAAAAATCATGATACATCCTTATTAAACTATTAAATCATTCTAGGAGCTGAATTGTAACCATGCAGACGCAACAGAACATCAGTTATCGTGTGGCACTCGGCGGAATCGTCTCGGCATTCTCCCTGATGAGCATGTTTCTCACAGGTGTATTCCCATTATTATATTTAGTGCTTCCCATGATTTCCGGTATATTATTATTAATTATTATCGCAGAAATCGGCATGCAGTGGGCATGGGTGACATATGCGGCTGTCAGTTTATTATCATTGTTCATTACTTATGACAAAGAAGCCGCCATGATTTTTATTTTATTTTTCGGCTGTTATCCTATGTTAAAACAGTATTTTCATAAAATCCGAGGCAAACCGTTCCGGATTATCCTGAAATTATGCTATTTTAATCTGACTATGATTTCTTATTTTTATATCAATACTTATCTGTTTGGCATGACAGAACTGCTGGAAGAATTCCGGGAATATGGAAAATACGCCGGAATGGTCATATTAATGATATTAAATCCATTTTTTCTTATGTATGATTTTTCTCTGCAGGGACTGGAACAAATTTACAAAGCCGTTCTGAAACCCCGGATTACTGGCAAAAAATAAAAAGAACTTGGAGACGGAACAATGCGCAAAATAATGAAAACGATGCATATTACTCTTACTGTTATTTCCTGGGAGATTTTCATGGTAAGTTTGATGCGGATTGCTCTTGTCTGGAATGCTCTGTCTGACAAGATTGGTGTGCATTTCGCCAGTAATGGAGAATTTGACGTGATGGATAGCAAGAATTATATCGCTTATCCCTGTCTTATCTCGATTGTTGCTCTTGTGTTATGCGAGATTTCAATATTGCTCTCAAAGAAAATAAAAACAGGTATGAAAATAAGTGAAAAGGGCGATATCAAAATAAGAACAGCACTTGAAATGTTCCTTGACATTTTTAAACTCGCATTTTCTTTTTTCTTTTCTGGTATCTGGATAGATTGTGTAATAAGACAGCATCCGCTGAATACCAATATTCCGGTGGCGATCATGCTGACAATGTTTTTTATATTTTTTGTATTCATAATTGCCGCAATCCTAATAAAAACTAACAATCCACCGGAGCAAGAGTGATCAATACTGAGAGGAAATTAATACAGATGATAAAATTTGGAAATGAGAATATCAATCTCAAACACGCTCCATTTTTAATTAAAACCGAAGAAAATAATAATAATTGTATCCGGTTTATTATTTCATTCGCTTGCGAAGGAGAGAAAGGCTCTGATACTAATGCTATGGGAATCAATCGTCTTGGAGAAATTTTGAGTAAGACTACACCAATCTATCCAAATAAAAATGAAGTCTATGAAATATTATTTGAAGAATATATTTTATACCAGACTCGCAATGAATCCTATTGTTCTTTTGATGACTATGAAATCAGACAAGGAAACTATTTTATTATTTTTGAAAAGTCCAGATTGCTGGATGTTCTGCCTGTGATGACAGATTGCCAGATTTTATCTGATGGGATTGCTTATCCGGGTAAATGGACACATTATGGCATTTATTGCCAGAATCATATTATTGATGTGATTTCGCATCATGAACCGACTATGAAACAGGTACAGCAACATGACGACAAATTCATTTAAATTTAAAATAAAAATAGATACTTCATCCTGTGGAGGAATCATCACCGCATACAGTTCGTTATTGAATGATACATGGTATTATAAGGACTTATCCTTTGAGAGCGGAAAAATTTACGGTCTCGTAAGTGAATACGGACAAGGTTGTGAATTTCTTTCTTACTTGCTCGGTGGAAGAGTTACATTTGATCATGTTAAGATATTTTTCAATGATGATGTAATTGCTCAGAATAATTTAAGCCGAATGAGTTGGAATCTGGAAGCTGCCTGTGAAAAATACGGAACTAAAATCGTCAGAAAATCCATTGAAAAAGCATTGAAGGACAATCCGGACAGTATGACATTTCAGGACTTAGCAGAACGATTTGCATTGACTCCGGGACGATATGACCGGAAATTCAAATATCTTAGCGGAGAAAGATGGCGTGCTGCTGCCGCTTTTGGTTATGCCCAAAATAAGCGGATTTACTTTTCTCCCTATGAAACAAGCAATTTTTATTATCAGATGTGTCAATCAGGTTTATTAAAATGTCTCAGAGAATTAACAGATCATGGTGCTTTGGTCGTTCTTCCGTGTGGTAATGATATGTTCATTAAGCATATTGCGGATGAAGTGCTATATCTTGACAAAAATTATAATTATAATATGAATGCTTTACAATCGTTTTACGCAAGACAAGGGAATGCCAATTGGATCAAATTGTAACAATAAGCCCCGAAGCAGTTATCAATGATTGTTCTAGAAGTTTCCACCATAATGCATGTTTCTATTGACAATGTAACGGCTTTTCGGAATTTACGGAGATAGAATAAATGAAAATCAGATTAGTAAGACCAAATATAGAATTGAAAGATAAGGCAATCGCATTCAGACAAGAATTTTTTGATAATGAAGAAATGATAATCAATGGAAGCGAATTGCTTGATAAAACTGAAAGCTATGATGATTGGCTTAAAGCAGTAATGGATAATGCCAAAGAAGAAACTGTCAATCCGGATTGGGTTGTAACAGATACATATTTTGCCCTTGATGAAATGGATAATATAGTCGGAATTATAGATTTAAGGCACTGCCTACTTTGGCACGTAATTCAAATATACCATCTCCAAGTGATTTTGAATACGATTCTCGCAGATCATGTCCATTTTCCCTGAGAATATCAATTGTAAGAAACATTTTTGCTCTCATCTTTGTATCAAGTGACAATAAAAAATCCTTGACTGGCTTTGAACCGTCTGCTTTCTGATAAAATACTATCTCAAATTTTGCCATTGATTACTCCTATTTAAATATAGTTTATATCCTATATTTATTATAACTAAAAAATTTAA
>CAMWTO010000076.1 GCA_947177205.1 uncultured Ruminococcus sp. | reverse complement strand
ACTGTATTAAGATTCTGCGCCCTGTCCCTGATTCCGGCACTGATTCTGTTCCTGTTCACGGGCTGTTCCAGGGAAGAAGATGACGGAACGGGATATCTGTTCACCTGCACCATTCCCGGAAACCCGGAATGCCTTGATCCGCAGTACACGGATAATCCCAATTCAGAAACCGTTCTTGCAAACATGATGGAGGGACTGCTCCGCCTGGATGCTTACGGGAGAATTCTCCCCGCCGGTGCGGAAAGTTATCAGATTTCTGATGATGGTTTGACTTATGAATTCAAATTAAGAAATAACTGTTACTGGTTCGCCTCCGGAATGGAACAGAAAGATGCCAAGCCCGTCACGGCAAGAGATTATGTGTTTGCGTTCCGGCGTCTGCTGGATCCGGACACACATGCCCCACATGCGGAGGATTTTCTCTCGATTGAGAATGCATCCGGCATTCTAAATGGCAGTCAGAAACCGGAAACGCTCGGCGTGATTGCCCAGGACGGCGGCACGCTGATTTTCCATCTGGAAGAACCGGACGAAGAATTTTTAATGCTGTTAACGCAGAACTGTGCTGTCCCTTGTAATGAAGATTTCTTCCTCTCGACAAAAGGCAGATACGGTCTGAGTCAGGAAACAATCTTGTGCAACGGCGCATTCTATCTGACAAAATGGGCTTATGATGACTACGGAAGCGGAAATTTTCTCACATTCCGGAAAAATTCTCTCTATCATGATGTGGACCAGGTTTCACCAAGCAGTCTGCAATTTAATATTATGCGTTCGCAATCTGAAGTAGATGAGGATTTTTCTAAAAAAAATTCCGACTGCATTCTCACAACCACATACCCCGGAGACTATCTCACCTCCGGAGATTATCAGGTAGAGGCAAACAGCGTCCGGACATGGGGATTGATTTTTAATCCGGAAAATATCACACTCCAGAACAAGCAGTTCCGGAAAGCGCTTGCCGCAGGAATTGACCGGGAAACAAATGCCGTCCGTTCCTATCAGAGTTTCACATCTGCTTATGGAATGATCCCTCCGGCTGTCCGTTTTCTGGGACGTTCCTACCGGGAATTATGCGCCGATGAACCGCTGGGGATTCCCTTTGATCCGGATTCTGCGGTGACCTTGTTCCAGGAACTGGAACTTCCCATGAGTCAGATGAATTCCCTCCGGATTCTGATCCCGGACAGTTTCGACAATCAGCAGGCGCTGTTATCCATCTGTCAGGAATGGCAGAATTTATTTCATCAGTATATCGGCATTGAAAGTGTTCCGAATTCCGAATATGAAAAACGCCTTGCCGACGGCGATTATAGCATTGCGCTGTACAGTTTCAAGCCGGAATATCACAATTGTGAAAGTTTGCTGAAAGTAATTGCCGAAAATGCAGAATTCCTGGGAATTGACCCAACGGAACTGAATGCTTGTCTGGAACAGATTGCCCACACGGAACAAACGGCAGAAACCCTGGAATATTACCAGAAATGCGAAGAAATCATCCTGGGAGAACTGGCATTCATCCCTTTATATTATCAAAATCTGTATTTCATCAGCACAGCAAAAAACACGGGGATCTGGTGCAATCCGTTCACGAGGGCGATTTACTTCCGGGATGCAAAGCATTTTTCATAAAGTATAATGATAAAATAAGGCGATATTCAGCCAGGTTATTAAAGTATAATGATAAAATAAGGCGATATTCAGCCAGGTTATTTTCTACAAAAAACAGTTCGTGAATTTGTTCAGGATTCACAAAAATCAATTTAACTCTTGATTTTTTTAAATTCTTGTAGTATAATAATTAATGTAATAATACTATATTTTGATTGCCTCTCCGGAGGCGGAGAGGGGCTTGTTATTATGGCTGACGAATACACACCGGAAATTTTCACGCTTACGGATGAGGACGGCAATGAACAGGAGTTCGAGCTCATGGATGTCATGGAAGAAAACGGCACTGTCTATTATGCGCTTGTGCCTTATTTTGAAGATCCGGAATCCATGATTGAAGAAGATACAGAACTTGTCGTTTTGAAATCCGGTGAAGAAAACGGCGAAGAATTTCTTACAACAATTGACAATGACGAAGAATACGAACGCATTGGCAACATCTTCATTCAGAGAATCAGTGAACTGCTCGAAGGCGAAACGGACGAAGACAACGCCGGAGATGCTGAAAACGAAAAATAACTTTAATTTTGAAAAAATAACTGCCTTGTTCGGGTAAATATAGCTGTTATAATCCTACACTTATTTTCAGGGAATCTGATGCTCTGACTGAGGATTGCAGACCTCCCGTTTCCGGTGGAGTGAACTCAGCCGGATCCGGACGTTGGGAGCGAGAGACTTTCAGGCGGATACCCACCTTGCGGAGACGCTAGGTTTTATTTTCTATATGACGGCAAGGCGGTTTTTTACTGACAATGCAAGCACTTCCCGGAATCTCGGATATTCCGGAAAGTGCTTTTATTTTATAAATAATATAAATATCTCAATCAGGAGCAACGATAAATGACTATGAGAATACATCATCAAAAAACAGAATTATTTTTATCAAAACCAAATTCAGGACGCTGCGCCGTTCTGGATTTTATCCGGGGATTCACCGTTCTGCATATGATCGCTTTCCATGCCTGCTGGGATCTGGTTTATCTGTTCGGGCAGAATTGGACTTGGTATCACGGCACGGGCGCTTACATCTGGCAGCAGGGAATCTGCTGGACATTTATTTTATTATCCGGATTCTGCGCTGGGATGAGCCGTCATCTGTTCCGCAGAGGGCTGACAATCTTTCTTGCCGGGATGATCATTTCAGGGATCACAATCCTGTTTATGCCGGAAAATCTAATTCTGTTTGGTGTTCTGACCTGTATCGGCTCTTGTATGCTGATTCTTTCCGGATGCAGAAATCTGTTGCAGATATTTCCGGCAGTCCTGGGGATTCTCCTGAGTTTCTGTGCGTTTGCACTGACAAAATCTGTGAATTCCGGCTATCTTGGTTTTTTTTCTATGAAATTTCTGAAACTCCCGGCAGAACTCTACCGAAATTACCTGACGGCATATCTGGGATTTCCGCAGGATGGATTTTATTCCACGGATTATTTTGCCCTGTTCCCCTGGATTTTTCTGTTTCTGACAGGATTTTTTATCTATCAGGCATGTCACGAAAAAATTTTAAAAATCTCCTGGAATGGTTTTGCACTTGTAAATTTCATCGGTCGTCATGCTTTGGAAATTTACATACTTCATCAGCCAGTAATTTACGCAATTTTATATTTATTTTTTAAAGTAATTTAAAATTAAGATTCTAAAATTTCCCGGATAAATCTCACTAAATCTTCCTGAATTTCTTCAATTTCCCGGATGGAATCTGCATTTTTGTCATAACAGGATAATACATGCCAGTGCTCCCGGTGAATCAGATACTGCGCCGCTTCATAGCATTTCTGGAAATAATCCTGATCGGATTCGTGAATGTCTTTTTTCTGCGTTGTATTTTCATATCTTCCGGACAATAATTTCTGTGAAACTGCAATCGGCAGATCCAGAAAGATCACAGCATCTGGTCTGGGGATTCCTAACCGGTGATATTCAAAATCCGCAAGCCACTCCAGAT
This sequence comes from uncultured Ruminococcus sp., assembly GCA_947177205.1. GTDB lineage: Bacteria > Bacillota > Clostridia > Oscillospirales > Ruminococcaceae > UBA3855. Next base: position 6,808 of record CAMWTO010000076.1, on the reverse strand, counting down.
AGTCTTCCCATTCGTCCCTGGGGAGTTTTGCCGTCTGGTAGATCATGTTAGATGTTGTGTATCTGGCAGAAATCATGGGTTTGTGGTTTTTGTCATCCAGATACCAGTCTTTCCGGTAGCTGATATAACGATCCATTGCATAGAACACACCGGAGGAATAGGCGCTCCGCCTGGAGTCTGTCTCCGGGATTCTGCCCTGGAGATATTCTGTAATAATTTCACCGCTTGGAGAATTATAATTCGGGAACGTCAGGAAACGGCAGTCCGGGAATGTTTCTTTTAACAATTCCACCTGTGTGGACTTACCGCATCCGTCGAGTCCCTCAATGATGATTAGTTTTCCATGCATAAAAACGCATCTCCTTTATTGCAAATTCTGCAAAACTTCTTGATAGATTTCATAATCTTCGTCTTTAAAAACATTAAAAATAACTTTTTTTAAACTCGTTTCAGGATGTTGATGCAGATAAGTTCTTACGGTATGCACTGCAATTTCACTCGCTAATCGTTTCGGAAAACATAATTCCCCTGTGGAAATACAACAAAATACAATACTTTCCAGTTGTTTTTCAGACGCAACCTGTAAACAGGATGTATAACAAGATACTAGCATCAGTTTATCATATTTTGTTACTTCATCATAAATCACTGGTCCTACCGTGTGAATCACATATTTTGACGGCAAATTATAAGCCTTTGTGATTTTGGCTGAACCGACAGCTTCTTCGTGTCCTTGTGTCAGCATCATCTGATAGCAAACATCCCGTAACTGTAACCCTGCAGAAGAATGAATGGCATTATCAATACATTTGTGACAGGGTAAAAAACAGCCTAACATGGTAGTATTAGCCGCATTTACAATCGCATCCGCATCCAGTCTGGTAATATCACCTTGCCAGATACAAATAGTTTCAACAACTGGTGTCAGCTTCTGCACATGCACAATGCCTTTTTCCTGTGCTTCCTGTGTCAGAAAATCATCTTGTAACTTTAAAAATTCTTCTGAAACTGGCATTGGTTCTCTGAGATTCATCAAGCTGCGCAAAAATAATCTTTGTTGTTTATAATCATTCACATTTATCTGCATTGCCTGTATCTGATATTCAGGCATTTCATGCAATAACATGGTATTTAATTTCTTGATTTTCTCAAACTGTGTCATAATTTTCTCCTGTGTCAACAAAATCAGCACTGCACCTCGGAAAAGCACAGTGCTGGATTTTTTTGTCTTGCTTACATAGCATTCTTGATTGCCTGCATTAATTCCTCATAAGTTTCATAAGCAGGAAGTTCGGGATGATCTTTCTTGATCTGTTCTGTACTCTTGAACAAAAATCCTGCCTTGCTTGCCTGGATCATGCCCAGATCGTTGTAACTGTCACCGCTTGCGATCGTCTCGAAACCGATGGACTGCAAAGCCTTGACAGTTGTCAATTTGGACTTTTCACAGCGCATTTTAAAGCCCGTGATCTCGCCGCTCTCAGCCACTTCCAACGTATTGCAGAAAATTGTCGGATAGCCGAGTTTCTTCATCAGTGGTGCGGCAAACTGTGTAAACGTATCACTGATAATAATTACCTGACACAGGGATCTGAGCTCGTCCAGGAATTCTTTTGCGCCCTCCATGGGATCAATTTTTGCAATGGTCTCCTGAATCTCTTTCAGTCCCAGATTGTGTTCTTTGAGAATAGCAAGCCGGTATTCCATGAGCTTATTATAATCCGGCTCATCACGGGTTGTTTTTTTGAGTTCCGGAATGCCGCTTGCTTCCGCAAATGCAATCCAGATTTCCGGAACAAGCACACCTTCTAAATCAAGACAAGTAATCAGCATAAAAAAACCTCAAGTTTTTAAATAAATTAAATTTAAAATTTAATTTTAATTTTATTATACAACAAATTTCCTGAAATTGCAAGTAGTTTTAAAAAATTTTTTACTCTCCCTGATAAAGAATTTTTACATTCGGGTGGGATGCCAGATATTCCGGACTCACGTAAATGATGATATAATCTTCTGTTTCGTTGAAGATCTGCCATCCTGCCTGCTCCAGATACGGAACGGCAATCGCAGTGTTCTCATCACCGTGACTCATGACATAGAAATCATAATGATCTATATCTTTTAATCCCGTGACACTTTTTTCAAATTCTTCAACTTCCGGATTTTTGTCAAAATCATCTCTGTCAAAAATATAAATTTCTTTCCGGTCAGCCAGGTGCGGCAAGAACCAGGTATTGACAATCACTCTGCCGTCCTCCGGAACACTATCCAGACAAGCTTCTAAATTATGGTAATAATCGGATCGTTTGTTGTAAGATTCAATATAGCCAGCTTTTCCGGAAACAAGGCACAGCGCAGAAGCAAGACTTGCCACGGATGCCATTGCAATAATCGTATTGCGCTTTTCATAAACAAAATCATCTGCATTGATGAATGCCAGGTAAATCATCAGACACGACGGTCCATAAATATATTGATAACCAATCCCGGCGGCATAACCGTAACTTGTGCTGACAACCAGATTCATAATAATAAACGGAATCATCAGCAAATATCTGTGAAGTTTTCTCGTCATGAACGGCAGAAACATCAGAGGAATCATGATTTGAAGAACAATCATCAGACTGTGTTCCTGAATAAACAGGCTGAAGAAATACGCCGGGTCAACTAACACATTCCGGATAATGCTACCAAAACCGTCACCCGGTTCAAGCGTCAGATTCCCGAATCTGGAAGAAGCCATCATCTCCCCGTCGCCGTATTCTCTCATCCAGTTGCTGATCAGAACAAAATAAATTCCGCAAATTACCATGACTGCCAGTCCGTGCAAACGTTTCCAGGTCTTTTCTTCAATTAGAAAATAAAATCCAATACAGATCACATACAGCGGCGCATCCTCTTTTACAATGCAGGTCAGAATTGTCATGATATAAAATAAAATATAATGCCGGGAATCCATCGCATACAACAGCCACATCAGGAGCGTCGGCAGGAATGCGTTTTCATGGAAATCATAGAAACTCGGTGCAAGCAGTCCGGCATAGAAAATATAGACCATGCAGACGGCAATTCGCATGATTCCGTGATAATTATGCTTTTTTGCAAGCAAATACAACGGGATGACGCCGCCCATTGCCAGGACTGCCTGACAAATCAGGAGCGTGTTTTCATGCGGAAAAATCGCATAGAACGGCAGTAACAGATAATAAATAAACGACGCATGGACATTGAAATGTGACAAAAACATATTTCTTTCACAGGTAGTAACAGCCGTAAAATCTTCTTTCATAGAATAGAACATCTGTGCAAAAATGCCGAAATCATAACAGGAACTGCTGAACGTTCCATGTCTTGCAATCGTTCCCAGGCTGACAAAAATCACTACGGCAACGGCAACAACGGCAACAATCAGAGCCGTGACAAGTTCCGGGACTTTTTCCAGCCGCCTGTGCGGCAATTTTCCCATCAGATAACTCATGAATGCAATTCCGATGCCGGTAATGCCCATGGCAAAATAATAATTATCCGTCTGACTGCGCCACATGACGCAGATCATGAAAAAGATCAGTCCTGCAAACAACACAGCCTGGTCAAAGATTTTCAGCTTTTTCGGAACAAGATAATACACAATGGTCAGCACGAGAAATCCGAAAATCATCCACAGTATGCTGTGGGCAATAGATGCGCCATTCACAAATTCTTTCCAGTTGGAAATGGCATTGATTTCTTCTTTTTTCTGCATTTGCAGAACAATTCCGGTAATCAGAAAATAAATTCCCACAAAACGGCACATAAACAGATCCGGGATGCCGCACCGGAGCAGGAAATTCCGGACATTGGCAAACACAGATTTTGTTTTATCGTTTAAAGCAATTTTCATAAATCTTTCAGCATCCTCCTGTAATCGTATCATTTTAAATTAAAATTTTTAATAAAAAACATTCCAGACTTCATTATAGCATATTGCTTAGTATTTGTCAATGTGATTTTAAGAATTCCGGAAAACAGACCGAATTTTACGCATTTTTCAGATGGATTTTCCAGCAGTCCCAACAAAAAAACGGCAGAACGCCGTTTTTTTATTATAATATTTTTTAAGATTCTGTCTCAATTCCGAATCTTGCACCCAGTTCCCGCAGTCCATCGCAGCAACCTTCCGCTGTTGCCAGGAGTTTCCAACTGTTCCGGTAACGATATAATTCCACGGCAACGACCGTGCGTTCCGCCTGTAAATGGGAAAGATCCATATAAGCAATCTGTGTGTTACCCTGGAACACCTGTAAAACAGGTTCTTCCATCTGCGAAAAATCAAACGTCGGATTATTTCCATAAGCTGAAAAACAAACTGCAATTTTCTGAATTCCCGGATCAGTCTTGTTCAAAGAGAAACCGCATTCCGGATACTGTTCCTGTTCCATCACACGAATACTCCCGTCATGGGAACAGGCATTTCCGAAAAATATCAGATCTTCATCCTGCCGTTCTTCTTCCCGGAGCAAAAACACATAAACATCCAGTTCCATGTGTTGTTTCAGTTTTTTGCATAAAAACCGGATGCGGATTTCATTGCGGACATAAGGCGTCAGATCCATTCTTGCACCTGGACGGAGAGAATCGCCCTCTTTCTGATTAAAATCATAATTTAAATTATCATTCAAATCCTGAGTTTTTTCACAATTCTGGAAAAAATCCCCGGATTGTTCCGGCATTCCGGTGAAATCTGAACTTTCAGAATCCTCAGAATTCCGGTTCTGTAAATAAAATCCCATTGGCTGTGCATCTGTAAAATGCAGATATTTACAGAATTTCAGCCGCAGTACCGGGAATTTATACAGCATTCTCTCAATTTCAGTTTTCGTTCCGGAAAAAATGACGGCGAAATTCTCCCATTGCAGAATTTCCAGAAGATGTTCCAGAAGATCATCCGGCATCAGGTCGACATGATCCAGCATCCAGACATTACCAAGAATTCTCTGCGCCTGTGCCTGGATGGTCTGTGCTGTGAGAACCGCCGCATTTTCAGCGACCATTCTGCCGCCGGTAAGCAGTCCCAGAGAATGATAACTTCTCGCAACAATCCGCCCCGTTTCTGTCTTGCCCGTCCCGGATTCTCCCATGAAAACAAGATGCAATGGCATGGAAACAGCTGACAGTCCTTGTGATATTTCATTCTGACAGACGCACAGCATCTGCACCCATGCACAAATATCCGATTTGACTTCTGCAAGTCCTTGCAAGCAATTGAGTTTCTGCTCCAATTCTGTCAACAACTCATCCTGCACGGCAAACCCTCCCTTGCCTAAAAATTCAGATCCGGAAAACCGGGATCACAGGAAAAGGGAATCCTGAACCGAAGATTCCCCCTGTTTTCTGATAATTTTTAAAATATTTTTCATATTTTTATCTTAACTGAACCGCCTTGCCAGGGATTTGATGTCTAAGTCGGATGTCCCCTGTCCAATAGCATTGAATTTCCATTCACCGTTATGACGATAAATTTCGCCGAACACCATTGCCGTCATGCCCTGATAATCATCCGAAAGCGAATACCGGCATAATTCCTGATTCGTGTCAGCGTCGATAATCCGAATGAACGCATTGCGGATCATGCCGAAATTCTGCCCACGCTCCTGCGCCTGATAAATATTCACAACAAAGACAATTTTATCATACTGCGCCGGAAGCGCCTCCAGATTCACAGCGATCTGCTCGTCATCGCCCTCGCCTGCACCCGTCAGATTGTCGCCCATATGTTCCACAGCATGCGTTTCATGAATCAGATGCCCAAAATAAATAATATCTTTATTAGAATTTAATTTTCCGTTCACACAGACAAACGCTGAAGCATCACAATCAATGGCATTCTGTTTCTGACTGCCGAACAGAGAACTGAACAGTCCTGTTTTCTGTGCCGGTGCTTCATCCCATCCTAATCCGACTATCACACGGCGGAGCGTTCCGCCGGCGGATTTCCGGAGTTCGACTTTCTGACCTTTTTGTAAATTCACTGACATAGTATTCTACTCACTTTCTTGATTCATCCGGATTTATTTCCTGCCTGCCGTCCATCGCATTCCCCATCCGAATGCCCTGTCCATTGGTTCATGTCCATCAAAGAACCGGATCAATTTTTCTACCGTGAATGTCTGATTATTCTGATTTTCCAGCATGGCAATGGCACACATTTTCTGATTCGAGCCGTATTCATCCATCCGGACAATTAGATCCTGACTGCCCGGACATTTCAGCGTTACGATGCCGTCCGCACTTTTCCAGTTGGCAATGCCCTCATAAATAAACGTATACACCAGAATTTTTTTAATTTCAGCAATCTTTCCGCCGTTGACACGCAGATTTTCGCCATTCGCAGCCGATCCGATCCGGTCATCGCCGTCCAATGCAATATATGGCGCAGCATCCAGATTCCCGAACGCATTGCCTAATGCCTGCACACAGCCTTTCCGACCGTTTTTCAATTCGTACAGACATCCAAGATCCAGATCAATGGAATCCCGTCCCAGAGAAATCCCCAAAAATTTTCTTTCCGGCGGCTGACTCCAGTTAAGATTGATGAGAATTTCCCCCAGCGCCCTGCCGGATTGTTTCTCGAGGCTGACTTTCTGTCCTTTTCTTAACTCAACTGCCATTATACATTCACACCATAGTCACGGCATAATGCCGCAAGTCCGCCGGAGTAACCACTTCCAATGGCATTGAACTTCCATTCGCCATTATGACGATACAATTCGGCAACGACAACGGCTGTTTCAATTGAAAAATCTTCCCCGAGATCAAAATGGATTAATTC
>CAMWTO010000075.1 GCA_947177205.1 uncultured Ruminococcus sp. | reverse complement strand
CTGGGGCAGATCTTAAACGGCTGCGTTATTCCAATCGAGCCGAATTGAACGGAGAACAGATGAACAACAACTTTAGCTTAGCAAAGCGCGAGAATAATCCGCGCCGCGACTTTATAATCATCAACAAATTTCAGTCGAAGCATTATCCGTCCGATCCGCGCGAGACAGCACTGCACTGCGGTTTTCTTGCCCGGCACACATCCCGTCCGAATTGCACAATCCTATGGCAGAAATCAGAAGATTCTTCCGGAGGGAGCAATTTTCTCAGATCTGTTTCGATTTTCGGAGGATCTGTTTCCGTTGTCAGACCAAGTCGCCGGGTAATCCGGATAAAATGGGTATCTACAATCACAACACCCGGCTTGTGATACACGTCTCCCAAAAGTAAATTTGCCGTTTTTCTGCCGATTCCGGGAAGCGTGAGCAGTTCATCCATCGTGTCCGGAAGTTTGCCTTGATAGACAGTCTGGAGTCTCTGACAAGCCTCTTTGATACTACTGGCTTTCATACGATAAAATCCGCAGGGCTTGACAGCTTCTTCCAGTTCTGCAAGGTCTGCGTCAGCAAATGCTTGTAAACTGGTATATTTTTCAAATAATGGTTTTGTCACAAGATTCACTCTTGCATCCGTGCACTGTGCAGACAGTCTGACAGCAATCATTAACTGATAAGGATGTTCATAGACCAGAGAGCAGGCAGAATCCGGATAGCGTTCTTTCAGAATTCTGACTGTTTCTAGTGTCCTTTCTTTCTTTGTCATAAATTCACCTGTATTTTAATTATTTTAAACTATTTTTTAACCTTCGATCGTGTCAATGATGTCCGGATTGGAATTCACAGGATAGGCTGCTTGTTGCTCTGCATACCAGGTATCCATCCAATCGGATTGGATAGCTCTCCGGGCAGTGTTGACCCAGATCGGATTGCCGTCACCGACATAATACATAATATGGAAACCATAATCTGTCTGGACAATGCCGGTGTCGCCGGGCTGACGGGAATCATCAAAACACCAGTCATTGAAGCTTGCGATCATCTGTCCTGTGTAGACGTTTTCATAGAGTCCGCCGTTGGTATTCGAACCAGGATCTTCAGAGTGTGTATTGGCAAGTTCCGCAAAGCTGTCTTCTGTTTTTTCACCGCTTTCCCATTCTGCAAGCAAATCCTGTGCGAGATGCTGACATGCCTGTAATGCGGCATCTTCTGCGGCTTGCTGTGCCGTTTCATCTGCATCTTCAGCGAGTTCTTCCATGTGATCATCCTTGTTGAACAGGATATGCCGGACATCGACGGTCTTGGTCTCGTCCCGACCTGCCGGACGTGTCATAAAATAAACAGAAATATAACCGTCATTGTCAATCCGGTAAGTGTCGTTTTCTTTCGTGTTTTCAGAGAATGCCCATTCTGCAACATCAAAGCCCTCCTGATAACTGAAATTATCCACATACAGCGTGGGCAGACTGTTTTCTAACATTTCTTCCGTGTAATCCTGATACGTGATCAGAATTTCCCGGATAATATCCTCGAATTCCTGGGACGTTTTGCAGTTTTCAAGATTCGTTGCATATGTTTCCGCCTGTTCTTTTGTCATGCCGGAGATTTCTTCACCGTCTGCGGTTGTTTCGCCAGGTGTCACATAAGAAATCGAATAGCCGGCAAGACCGCAGGTGTCCAGTTCCCGTTTGTGCTCCTGATAATACGCATCCAGATCTTCTTCTGTGATTTCCAGATTCTCTACAAGATTCGTAAAATAAGATGCAGCAAGTACTTCCATTTCAATCATGGTGCGCACGTCTTCTTCCGTGACATTTTCGCCGTACTGACTCATGTCAATTTCCGCAAGGGAATCTTCTACCTGCTGTTTGTTTTCTTCCGTCATCGTGTAATTTTCCGCATGGGCGGCTTCATTGTAGATCAGAAGCTGTGTGACGGCACTTTTTGCCTGGTTTATGATATACTCAAACCATGACCCGGACATGCCGGCATCTTCCGGAAGCATCTGCTCTTTCAGGGAAGTTTCTGGATCAATTCCGTAATAGACAAACGCATTTTCCATCTGTGCCAGATAGTCCCTGTAGAAGCATTCCATGAGGGCAGGGGACACTTCAAAATTTGCAGAATACATGGCGGCATCCGGATTGTCAGGCAGAGCCGGACTGTTTGTTGCTTCCGGATTTACCTGATCAGATGAATTTTCTAGCGTATCCGGCGTATCCGGAGATACTTCCTGTTTGTTGAACGGATTGACAATCAGCAGAGCGAGACAGCCGATCACTGCCACGGATGCGACAGCAGCACCGACAATTTTCAGCGTTTTTCCGGATTTTTCAGATTTTCCGGATTCTATTGCGGCGCTGTCCTGTGCAGACTGTTCCTGCTGTTGAAAATTTCCGAGAATTCCGGTGTAATTTTCTTCCGGATTTTCCTGAGAATTTTCCTGTTTCTGATTTTTATTTAGATTCATTAAGATCTGATTCCTTTCCTGGAGATTTAAAAATATTAAAAATCCTCCATTTTATCTGTATTTGGATAGTCTGCCTGGTCATCCAAAGCGGCAAGCCGGTTATACAAAATATAAAATTTCTGTGTAGTATTTTCCAGAAAATAATAATGCCAGATATAAGGGACTAATAAAATCAGGAATAATGCACATAACAAGCCAAGTCCCAGGGTTCTGAAATACAAGAAAAATCCCATAGACAGAAAAAATGCAAGCCCGATCAGTATGACAACTAAAAAATGCACAAGCCTTTCATGTTGCATAAAACCGATCTGGACGAGAATTTCCCGACGGAGTACCGGTATTCTTGCAGATTCCAGATGCTCTGAATCATTCAGCAGATTTTCTATATATTGCAGATAGACCGTCATATAATGTCGCATTGTTTTCACCACTCTATATAAATAATAAAATAACAGGCAGTAAGTCTATTATAGCATAATCTCAGAATAATTGCAACAAATTTCACAAAAAAAACACAAAAAAGATTATGGACAGAATAAACCCTGGAAAAAGCAAATTTAAAATAATCTAAAATAATCAAAAACTATTGACTTTTTTCCGGATTAGAGTTATAATAATACTGGATTTATTTTTAAATTATTTTTTCAGAAAGCAGGTTAAAACATGAATTATAAAATTGCTGTCATCAAAGGCGACGGTATCGGCTCTGAAATTGTCTCCCAGGCAATGAAAGTCCTGGATAAAATCGCTGATAAATATCATCATGAATTTACTTATCAGCAATTGCTCATGGGCGGTTGTTCGATTGATGCTTACGGCGTGCCCCTCACAGATGAGACCATCCAGGCTTGCAAGGAAAGTGATGCTGTGTTAATGGGTTCTATCGGCGGAAACACAACCACATCTCCCTGGTATCAGCTCCCGGCGAATCTTAGACCCGAAGCCGGATTGCTGAAACTTCGGAAATCTCTGGGCTTGTTTGCGAATTTAAGACCATGCGTTCTGTATCCGCAATTAAGAAACGCCTGCACACTCCGGGAGGATATCAGCATCAAAGGCTTTGACATGCTGATTATGCGAGAATTAACCGGCGGATTGTATTTCGGAGAACGCAAAACAGAGTCTGTTGACGGTGTGATGACTGCCATTGACACGCTGTCTTATAATGAAAATGAAATCCGGAGAATTGCTGTTAAAGCGTTTGAAGTTGCCATGAAACGCCGGAAGAAAGTCACAAGCGTAGATAAGGCAAATGTTTTGGATTCTTCCAGATTATGGAGAAAAATTGTCATAGAAGTGGCACAGGATTATCCAGAAGTTACCCTGGAGCATGCACTTGTGGACAGTACGGCAATGCAGATTGTCAAAGATCCGGCGCAGTTTGATGTCATGGTAACAGAAAACATGTTCGGCGATATTTTATCCGATGAAGCCGCTATGGTGACCGGTTCTTTGGGAATGCTTCCATCTGCAAGCCTGAATGAAACAAAATTCGGTCTGTATGAACCGAGCGGCGGTTCTGCGCCGGATATTGCCGGGAAAGATATTGCCAATCCCATTGCGGCAATTCTGTCTGGTGCAATGCTCCTGCGGTATTCTCTGGATCTCCAGGAAGAAGCAGATGCCGTGGAAAAAGCTGTGCAGAAAGTCTTAGAAGAGGGATTCCGCACAGGAGATATTATGTCAGACGGCTGCAAACAGGTGAAATGCTCCGAAATGGGCGATCTGATTGCAGAGCGTGTATAATTATTTAAAAAAATCAAGAAAGAAGGATTTTTTATCATGGAAAAGAAAGATATTGACTGGGGCAATCTCGGCTTTGCCTACATGCAGACAGAGAAACGCTATGTTGCGAATTACAAAGACGGTGCATGGGATGACGGCATGCTCACAGATGAGGCAACCATCACCATGAGCGAATGCGCTTGCGTTCTACAGTATGCACAGACTGTCTTTGAGGGACTGAAAGCTTACACCACAAAGGACGGCAAGATTGTTACATTCCGCCCGGATCTCAACGCAGAACGGCTGGAATCTTCTGCCAAGAGACTGGAAATGCCTGTTTTCCCGAAAGAGAAATTTATTGACGCTGTAGAACAGGTTGTCCGGGCAAATGCGGCTTACGTTCCGCCTTACGGAAGCGGTGCAACGCTCTATCTGAGACCGTTCCTGTTTGGTATCAATTCCGTGATTGGTGTAAAGCCTGCGGAGGAATATCAGTTTAGAGTATTTGCGACACCGGTAGGTCCTTACTTCAAGGGCGGTGCAAAGCCGATTACCATCCGTGTCAGCGATCTGGACAGAGCCGCACCACATGGAACGGGCAATATCAAGGCAGGATTAAATTATGCCATGAGTCTGCACACATTAATGGATGCACACAGGCAAGGTTATGATGAGAACATGTTCTTAGATCCGGCAACACATACCAAAGTCGAGGAGACCGGCGGTGCAAACTTCCTGTTCGTCACAAAAGACGGCAAGATCGTGACTCCGAAATCTGATAGCATTCTTCCTTCCATCACAAGACGTTCCCTTGTCTATGTGGCACAGCATTACTTAGGACTGGAAGTCCAGGAACGGGAAGTTTTGTTTGATGAAGTGAAAGACTTTGCAGAATGCGGACTTTGCGGCACGGCGGCTGTAATCTCTCCTGTTGGTAGAATTGTGAATCATGATCAGGAAATCTGTTTCCCGTCCGGTATGGAACAGATGGGCACAACAATCCAGAAACTCTATGATACATTGACTGGCATCCAGATGGGCAGAATAGAAGCACCTGCCGGCTGGATTCACGAAATTGCATAAATTATATATATTAATATTATTAATATATTCATCCGGAACAGCTCTGGTCTGAATTTCTGGCAGACGGAGCTGTTTATTTTAAAGTTTTTTAACTATATTTATCAGGAACAGGAGCATTTTGAAATTATGGGTAAATATTTCGGCACAGACGGCTTTCGTGGCGAGGCAAATAAAACACTGACAGCAGATCATGCTTACAAAGTCGGCAGATTCCTTGGTTGGTATTATGGGGAATGCAAGAAACAAAAAGGCGATTCCACACCCGCAAGGATCGTGATCGGCAAGGATACCCGGCGTTCGAGTTATATGTTTGAGTATTCTCTTGTCAGTGGTTTGACAGCATCCGGTGCAGATGCCTATTTGCTGCATGTGACGACAACGCCGTCTGTTTCCTACGTTGCAAGAATTGATGCATTCGATTGCGGAATTATGATTTCCGCAAGTCATAATCCGTATTATGATAATGGCATTAAGCTGATTAATCAGAACGGCGAAAAAATGGACGAAGAAACAATTTCACTTGTGGAAGATTATCTTGAAGGCAATCTGGAAGTATTTGGAAAATCCTACAAAGAACTGCCATTTGCAACCGGAGAACATATCGGCTGTACGGTGGATTATGTTTCAGGGAGAAACCGTTATATTGGCTATCTGATTTCTTTGGGATTGTATTCTTTTAAGGGAATCCGGGTAGGTTTGGACTGTGCGAATGGTGCATCCTGGAATCTGGCAAAGGCTGTTTTTGATGCACTGGGTGCAACAACTTATGTACTCAATGCGAGTCCGAATGGTCTGAATATCAATGAAAATGCAGGGTCTACGCATATGCAGGGTTTGCAGAAATTCGTTGTGGAAAATCATCTGGACATCGGATTTGCCTATGACGGCGATGCGGACAGGTGTCTGTGTGTGGACGAAAACGGCAATATTCTTACGGGAGATCATATTCTATATATTTACAGCAAATATATGAAAGACCGTGACAAACTCCGGAATAATACAGTTGTGACAACTGTGATGTCTAATTTTGGATTATATAAAGCATTGGATGAACAGGGGATCGGTTATGTCAAGACTGCTGTTGGTGACAAGTATGTCTATGAATACATGTCCAAGAATGACTGCCGGCTTGGTGGTGAAGATTCCGGTCATATTATCTTTTCAAAATATGCGACAACAGGAGATGGCATTCTGACAAGCTTGAAAATCATGGAAGTGATGATTGCTCGCAAGTGTCGGATCAGCGAACTTGCGGCGGATCTGAAAATCTATCCGCAGGTACTTGTCAATGTCAGAGTGCATGATAAATCCAAAGCACAGAATGATCCGGATGTCCAGAATGCCGTAAAAGCGGCAGAAATTGCACTCGGAGAAACCGGCAGAATTTTAGTCCGGGAATCCGGCACAGAGCCGTTAATCCGTGTCATGGTGGAAGCACCCACAGAAGAGGCATGTCATGAACATGTGAATGCAGTTGTAAAAGTCATTCATGCAAAGGGTCATGCGATAAAAAATAAATAAAAAATGTTCCGGCGTACTGTGTGAAACAGATACGCCGGATTTTAAATAAAATGTTTTTTTAGAAGGAGTGTTTTTCATGATGGAAAAAGAAATAAAAATTATAAGACAGCCAGGACTGATGGATAACAGAATTTCAACAGGATTCTTGCAGAAAGCCTATGAATTTGAATCTGATGTCAGAATTAAGAAAAATAATCAGGAGTACAATGCGAAAGATCTTTTGAATTTACTTTCTGCCGGAATCAGGACTGGTGATGAGATTAAGATTATCACGAATGGAGCTGATGAACAAGACGCAATACATGCACTTTGTGCGTTTGTTAACCAGGAGGGGAACTAATGTTTTATGATGCGAAAAATTCCAGTATTCAGATCGGCGATACTACTATGGATTATATTTCATTCGGATACGGAAAAAGAAACCTGATTATGTTACCAGGAGCTGGTGATGGTTTGAAAACCGCAAAGGGTATGGCTCTGCCTTTTGCCATACTTTATCGGGAATTTGCAAAGGATTTTAAAGTATATGTTTTCAGTAGAAAGAATAAACTTCCAGAACAGTATTCTTCATGGGAGATGGCAAGGGATCAGAAGTTTGCAATGGATATTCTGGGAATCCAAAAAGCAGATGTGATTGGTGTCTCACAAGGCGGAACAATTGCACAATGTCTTGCGATAGAGTATCCGGAAATCGTAAATCGGTTAATTCTTGCAGTCACATTTGCAAAGCCAAATCCTACGCTGAAAACAGTTGTGAATCAGTGGCTTACATTTGCTGAAAAGAAAGATTACAGAAGTCTGATGATGGATACTTTTGAAAAATCCTATAGTGAGCATTATCTTCAGAAATATAGAAAATATTATCCGGTTATTACCAGAATTGGCAAACCAAAGTCATTCGACAGATTTATCACAATGATAAAAGCGATAACAGAGCATAACTGTTTTGATAAGCTAGGACAGATTACGTGTCCTGTATTGATTATCGGAGGAAAACAAGATCATATTGTTACTGCAAAGGCATCTGAGGAAATGGCATCCGGAATAAAAAATAACAATTTGTATCTGTATGAAAAATTCGGACATGCTGCCTATGAGGAAGCACCGGATTTTAACCAACGAATTATAAAATTTTTGGAATCATGACAATCAGGGAATACAGTACAGAAGATTGCCTGGAAATTACACAGTTATTCTATAATACGGTTCATAGTATCAATGCAAGAGATTATACAGTAGAACAATTGAACGCCTGGGCAGATGGCAGTCCGGATCTGAAAAACTGGAATGATTCTCTCCTGAGACATTATAGTTTGGTTGCCGTAAAAAATTCCAGGATTGTGGGATTCGGTGATATGGATTTGCAGAATGGCTATCTTGACAGGCTTTTCACACACGAAAACTTTCAGAGACAAGGTATTGCATCATCCCTGTGTGATGCACTGGAATCCGCTGTTTCCGGGAGAATTACAACAAATGCATCCATCACAGCAAAGCCCTTTTTTGAAAAAAGAGGATATGTCTTAGTTCAGGAACAGCAGGTCATCCGAAAGCAAGTGGTCTTAATAAATTACTGTATGAAAAAAATTATTTGAAATCATATTTTTTAGAAAATTCTTTCAGGATTTTGCTGAAAAATTCCTGCAATGGGAGCGTTGCACCGGAGTGCATTCCGTCCGGATGAATCATAAAATTAGGATTTTTCAAAAAATTCTGTGTGAAATCATGTGTGTTGATAATCTCGTCTTTGCCGCCGATGATTGTGGCTGTCAGATTTACATCCAGTTCGGATAGTAAAGAAAAAACCGGAAAATACTCTCTGACAGACCATTCACAGCCAAGCCGGGGGAGATGGACGAACGGCAGAAGACACGGACTGATCAGAATTGCCGGAATCCGGTACTTTGCACACAGCGCTGCCGCAAAAAATCCGCCGTAACTCGTCCCGACAAGTACCTCCGGGGACTGTTCCTGTACGATCTGGGTTAATTCTGCAAACACCTGCACAGGCAGAATTCGGTCATAGTCCAGTGCAGGGGAAAGCACTTCATAACAATGAAACTGATCCAGGATCTTTTTTGCAGAGTTTTCCGGACTCCCCTTGTAGCCGTGCAGATTCAAGATTTTCATAATTTAGTCATTCTCCTTATTTTTTATAGTTTATATTTTATGATAGCATAATTTTCAAGATTTGTCAATCTGGATTATTCCGGATGATTATTTTAATTTTCTGGTACGCAGAGAACGATATAATACTATTGCAATCCCTGCTGTGACCAGTTCTGCAAAGGGGAATGTCATCCAGACAAGCCAGTAACAGGAATTTGTCTGTGCAATCTGGATCATGAGCCAGGCAACGGGGAGAATGAACAAAATTTGTCTTAAAATAGAAATCATCAGGGATTCTTTGCCGCCATCCATTGCCTGAAAAATTCCCTGAAATGCAATATTTGCACCGGCAAACAGAAAGCTGACGGAAATAATCCGCATGGCACTGATAAAAAATGTTTCTGTTTCACCGGATATACCGAAAATGCCTGTGAATGGTACGGTAAACAGTTCAATGATTAACAATCCTGCCGTCATAATGACAAGCGTATACAACAGACCATATTTCACGCCGTCTCGAATCCGAGCATGATTTTTCATCCCATGCGCATACGAAATCACGGGCGTGATGGCATCACGCAGTCCGAAAGCGGCAAATAATACAAATTGTTGGACTTTATAGTATAAGCTATAGGCAGTCACCATGGAATCGCTGATTTTTCCGAGAATGATATTTAATCCGTAGGTCATAACGGACATGAGAGCCTGGGCAATGATTGCCGGAATCCCGATTGCATAGATCTGTTTGATCATTTCAAAAGATGGTTTCAGAAACTCTGCTTTGATTCGGATATTCTGATTGATTCTGATATGGAAAATCAAGGCAAGTATACAAGAGACAATCTGTCCTATTACTGTTGCATAAGCTGCACCTTTGACACCACATTCCGGGAATCCAACCCAGCCGTAAATCAGAATTGGATCAAGAATCATATTGACAACAGCACCGGCAATTTGTGCAATTGTGGAATGTAGAGAATGTCCGGCGGCTTGCAGTAATTTTTCAAAGATGGAAAAAAAGACAATCCCGGCTGAACCAATACAGCAGATTTTCAGATAATCAATTGCCATTCCGGAGCTGACGGCATTGGAATGCTGACTTGCAATATAGGGTTCTGTTCCGGCAATGCCGAAAAGCAGGAAAGCCAAAAAAATCAATCCTGCCATGAACAGCGCATTCCCGGCGGCTTTTCCGGCGGATTCCGGATGATTCTGACCCAGATATTTTGCCGCAAGCGCATTGACGCCGACGCCTGTGCCAATGCCGACGGCAACCATGAGCATCTGCACGGGAAAAGCAAGTCCCAGGGCGGTGAGCGCTTGTTCGCCGTTTTCCTGCATATTGGAAACAAATGCACTGTCTACGATATTATAGACAGCCTGGAGAACCATGGAGAGAATCATCGGAATCCCCATAGAAAGCATGAGTATGCTGACAGGCATTGTCATCATCCTGTCATTTCGGGTTTCTGTGTTGTGCATGATATTATCACACTCCTTAAAAATTTAAAAATAAATTAAAATAAAAAAATGGCTTGCCTGCGATTGGAATTACGCAGTCAAGCCACACATC
>CAMWTO010000074.1 GCA_947177205.1 uncultured Ruminococcus sp. | reverse complement strand
GCAGAAGATTAAAAATTCCGATATTAATCGTAATGAATGATGCAAATGACAGCACGGAAGTCAGATTCTGCCGGAAATTATCCCCGGAAGATGCCGCCTCCCCGATCGTCTCAATAATGCCCACTGGTCCGGACAGATCATGAAAACCATATTTTCCGGTTACAAAATCTTTCAGAGAAATCCAGATCAGCCGGCTTGTGGAAACCGTATTCAGAAAACCATACTGCATTGTATTCAGAATCGTTAATTCCACAGCCTGGACTTTGAAATCCAGTCTGCCCCCTGTTTCTGTGTTGTAGAATTTCACATCCGGCAAATTTACTTTTTCGCCGTTTCTTATGACAACCAGATCCATTGTGTCAGATTCCGTATTCTGCAATTTGTAGGACAGATCTGTATCTGTGAAAATTTTCATGCCGTCCATGGATAAAATTTTGTCGCCGATCTGCAAACCACAGGTTTCACTTGTGGAACAAGACTGCCCTGTTTCAGAATTTTTAGAGAAATCCGCAATTTCCAGCGTAATCATATCCCCATATAACAACGTCGTGCAAAGAATCAGGACGAATCCAAGAACCAGATTCATGAATGCACCGGCAACGACGACTAACATTCTCTGCCACACGGGTTTACAATGAAATGCCCTGGAATCCGTACTTTCGCTGTCTTCGCCCTCCATCGCACAAAATCCGCCGATCGGAAACAATCGCAAAGAATATTCCGTTTCGCCTTTCTGTTTTTTCAACAGAACAGGACCCATGCCGATGGCAAACTGATTCACTTTGATGCCGCAAAGTTTCGCTACTGCAAAATGTCCGAATTCATGAATGGCAATAATGACACCGAACACAAGAATTGCTGTCAGAATCGTTATCATAAAAAACGCAGTCTCCTTTCAGGATGCTCAGAAATTTTTATGCTAAATTCCGGATCTGTTTTCGTACGAATTCCCTTGCCTTGGTATCAGCCTCCAGAATTTCCGCATAATCCCGAATTTCATACTCTCCCGGAATTGCCTGCATTGCCGCTTCTACCAGTTCGCCGATTTGCAGGAACGAAATTTCATTCCGGAGAAAATACGACACAGCGACTTCATTTGCCGCATTCACAATGGCAGGATAAAGACCGCCGGTTTTGATAGCATCCATTGCACAGCGCAGACAAGTGAATGTCTCAAAATCCGGTTTTTCAAATGTCAGTGTGCCATAATCCGTCAGAGATAACGGCTTTGTCGGGCAGGGTTTCCGATCCGGATATAATAATGCATACTGGATAGGAATTTTCATATCCGGCACACCCATCTGTCCAATGACAGCATAATCTTCAAATTCCACAGCAGAATGAAGAACACTCTGCCTGTGAATGACAATTTCGATCTGTTCCGGTGCTAAATCAAACAGCCATTTAGCTTCAATGAATTCCAGTCCCTTGTTCATGAGCGTCGCAGAATCAATTGTAATTTTACTGCCCATTGTCCAGTTGGGATGTTTCAAAGCATCCGCCGCTCTGACATGTTTCAGATCTTCTTTTTTCTTTCCGAAGAATGGTCCTCCGGACGCTGTCAGAATCATTTTCCGGATTTTATTCTGTGCATTGCCTTGCAGACACTGGAATACGGCGGAATGTTCGCTGTCAACAGGATAGATCTTCACATTATTTTGTTTGGCATGTTCCATGACCAGAGAGCCCCCGGCAACGAGCGTTTCCTTATTGGCAAGCGCAATGGGAATCCCGGCAGCAATCGCCTTTAACGTCGGCAAAAGTCCCACCATGCCGACAACGCTGTTCAGAATCATATCATGACTGCCGGAATCCGAGGCAATCGCACAGAGTCCGTCCATACCGGTGAGAATTTCTATCTTTTCACCGGCTAATAATTCTTTTAATTTCTCTGCCTGTGATGCATCATAAATGCAGACACAGGACGAATGGTATTTTTTTGCCTGCTGTGCTAATCTTTCTACCTGATGACAAGCCGCAAGCGCTGTAATTTGCAGATCATGTGCATCCGCAACTTCCAGAGCCTGTGTGCCGATAGAACCGGTAGAGCCAAGAACTGCAATTTTTTTCATGACAAAAGCCTTTCTGAATTAAAAATTAATCTTAAAAAATCGGGAATAACTGCATACAGGTATAAAATGCCGGCAGGACAAATAAAACGCTGTCAAATCTGTCCATTAATCCGCCGTGACCCGGCATAATATTACCATAATCCTTAATGCCTTTCTGCCGTTTAATCACAGATGCCGTCAGATCGCCCAGAACACTGATTCCCGCACAGACAAGTCCCAGTAATGCTGATTTCAAGCCTTGCAGGACGTTGAAATCCATGCCATTGCATTTTGCATAAATCAGGAAAATCAATGCAAACAAAATCGCATTGCTGATTAATCCGCCGACAAATCCCTCCACTGTTTTCTTCGGACTGATTTCCGGACAGAGCTTATGCTTGCCGAGTGCAACACCAGCAAAATATGCACCGGAATCAGCAATCCATGCACCGCAAAGTCCCAGGATCACATAAAATAATCCATGCTCTCCGATATTCAGCAATAACAGGAACTGGAAAGAATATTGTACAAGTATCATGGATGCGATCATAAATGCACCCTGTTCCACAAGAAAATTTTTCGGATGCCGCATATAATCCCAAAATACAAGCGAAATACAGACCGGCAATAATGCACTCTGAATTTTGTCTATCATTCCGAATTGTTTCACACTTAGATCCAGAATTGTAAACAGTCCTGTCAGGATAATGTTCAGAATGCCGTATGCCAGAACACCCCCTGTTGCAAGCTTGAATTCCAGTCCGCCGATTGCCCGGATCAGTTCAAACAGAATGATCTCCACAATCAGTGCCAGTGCAACAGGAAATACAAACGTCCGGTGCAGAACTAACACAATAGCAAGAATGATAATTCCGACTCCGGCAGAAATTAACCGTTGTTTCATGTTCAGACTCCTCCGAAGCGTCTTCCTCTGCCTGCGTAATCGATCAGCGCTTTGTCGAGTTCTTCCGGAGAAAAATCCGGCCAGAGAATGTCTGTGAAATAATATTCTGCATAGGCACACTGCCAGATTAAATAATTGGATAACCGGAGTTCACCGCTCGGACGGATCACAAGATCCACATCCGGCAAACCAGCAGTATATAAATGCGCTGCAATTGTCTGCTCTGTGATTTCTTCCGGCTGAATCTTCCCGGATTTTACTAATTCTGCGATTTCTCTCGCAGAATGTGCAATCTCATCCCGACCGCCATAATTACAGGCAAGCAGAACAGTTAATCTGGAATGATGTGCCGTATCCTGTTCCAGTTTCATCATACGCTGACGAATGTCTTCCGGATAAGCGCTTTTATCGCCGAGAAAAATTGCACGGACACCGTCGCCGAGATGCGTCTGTACTTCGTCGAGATATTCCCGCATAATTTTCAGGATTCCATCAATTTCATTCTGCGGACGTTTCCAGTTTTCCGTGGAGAACACGTAGAAAGACGCATAGGGAATCCCAATGTCTTTGCAATACTGCATAATTTTCTTGAAAGTCCTGCCGCCCTCGACATGTCCCAGACTCCGGGGGAGCCCCCTTTTTTTCGCCCATCTGCCGTTGCCGTCCATGATAAAGCCGACATGTGTCGGGAGAATCTCAGGCAGATTCACAGAATCTGCCTTTTTTTTCATAAAAGCCATTGTTTTCTCCTGTGTTGTAAAAATTAAAAATATTTAAATATTATTTAAATACTCATGATTTCTTTTTCTTTTTCAGAAACTGCTTTGTCAACTTCATCGCAATATTTGTCCGTCAGTTTCTGTAATTTCTTTTCTGCATCTTTCTGATCGTCTTCTGTCAGATCGTTGCTTTTCTTCATGGCTTTGAACTTATCCAGTGTGTCACGGCGAACGTTCCGGACGCTGACTTTTGCTTCTTCACCGTATTTCTTAACGCTTTTGCAAAGTTCTTTCCGGCGTTCTTCTGTTGGCTGCGGGAATGCCAGACGAATGACTTTACCGTCATTATTCGGCGTAATCCCCAGATCAGACGCCTGGATTGCTTTTTCAATGGCTTTAAGTGTAGAGGCATCCCACGGCTGAATCATCAGGACACGGGCTTCTGCCACAGAAATTGCCGCCATCTGCTGAATCGGTGTAGGAACGCCGTAATAGTCCACCATAATTTTGTCCAGGACAGCCGGGGTTGCTCTGCCGGCACGGATGGATGCAAAGTTGTTTTGCAGACTGTTCACACTTTTCTGCATTTTTGCTTCTGCCTGTTTGAGTGTTTCTTTCATAATTCATCAAGCCTTTCTAAAAATAATATATTAATATTAAAATTATTCACAGATCCCGGTTTTTAGCAGGTTTCTTCTGTAATCACCGTGCCGACGGATTTTCCAAGAACGGCATCCAGAATATTATCCGGTCTGCTTAAATCAAATACCAGCATCGGGAGCTGATAATCTTTGCACATAGTTGCCGCCGCCATGTCCATCACGGCAAGTTCCTGATTCAGCACCTGTGTGAATGTCAGTGTGTCATAGCGTTTTGCATCTTCAAACTGATGCGGATCTTTGTCATAGACGCCGTCCACAAGTGTTGCTTTCAGCAAAATTTCTGCCTTTATCTCAATTCCACGAAGCGCCGCTGCTGTATCTGTTGAAAAATAAGGATTTCCCGTGCCGCACCCGAAAATGACAACCCTGCCTTTGTTCAGATGACTCAGCGCTTTGTTTCGGATATACGGCTCTGCCACCTGCTGCATCGTGATTGCCGTTTGGACACGGACTTCTACCCCCAGGGATTCGAGCATATCCGCAATTGCCATAGCATTGATTGTCGTCGCAAGCATTCCCATGTAATCCGCACGAGTTCTGTCAAAGCCCTCACTCATACGACCCCGGATGAAATTGCCGCCGCCGACAACAATACCGACCTGGACGCCGATGTCGGCGCATTTTTTAATGCTCTCACAGATCGGACGAATCACAGTGTAATCCAGACCGATCTTTTTTTCACCGGCAAGCGCCTCACCGCTGAGTTTCAGAAGAATTCTTTTATATTTCAATTCCATCATACATAGCACCTCAATAAAATATTAAATTTTTAAAATAAACACTGCAATTATTATACCATAATCTCCGGATCTTGTCAAGCAATTTTCAGAATCCTGCCCAAATCTTTCGATCAAAAATAATGATAAAAATAATTAAAAAATAATCCGGACAAGCAGACCGCAAGTGCATATTGCAGAAGTCAAGTGCATATTTTTTAGTAAATTTCAATTTTAAAATAATTTTAAAATCATTCATCAGGAGGAACAGCATGAAAATTTTATTATATCACAAAAATTTATCGGCAAGTCAAAAAAATCCGGGACAAGACCAGGAGCACACCATTCTTGAGAGAGCCGCACAAAGAAAACATATGCTGAAAAAGACGATTTTATGGGATGTTTTATTATTATTCCTGATCGGCATCGGCGGTATGCTGATCTGGATGTTTTCGCCGGTTCTTTCGCAGATCCCTGCACTGCATGTGCTGACACCCATAAGGACAAGCGTATGGGAAAACTTGAAATTACTCTATTTTCCTGCATTTTTCGTTGGCTTCATCCGATATTTATTCATGGGAAATCTTCAGAAAGGCATCCTGACAACCTATGCCCAAGGGTTGATCCTTGCAATGAGCATCTTCATCGCAGGACATTATATCACAGCTGGAATTCTCGGAAAATTTTATTTGATTGCAGATGTGATTTTTTTCTATCTCAGTATGATGATTCTGATCTGGTATCTCCGGACACATGCGGACAGGCAGAAAAAAAACAGTCTGCCGGGATTTTTCATTTTGTTCCTCCTGACAGGCTGTTTTATTTATTTTACGTTCCGGATTCCTGAACAGATTGGCTTATTTCAGGAAATTACTCTGCAATGGCAATAACTTCCACTTCTACAAGAGCATTCTTGGGCAGATCTTTCACAGCGACACAGCTCCGTGCCGGTTTTTCTGTGATATACTTGCCGTAAATCTCGTTGAATGCACCAAAATCCGCAATCTCTGCGAGGAAACAAGTTGTCTTGACAACTTTGGAAAAATCCGTTCCGGCAGCTTTCAGAACATTCTGCAAATTCTGCATCACCTGCTCCGTCTGACCCTGGATGTCCTGCGCCTCAATGTTGCCGGATGCCGGATTGATGGCAATCTGTCCGGATGTGTAGACCATACCGTTAACTTTGATCGCCTGGGAATACGGACCAATTGCAGCCGGGGCATTTTCTGTATAAATTTTTTCCATAATAACAGCTCCTTATATTACATTTATTTTACTGATTAATAATTTTAAATCCTCTGTTTGTCAATGCCTGACGGATTTGCCGGATGTGTTCATGATTTCGGGTTTCCAGACCAATTCTTAAAATGCAGTCTGTCACTTCGTCTCCCTCGCTTGCTCTCTCATGATGCAGAGATGTGACATTTCCTCCAAGATCTGCAAGAATTGCCGAAACATCTTTTAATTGTCCGGGCTTGTCTTCCAATTGAATCACAAGTACATCGCTGTAACCGGATTTCAGTTGTCCTCTCTTGATGACTCTTGACAAAATGGTCACATCAATATTACCGCCGGACACCAGACAGACAACGTTTTTGCCCTGAATATCAGGGATTTTATGAAACATAACCGCCGCAACGGAAACAGCGCCTGCACCCTCAGCAATTAACTTGTGCTGTTCAATCAGTGCCAGAATTGCCGAAGATACTTCATCATCCGTGACTGTGACAACATCATCCACATACTTGCGGACAAGCTCAAATGTGTGTTCTCCGGGTTCTTTGACCTTGATACCATCCGCAATCGTTCCGACTTTATCCAGGCACACAATCTCATCGCTTTCCAGGGATTGCACCATGGACGGCGCACCGCTTGCCTGAACACCATAAACCCGGATATTCGGATTGAGATTCTTGAGCGCAAATGCCACGCCGGAAATCAATCCGCCGCCGCCGACCGGAACGACAACGACATCCACATTCCGGAGCTGTTTACTGATCTCCAGACCAATTGTGCCCTGTCCTGCAATGACATCCTCATCGTCAAACGGATGAATAAACGTATAGCCCTTTTCATCCCGAAGCTGCAAGGCTTTCTGATAGGCATCATCATAAACGCCCGGCACAAGGCAGACATCTGCGCCATAACCCTTTGTTGCCTCTACTTTTGAGATCGGCGCACCATCCGGCAGACAAATCAGGGATTTGATGCCATTCTTGGTCGCCGCCAATGCCACGCCCTGTGCATGATTTCCGGCAGAACACGCAATGACACCTTTCTGTTTTTCTTCCTCACTTAACTGCGAAATCTTATAATATGCACCCCGGACTTTGAAAGATCCTGTCACCTGCAAATTTTCTGTTTTCAGATAAACATTTGCCTCCGGACAGATCTTCGGTGCAGGGATCATGTAAGTCTGACGGATGACATCATCGAGCACATAACTTGCATGATAAATTTTATCCAATGTCAACATATGTCCTGACCACTCCATTATAAAAATATTAAAAATATTATTTTTAACTATTTATTTTAATTTTTAATAATTAATTCAAATTTTCTGTTTTGCGCATAGCTGTTCCACCAGTTGCCTTGCGGATCTTGCAGACCGTCCGCCCTTCCGGAGCGCAAAACGTTCCGCTTCAATCGCAAGCTGATCCGGTGTTATTTCCAGATGATACTGCTTTGCCAGATTGCAGACAATTTCCAGATATAAATTTTTATTCGGTTTATCATATAGAATCTGAATTCCGAAACGCTCCGAAAGCGAGATCGTTTCCTGAATTGTGTCATTTCGATGAATTTCATCCCCGGCTCTCTGCGAGAATGTCTCCCGGACAATGTGCCGCCGGTTGCTCGTCGCATAAATTACGGTATTATGCAATCTTGCGCAGATACTCCCCTCCAGGACGGCTTTCAGTGCGCTGAAATCGTCATCATTTTCCTGAAAACTCAGATCATCAATAAACAAGATGAATTTCAATGGATTTTCGCTTAATTCTTCGAGCAATTTCGGCAGTAAATGCAGTTCGTTCTTGCTCAGTTCAATCAGGCGCAATCCTTCGTCTGCATAAGCATTCGCCACGGCTTTCACCGTCGCAGATTTACCCGTGCCGGCATCGCCGTATAATAAAATATTCGATGCTTTCAAGCCTTTGAGCAACGCCTTTGTATTGGCAATAACCTGATTTTTCTGGAATTCATATCCAATAAGATCCTGCAACTGCACTGCATCCGGATATTTCACAGGTTTCAAGATAAAATCGGATTCAGAATTTTTGTTCTGTTCCATGCAGAACATTTTATATAACGCATAATCGCCGTAGCCATGTCTGTGAATCTCAGAAATCCACGCAAAATAAGCCGTTTCCAGATCTACCGGCTCTGCATGCCACCGGGGCAGAAGATCCAAATCCTGTTCATCTGCAAGCATTTCCGGCGTCACAGCCGCAAATTCTGACAGAATTCTCAGATCATTCCTGGCAGCTTCTTCCAGATAAACCGGAATTTTTTTACCCTTTGCCGCAAAGACCGCACAGGGATTCTCCAGAGATAACACTTTCTGTGTCAGATATTCCGTCCAGTTGTCCGTTTCTGCCAGATTATACAGCGCACCGCAGAAATTTGCATGAAATTCTTCCTGTTCTTCGGGCACTTCCGCATAACGGTAAATACACTGTCCGAACGCATGAAACACTTTATCCTGGGAAATTCGGCTGAACACAGAAAGCAGATCCAGTTTTCTGGATAATTCTTTCACATACTCGTTATGATCTTTTCCCATTACTGAATACTTCCGTTTTTGATTGATTCCACCAGACCGCCATTTGCAATAATTGTCTGAATAAATGCCGGGAACGGTTCAACCTGATAATCTTCATCAGTTGTCTCGTTATGCAGAATGCCATTATTTAAATCCACCGAAATGACATCACCCTCGGAAATTGCATCTGCCGCTTCCGGCGATTCCACGATGGCAAGACCGATATTAATCGAATTTCTATAGAAAATTCTTGCAAAACTCTTGGCAATCACAAGAGAAATACCGCTTGCCTTGATCGCAATCGGCGCATGTTCTCTGGAAGAACCACAGCCGAAATTCCAGCCTGCAACCATGATGTCGCCATCCTGGACACGCTGTGTGAATGTCTTGTCAAGATCTTCCATGCAGTGAGATGCCAGTTCTTTGTGATCGCTGGTATTTAAATATCTTGCCGGAATGATAACGTCTGTATCGACATTATCGCCGTATTTGATAACTTTGCCTTTCATTTCCATGATTTATAAAACCTCCTCAGGTGCAGAAATTTTTCCGGTGATGGCACTTGCAGCAGCAACTTCCGGACTTGCTAAATAAATCTCAGAATCAACATGCCCCATTCTGCCGATGAAATTCCGGTTTGTCGTCGCAACGGCACGTTCATTCTCTGCAAGAATTCCCATGTAACCGCCCAGACACGGACCGCAGGTCGGCGTAGAAACAACTGCACCGCATTCAATAAATGTCTTGAGATAGCCGGCTTCCATGGCTTCCAGATAAATTTTTTGTGTTGCCGGGATCACGATACAACGCACATGCTTAGCGATTTTTTTGCCCTGCATGATTTCCGCAGCTGCTTTGAGATCTTCCAGTCTGCCGTTTGTACAAGAACCAATGACAACCTGCTGAATTTTGATCTCATCCATGTTCCGGATTTCTTCCATTGTGTGCGTATTCTCCGGGAGATGCGGAAATGCCACTGTGTGCTGGATTTCAGACAGATCAATTTCATAGACTTTTTCATAGACAGCATCAGCATCTGCCTCATAAACAACAGGTTCTCTATTGGAATGTTCTTTCACATAAGCTTTTGTGATCTCATCCACAGCAAAAATGCCGTTCTTTGCACCTGCTTCAATTGCCATATTCGCCATGCAGAGACGATCCGCCATAGAAAGACTTGCGAGCCCGTCGCCAACAAATTCCATGGATTTATATAATGCGCCGTCAACGCCAATCATGCCAATGATATGCAGAATCACATCTTTGCCGGAAATATACGGATGCAACTTGCCTTTCAGGACAAATTTGATAGCTGACGGCACTTTGAACCATGCCTTGCCGATTGCCATTCCGCAAGCCATATCTGTAGAACCGACACCCGTTGAGAATGCACCTAATGCGCCGTAAGTACAAGTATGGGAATCTGCACCAATTACGGCATCCCCGGAAACAACAAGTCCTTTTTCCGGAAGCAATGCATGTTCAATGCCCATCTCACCGACATCATAAAAATTCGTAATATCCTGGATATCGCAGAAATCCCGGCACATCATGCACTGCTGTGCGGCTTTGATGTCTTTGTTTGGTGCGAAATGATCCATTACCATGGTAACTTTCTGCTTGTCAAACACTTCTTTCTTCCCCATATTCTGGAATGCCTTGATTGCCACCGGAGAAGTAATATCATTTCCGAGTACCAGATCCAGATTAACCAGGATCAATTGTCCTGCCTCTACGCTGTCCAATCCGGCATGTGCCGCCAGAATTTTCTGCGTCATGGTCATACCCATGAATACATCAGTCCTTTCATCGTTATATTTTTCTATTTATTATTTAATTGCGATAATTACAGAAAACTTCTGATAAGAATAAACACATTTCATCAACTTAAATCCGGAGTTTTCCAGCATATGAATTTCTTGTTCCACAGAACATTCTCTATCCAGTTTACGGCGTTCTTTCCATAAGGCAATATCTTGATCAGTCAGACCGCTATGGGAGAGCTGATCTTCCCAATAG
>CAMWTO010000073.1 GCA_947177205.1 uncultured Ruminococcus sp. | reverse complement strand
AAAATAATTTATAGAAAAAAGAAAATTTTAAAAAAATTTTGTCAAAATTAGTCGAATGACTATCAAAAATTTTTTCTTATGCCGGAAATCAGAAGAAAAAACAGTAAAAAATCCGGGATATTCAAAATATTCATAAATGTTCATGCAATTTTGCATAAAATACCGGATTTAAAAAATATTTTTGCATATTTATTCAAATTTGTTCTGAAAAGCTATTGACATTGTCTTCCAGATGATGTATAATAAAATTAATCTAAAAATAAACGGCATTTTGCCAGGAGGTTTTTTGTATCATGAAGAAAGAAATCAAAAAAGTTGTGCTTGCGTATTCCGGCGGTTTGGATACTTCTATTATTATTCCGTGGCTGAAAGAAAATTATAATAACTGTGAAGTGATTGCAGTTTCCGGCAATGTCGGACAGGGAACGGAGCTCGACGGTCTCGAAGAAAAAGCAATCAAGACCGGCGCATCCAAGCTCTATATTGAAGATCTCACAGAAGAATTCATCACAGATTATGTGTTCCCGACTGTGCAGGCTGGTGCAATCTATGAAAATCGTTACATGCTGGGTACATCTTTCGCACGTCCGATCATTGCCAAGAGAATTGCAGAGATTGCTATCAAAGAGGGCGCAGACGCTATCTGCCACGGCTGTACCGGAAAGGGCAATGACCAGGTGCGTTTTGAACTTACCATCAAGGCTTTTGCACCGGAAATGGAAATCATTGCACCGTGGAGAATCTGGGATCTCAAATCCCGTGATGAGGAAATTGACTATGCCGAAGCGCATAATATCCCGTTAAAGATCAACAGAGAGACAAATTATTCCAAAGACAAGAACATCTGGCATCTGTCCCATGAGGGTCTGGATCTGGAAGATCCAGCAAATGAACCGCAGTATGAAAAGCCGGGATTCCTGGAAATGGGCGTTTCTCCGATTCAGGCACCGGACAAGCCTACTTATGTGACAATTCATTTTGAGAAAGGCGTTCCGACGGCAATTGACGGCAAAGAAATGAATGGCACGGAAATTGTCACCACACTGAACAAACTTGGCGGCGAGAATGGCATTGGTCTGGCTGATCTGGTGGAAAACCGTCTTGTCGGCATGAAGTCCAGAGGTGTTTATGAGACGCCCGGCGGTGCAATCCTGTACCATGCACATGAAGTGCTGGAAACGATCACAATTGATAAAGAAACTGCCAGAATCAAGCAGTATCTTGGTATCAAATTTGCTGATATTGTCTATAACGGACAGTGGTACACGCCGTTGCGTGAGGCAATGAGCGCATTCGTGACAGAGACACAGAAGACCGTAACAGGCGATGTCCGTCTGAAACTCTACAAAGGCAACATCATCAATGCCGGTGTTACATCTCCGTACACACTCTATGATGAAG
The DNA here is from genome assembly GCA_947177205.1 of uncultured Ruminococcus sp. Lineage (GTDB taxonomy): Bacteria > Bacillota > Clostridia > Oscillospirales > Ruminococcaceae > UBA3855. The sequence continues at coordinate 9,558 of CAMWTO010000073.1, read as the reverse complement.
AAGTTGCTACGTTCGATGCTGACGAAGTTTATGACCAGAAAGACAGCGCAGGATTTATTAACTTGTTCGGTCTGCCGATCAAAGTCAAGGCACAGCTTGACAAGAAACGTGCAGAAAAAAATGCGAAATAAATTTATTTTAAGTCTATAGGATTTGCAGAGGCTCGGAGATGACTGAAAATTTTGAAATTTTTCAGAATCTCCGGCATTTGCATTTATCACCGGAGGAAAATTATGGCACTTTGGGCAGGAAGATTCTCAAAAGAAGTTGACGAAACCGTGAATGCATTCAATTCATCTATTGCATTTGATGCCAGAATGTACCGTCAGGACATTCAGGGCAGTATTGCCCATGCGACGATGCTCGGAAAATGTGGGATTATCCAGGAATCCGAGAGCGAAGCCATCATTGCAGGACTCAAGAAAATTCTGGATGAGATTGATAACGGAACATTAATATTTGATCCCAATGCGGAAGACATTCATATGTTCATCGAAGCAGAACTGACAAAGCGGCTTGGTGCAACCGGAAAGCGTCTTCATACGGCACGTTCCCGGAATGACCAGGTTGCATTGGACATCAGATTATATCTGCGTGACGAAATGCAGGAAGTCCGGAAACTGGTTCTGACGCTTGCAGAAACCATCTGTGAAATTGCGCAGTCTCATATGGAGACGATCATGCCAGGCTATACGCATTTGCAGAGAGCACAGCCGATTACGTTCGCCCATCATCTGCTTGCCTATGCACAGATGTTAAAAAGAGACTGTGAACGGATTGATGATGCCGTTGACCGTATGAATGAATGTCCGCTTGGAAGCGGCGCACTTGCCGGAACGACATACCCGATTGACCGGCATATGACGGCGGAACTTCTGGGATTCCGTCAGCCGGTGGCAAACAGTCTGGATGGCGTGTCTGACCGGGATTTTTGTATTGAAATCTGCTGTGCATTGTCCATTCTGATGACTCATTTATCCAGATTCTCAGAAGAAATTATTTTATGGTGTTCCTGGGAATTCAAATTTATTGAACTGGATGATGCCTATGCAACAGGATCGTCCATCATGCCACAGAAAAAAAATCCCGATGTAACGGAGCTGATTCGTGGCAAGACCGGACGTGTCAACGGCGATCTGATGACACTGTTGTCCATGATGAAAGGCTTGCCCCTGGCATATAACAAGGATATGCAGGAGGACAAAGAGGCGATTTTTGATGCGATTGACAATACAGAACTCTGTCTGAAGACGTTCATCCCGATGCTGAAGACGATGCGTGTTCTTAAGGAGAACATGAGAACTGCAGCGGCAAGGGGATTCATTAATGCAACGGATTGCGCTGATTATCTTGTTAAAAAGGGGATGCCGTTCCGGGATGCCTATAAAATTACCGGGACGCTTGTAGCAGAATGTATTCAGAAAAATTTGACACTGGAAACGCTTCCTCTGGAAGATTATCAAAACATGACGGATTTGTTTGCAGAAGACATTTATCAGGCAATTCATCTGGAAACCTGTGTCCGGGAACGTTGTTCTTATGGTGCACCGTCTCCGGAAACTGTTCAGAAACAATTGCAGGAGCTCCGGGCTGATCTGGATTGGCTGAAATAATCTGGAAATTTAAAAATTATGAAAAAAAGACAGTTTGTGTTTATTTTTGCACTCACATTTCTCAGCGTAATAATCTGGATCACCGGAGAAATCCTGATCGGACAGTTTGTGAACAGTTTCGGGCTTTCTGTGGGATGGGCAGTGTTCTGCCTGATTGCTTGTTGTGCCTATAGTTTGTGGAAATGTCCGAGAAATCCGGAAGACTCAGAAGATTCCGATCATCCGGAAAATTCTGAAAATTCTAAAAATTCAAAGCAAAAATAAATTTCAGAAAGGGGACAGATTTAGAATGTCCGTAAAAGTATATATCGATGGACAGGCTGGGACAACTGGATTGAAAATCGTCAGCCGCCTGGAACAGCGTGAAGATATTACGCTTCTGAAAATTGCGGAGCAGGATCGGCATAATTCCAAAAAACGTGCGGAAATTATGGCGGAATCGGATTTCACGTTCCTGTGTCTGCCGGATGATGCCGCAAGGGAAGCCGTTGCGCTTGCGGATGGGAACACCCGGTTAATTGACGCATCCACGGCACACAGGACGAATCCTGCATGGGCGTATGGTTTTCCGGAACTTGCGCCGGAATTCCGGGAAAAACTCCAGAATTCCCGGAGAACAGCCGTTCCTGGCTGTTATGCAAGCGGATTTATTTCCCTGCTGTATCCAATGGTGAAGCATGAACTGATTCCGGCGGATTTCCCTGTATTTGCCTATGCAACATCCGGTTACAGCGGTGCAGGCAAGAATGCGATTGCAATTTATGAGGGCGAGAACAAACCCGAAGAATTCTATTCTCCCCGGCAGTATGCACTCAGTCAACAGCATAAGCATCTCCCGGAAATGCAGTTGTTCTCCGGCCTGACATGTAAACCAATGTTCAATCCGATTATCTGCGATTATTACAGCGGGATGGTCGTTTCCGTGCCGATTCAAACCAGAATGCTGAATCAGAAAATTTCTCTGGAGCAGGTCAATGCCACGTTCCAGGAGCATTACGCAGATGCAAAACTCGTGACGGTTAATCCGGTTCTGTCGGAACAGGAACAGAAAAGCTTTTTCCTGGCATCCAATACCCTAAGCGGTAAAAACAAACTCGAAATTTTCACATTCGGCAATGATGAACAGATTCTGCTCTGTGCAAGACTGGATAATCTCGGCAAGGGCGCATCCGGTGCGGCTGTTCAGTGTTTAAATATCATGATGGGCATTGACGAAACGACGGGATTATAATTTTAATATTATTTTTTAAATTTTGCTTTTAAATTCTGAGGTGTTAATCTTGAAAATCAAGAATTTTAAAAATTTTGGATTCGTTCCCGGTGGTGTCTGTGCAGCAAAGGGATTCCTTGCAAATGGGATTCACTGTGGAATCAAAGCCGGAAGCAATCCGGATAAAAACGACCTGGCAATGATCAGTGCACAACAGGAATGCACGGCGGCGGCAATGTATACGACAAACAAAGTCCAGGGTGCACCAATTGCCGTTACAAAAGAACATTTGCAGAATGGCATTGCGCAAGCTGTGATCGTCAATTCTGTGAATGCCAATACCTGCAATGCGGATGGGATTGCAAAAGCAAGGAAAATGTGTGAATTCACAGCAGAGGCGTTAAACATCCCAACAGAAAATGTGATTGTTGCATCTACTGGCGTGATTGGTCAGCCGCTCCCGATTGAGCCAATTAAAAAGGCAATTCCGGAACTGGCAAAAAATCTGAATCCACAAGGGAATACTTCTGCTGTCAATGCGATCATGACAACAGATACTGTCCCGAAAGAAGTGGCTGTTCAGTTTACGATCCAAGGAAAATTGTGCACACTTGGCGGAATGCTAAAGGGAAGCGGCATGATTCATCCGAATATGGCAACGACGCTGACGTTTTTAACAACGGATTGTGCCGTTTCTTCTGATATGCTCCACGATGCGCTCCAGGAAGTTGTCGCTGTAACATTGAACCGTGTGAGCGTGGACGGCGATACTTCCACAAATGATATGGTCTGCATTCTGGCGGATGGACAGGCGGAAAATCAGGAAATCCGGTCAGCTGGAGAAGATTTTGAAATTTTCAAAGATGCGCTTTATGCCGTTCTGATGAATCTTGCTAGGATGATGGCAAGAGACGGCGAGGGTGCGACAAAATTAATAGAATGTTTCTGTGATGGTGCACAGGATGACAAAACGGCGGAGATCGTTGCAAAATCTGTGATTACATCCAGTTTGTTCAAGGCGGCAATCTTTGGTGAAGATGCCAACTGGGGAAGAATTCTCTGTGCGGTCGGGTATGCACCGGCAGATTTTGATATTTCTCAGGTCAATGTAGATCTGAGTTCTGAAAAAGGTCGGATTGCTGTTTGTCGGAACGGTGCAGGTGTGGAATTTTCGGAAGAACTTGCCAAAGAAATTCTGTCCGAAGAAGAAATTCTGGTTTCTGTTACAATCGGCACAGGTGCAGGCGCTGCCGTTGCGTGGGGCTGTGATCTGACTTATGATTACGTCCGGATTAACGGCGATTACAGGAGTTAAGGAGCTAAAATATATGGAGGAAATAAAAAATATTTCAAATGCCGTCCGGGCAAAAGTGCTCAATGATGCTCTGCCGTATATCCAGCGTTATCATAATAAAGTCGTTGTAATCAAATACGGCGGGAATGCCATGACAAATGAAACGCTGAAACAGGCTGTTATGAGTGATATTGTATTGCTGACACTTGTCGGCGTGAAACTTGTATTAGTCCATGGCGGCGGTCCGGAAATCAATGATATGCTGAAACGGTTAGGCATTGAAAGCAGATTTATTAACGGTCTGCGTTACACGGATGAAGCAACGATTGATGTTGTCAAGATGGTACTTGCCGGAAAAGTCAATAAAGAACTGGTAACACTCCTTGGACAGACCGGCGGTCAGGCAGTCGGACTGTGCGGACTGGATGAAAAAATGCTCCTTGCAGAGAGAGCTTATGGCGAAAATGATGAAGATCTGGGTTATGTCGGCAAGATTATAAAAGTCAATACAAAGCCGATTACGGATGCTTTAAATAACGATGTGATTCCAGTGATTGCTACCGTTGCATGTGATGAAAAGGGACAGGCCTATAATATTAATGCGGACACAGCTGCTGCCCGGATTGCAGCGGAATTAAAAGCGGAAAATCTGATTTTATTAACAGATATTGCCGGATTGCTCCGGGATAAGAATGATCCCCGGACGTTGCTTTCTTCTGTGAATGTCAGTGAAGTGCCGTTCATGAAAAAACGTGGGATTATTTCCGGCGGTATGATTCCCAAGATTGACTGCTGTGTGGAAGCTGTCCGTCGTGGCGTGAAAAAAACATCTGTGATTGATGGCAGAGTACCGCATTCCATTTTGATCGAAATGCTTTCCAAAGAGGGAATTGGTACGCAGTTCAGATAAATTCATGAATTTTAATATCAATTTTATTCTGGAGCTGATTCCTGTCCTGATCGGATTACTTTGTGTGATTCTTGCGTTTCTCCCGGAACGGCATCCCGGTATGAAACAACTTGTATTCACGGATGGTGAAGTTATCTCCCGTGTCACACAAAAAATTTATCGGCATCACAACGAAATTGAAATGTTTGCGCCGGTTGTAAAATATGATACCGAACATGGAGAGCGTATTGTCACCAGTCAGCATTTTGTCCCGGAATGGCAATATCCCTGGAAACGTGGCGACAAAATCCGGATTTGTTACAGCAAAATCAATCCGGATCGGTTCCGGATCTGTCAGGACAGCAAGACCCAGTGGCGCAGGATGATGCTGTGTACGTTCGGAATCGGGACAATCCTCGCAGAAATTGTATTATTACTGCAATATCAATAAAGGAGCTGTTTTTTTAAAATTATGAATATTATGCAACAGTCTGATTCTTATATTATGCCGACTTACGGAAGGAATCCCGTTGTCATTGAACAGGGGGCAGGGGCAACCTGTTTTGATACGGATGGAAAAAAATACATCGACTTCGGAAGCGGTATCGGTGTGACATCCCTCGGCTACTGCAATCAGGTCTGGGCGGATGCCGTCTGTGAACAGGTCAGGAAACTCCCCCATGTTTCTAATTTATATTATCATACACCGCAGGCGGAACTTGCGGAAAAACTCTGTGAAATGTCCGGTTATCAGAAAGTATTTTTTTCTAATTCCGGTGCGGAAGCCAATGAATGTGCGATCAAACTTGCCAGAAAATACAGTTTTGACAAGTACGGTGAGAACAGAAACAAAATCCTGACGCTTGTCAATTCGTTCCACGGCAGAACGATTGCAACGCTCTCCGCAACGGGTCAGGATGTCTTTCATCAATATTTTTTTCCGTTCGTGGGGGGATTCGATTATGTCGAAGCCAACAATATTACAGATCTGTATGAAAAACTGGATGATACAGTCTGCGCAATCATGATTGAATACATCCAGGGCGAAGGCGGCGTGATGGCGCTCGCTCCGGAATTTGTTGCTGAAATCCGGAAAGTCTGTGATGAACGGGATATTCTCATGATTGCGGATGAAGTCCAGACGGGCATTGGCAGAACCGGAAAATTATTCGCCGGGGAATATTATCATTGTCAGGCAGATATTACCACAGCTGCAAAAGGTCTCGGCGGCGGTCTTCCGATTGGAGCATGTCTTGCCAATCAGAAATGTGCGGATGTGCTGAATGCCGGGGCGCATGGTTCTACATTCGGTGGTAATCCCATTGTATGCGCCGGTGCTGTGAAAGTTCTGGAGCTGCTGGAACAGGATGGCATGTTGGAAAGTATCCGGAATAAAAGTGAATTCATCCGGAAAACACTTGATAAACTTGATGAAGTACAGGAAATTTCCGGCATTGGTCTGATGGTCGGGATTTCCCTGAAATCCAAAAAAGCGGCGGATGTTCTGAAACTCTGCCGGGAAAATGGTCTGCTCGTCCTGACGGCAAAAACAAAAATCCGGTTGTTGCCGCCGCTGACAATCAGCAAGGAAGAACTCCGCACAGGCATAGGGATTCTTTACGATGCAATTAATGCATAATGCTTGATTTATTTTAATTTAATTTTATTTTTTTAAAACTATTATTAAATTATATATTTTATATATTAAGGAGGGGTCTTCATGGAATTGCAGGTAGTTTCAAAGGGTTCTGGAAAATATGCTGTCACGGATTCTAATAACAGACCGCTTTATCAGATTACAAAAGCAAGAAAGATGTTCGGCAATCCGATTACAACGCTCTCCGATGTCAGCGGTTATACACTCTATACAATGAAACGTGTTTCTACTAAAAGAAAACCAGAATATGAAATTCAGCTCAATGAAAAATTTTTCATGAAAGTGCTCTGCAAGTCCATGTTCATCGATCCAAGTATCCAGTTTGAGGGCGATGTTGTCTATGAACTGAAAGGAAAGGAACACACACATTTTGATTTGTACCGAAATGATGTAATAATCGGCAGGCTGGACATGGCAAAGCAAGTGAATAATGAACTGACCTATCTGCTTGTGTTTGATGACCAGTATTTTGACGACTTCTTTCCGCTTTTCGCTGTTGCCGTGGATAAGTGTTTCGGCGAAATGAGCAGATAATCATAAATTATGATAATAATTACTATTACAGGAGTGGATTGACATGAAGCATTTACTGAAAATGCTGGACTTGAGCCAGCAGGAAATTTTTGAAATTCTTGATCTCGCAGACAAGCTGAAATATCAGACAAAACATGATATTCCCCATCCCATGTTAGAGGGGAAAACACTCGGCATGATTTTTCAGAAAGCATCTACCCGGACAAGAGTGTCTTTCGAGACTGGTATGTATCAGCTCGGCGGTTATCCGTTGTTTTTGTCTGCCAATGATCTCCAGATCGGTCGTGGCGAACCGGTGCAGGACACCGCAAGAGTGCTGTCCCGTTATCTGGATTGCATCATGATCCGGACTTTTGCACAGAAAGAAGTAGAAGACCTTGCAGAATATGGCACAATTCCGATTATTAACGGTCTGACGGATTTCTGTCATCCCTGCCAGGTGCTGGCGGATCTTCTTACCATCCGGGAGTATAAAGCCAATTTTGACGGTCTGAAAATGTGCTATATCGGCGACGGCAATAATATGGCGAATTCTCTTATTGTCGGCGGTCTGAAAGTTGGCATGAATGTCTCTGTTGCCTGTCCGGACGATTACAGACCGGATCAGCAGGTAATGGATTTTGCTAAGGATTTCAATGGATTCTCCATTACAAACAGTCCTTTGGAAGCCGCACAGAATGCGGATGTATTAATTACAGACGTGTGGTCATCCATGGGCATGGAGTCCGAAATTGAAAAGCGCAAAATTGCATTCAAGGGCTATCAGATCAATGATGATATTATGGCGGCGGCGAAGTCCGATGCGATGGTAATGCACTGCCTGCCGGCGCACCGTGAGGAAGAAATCACGGCGAAAGTCTTTGAGGCACACGCAAAGGAAATCTTCGACGAGGCGGAGAACCGTTTACATGCGCAGAAGGCTGTCATGGTGAAATTAATGCTCCCTGACGGTGAATAATATCACAATCCTATTATGATAAATCTGAAAAACTGCGGTAGAAATTACCGTAGTTTTTTTGTATTTATTTTGCAAGCGAAAATAATTGCAAAATGCTTGCAAAAAATATTCAAAAATAAGTCTATACAAATCAGATGCATACATGTTATAATTAAGTATAACAAAAAGAAAGGTGTTGAAAATTGTTGAAATCCAGAAAAATTATGTTTGGTGCTGTTTGCTTAGCCATGATATGTATGACAGCGTGTGGAGGTGATATTGATGCAAATCAGTCTGAGTTTTTAGATGAGGAGGTGACAGAACAGATGACAACTGTTGTTCCAGAAATCAAAACAGAAAAAAGCACAAAGATAAAAACCAATGATACAATCAGTAAATCTGATTCCGTAGAAAGTTATTATTGTATGGGAAAACATGATACTTGTAACAACAAGACATATGATCCATATGACTTTTATTGTTCTTCCTGTGATCCGGATAATGATAACATTGAGGGATAATTAAGATTACAGAAAGGAGAAAATAAATGCATATTATGTTTTTACTAAGTTATGCAGGCTACATAGCCTATTTTATCGCAGGCATAATCGCTGTAATTGGTTTGACGCAAACCCAGCGGGCGGAAAAAAACGAGAATATTTATGGAGTAAATATAAATACTGGTGTTGATGAAATATTCAAAAAGACTTTTAAAAAAAGTCTTATCATTACCATTGTTGGTGCAATAGTGTCTCTGCTTGTTCTTGGTTACATTTTGACTGAGGTTGAGGGTTACAATTTTGACGATTTTTTTGGTTCAGAGTACATGGGGGGAGAGTATACATTTCAAATTGCTAAAGAATTACCTTTCCCATACAATGAAATCGTTGTTACAGAGCATGATTTTTACGAAGGCATTTCGATTGGTGGGTATATCCTTTTTATGTGTATTGTGCCATTGATTGCTATAGGAATCTATTTTATCTTTTTTTTACCTGTCAAACTTGCAAGAAGATATGCCCATGAACAAACAACAATTATCGCATGGCTGACATTCCTTTTTGGAGGAACATTGATAGTCTGGATAGCAATGCTCATTTGGGCAAATTCGAGAAAGCCTTTAAATACACCAACTGTAGTACAGATAGCAAATGGAACAAATCAAACTTCTGCTGATAAAATTAAGGATCTTAAAAAACTTTTTGATGAGGGGCTTATTACGCAAGAAGAATTTGAAGAAAAACGTAAAGAATTGATTAGTGAAATGTAAATTGAAATCATCGCACTTTATTTTGCGATGATTCGGTCTGTCAAAAAAGAGTGCAAAAGCACTCTTTTTTGTTTGTTTTTCATAAAATAATTTTTGAAATTTTGGAATTATTATGCTTGACAAAGTCGGATTTTTGTGCTATAATAATAAAGCT
>CAMWTO010000072.1 GCA_947177205.1 uncultured Ruminococcus sp. | reverse complement strand
CTAAATATATTATATATTATGGCATTCAAAAAGTCAATGCTTTTCCATAAAAATATTTCACAAAAATGAAATCTGGTTTTTGTGAAATTTACCCATGATTCAGAATGAATCAGATTAGAAAGGACGAAATTATCATATATGACCAAAATTAAATTTATGACCGATACTGCCAGTGATCTGCCATTAAAACTGACAGAAGAACTCGGCATTGATATGCGTAGTATCCTGTTGACAATACAAGGTGAATCCTACCAGGAGCAGAGAGACTTATCCAAAGAAGAATTTTATGATATTCTGGCTCATGCGGACGAAATGCCGTCTACTTCACAGATCACAAGTTTTGTATTTCAGGAGGCATTTGAGAAATATGCCAGGGATGGTTATACAGATTTGATTTATATAAGCATTAATGCCAAAGGCTCGGCAACGTATCAGAATGCTTGCAATGCGAGAGATCTGCTCTATCAGGAACACCCGGAATATCAGAATCGCATGAAGATTCATATTCTGGACGGCGGTAATTATACAATCGCATATGGCTATCCGGTGTTAGAAGCCATAAAAATGGCGGATCGGGGAGAATCCGTTGAAGATATTCTGAATTATCTGGAAAACTGGCTTTCTAATGTCGGTGTGTACTTCGTCCCTATGACGCTGAAATATGTCAAGAAATCCGGACGACTGACAGCAGCGGCGGCATTCGCCGGGGAAATTCTGGGACTGCGTCCGATGATTCACATTGCACACGGAGAAATTGCCGTATCTGAAAAAATCCGGGGAGAAAAAAATATTATTTCCAGAATAACAGAAAAAGTCCGGAATCAGATTATCCCCGGATCGCCGTATCTGATCATTGAGGGGAGCAATCCGGCACATGCTGACAAACTGGAATCCGCATTAACAAAAGAATTCGGTTATCCTCCGGCATACCGGACAAAAGTCGGTTCTGCCGTGGCAATCAACGCCGGTCATGATCTGGTAGCTGTGATTTTTCTGGAACAGCAGAACACATAAATTTTTTGAAAGGAGCAATTGGAATGAAAATGTTGATACCTGAAAATCCAGAGATCTTGTCCGCTGTTGTCATGAAAAATGGAGAAATCATTGCGGCAACAGAACAGACTGATAAACTTTATCCGCAGTATTCGATTATGAAAAGCCTCGTTGCACTTGTGATTGGCAGACTCTGTGCGGAAGGACAGCTTACACCCCGGACAACTGTCGGGCAAGTCCTGCACACAGGCAGTGCGGCAATCTCAAATATTTCCCTGGATGCATTAATGTCCATGACTTCCGGAATCGAGCAGAAATTGTTATTTGCGGATCGTGATGACTGTCCGGATTATCTCAAAGCCTGTTGTGAAGCATCCGTGGAAATTCCGGAAAACGGTGAAAAACCGGGATTTTGTTATAATAATGCCTGCGCTTATCTTGCCGGACGGATGGCGGAAACGCAGGAGGACACATCTCTGGAAACGCAGATCATGGACTATATTTTTAAACCGCTTGGCATTACAGAGTATGCATTTGAATATGATCCGCAAGGGCATGTATTCGGTGCAAGCGGTCTGCAACTCAGCACGGCGGATCTGGCAAAACTCGGGTATGGCATTATGACCGGAAAAATTTGTTCTTCACCCTGGCTGAGAGCCTGCACACGTCCCAGATCTGCAGACAGCAAGGGGATGCCATACGGCTATTTCTTCTGGGTTTTGTCCAATGGGTTCTACATGAGCGGAAAATGGGGACAGAGATGCTTTGTCCTGCCGGATTATCAGGCAGTCATCGCCGTAAATTCCAACATGCAGGGTAAAGATACTGTAAACAGTTACATTATCCGGCAATTACTGCCATTGCTTGCAGAATAATAAATTATGAAAACTCAAAATTTTTATGATCTGATTGTGATCGGGGGAGGCGCATCGGGACTTGCCGCAGCTGTGACAGCCCATGCAATGGGCGTCCGGAATATTGCAGTCCTGGAGCGTCTTTCTCGTGTTGGTAAGAAAATTCTGGCAACTGGTAACGGCAGATGCAATCTTAGTCATGCACCTGTTACCAGTGCCGATTATGCCGGGAGCTATGATACAAGTCATGCATTACAAACATTCGGGGATGCAGAAAGATTTTTTGAAAATCTGGGATTGTATTGCAGAACAGACGAACAGGGCAGAATTTATCCTTATAGTATGACGGCAAATGCTGTTCTGGATGCACTCCGCCTGTATGCCGGAGAAATGACAGAAATTTGTGATCAACGTGCGGTAATGTTATATAGTAAAAATCAGCTTTGGCATGTGGTCACAGAGAAAAATCTGCATCTGACTGCGAAGAAAATCATTTTTTCCGCAGGCGGTGCGGCAGCTCCGCAGTTCGGGACGGATGGATCTGCCTGGCGTATGTTCGCTGATCTGGAAATCCCTCTTGTCGGAAGCCGGGTGATTCTCTGTCCGATCCGGTCAGATCCCGGAATGTTGCAGAAATTAAAAGGCATCCGTGTAAAGGGATCTGTTACGCTTCTGGATCGGGGAAAGATTATGCAGTCAGAAACAGGTGAGATTCAGTTTACAGAACAGGCAGTTTCCGGGATCTGTGTCTTTAATCTGGTAAGCCGGATTGACAGACGCAAATTTGCAGATTATCAATTGCAGATTAATTTATTCCCGGAGCTGGATGTTTCAGAGATTCTTAGCAGATTATATACTTGTCAGGCAGTTAGACCCGAAGCAGATTGTGAGAATATGCTGTCCGGATTGATCCGGAAAGCAATTGCACGGGTTCTTCTGCAACAAAATCAGATTGATCCCGGAATGTCCTGTCTGGCATTATCTGATCAGCAGATCCGCCGGATTGCCCGGTCTTTGCAGGATTTCCGGTTTCCGGTTCTCGGTACAGTTAATTCACAAGCACAGGCATCCGCCGGAGGTGTACATGGTTCTGCACTGGATGAGAATTTGCAGGTGAAATCCCATCCGGGATTGTACATCACGGGAGAAGCTGTGGATGTATATGCGCCCTGTGGTGGTTATCAGTTGCATTGGGCATGGGCGAGCGGTTATACAGCTGCAAAAGATTGCATGGAAAGACAAAAAATAATGCGTGATACAGGAGAAATTTATGATTAGAATACAGAATATTAAATTAGATCTGGATTATACAGATCTGGATTTGAAAAAAGCAGTTGGCATGAAGTTGCATATTCCATTTGAGAAAATCCAGGAAATCCGGATCAGAAAACGTTCTGTTGATGCCAGAAAGAAAGAGAGAATTTTATTTCTCTTTACATTGGATGTCAAAGCAGAGGGCGAAAAAAAGATCCTGCAAAAATGCAGGAATGACAAGGATATTTCCCTGGTGCAGGATCAAAAATACAAAATCCGGATTTGTCATCAGCAAAATAAAAAGCGTCCTGTTGTTGTCGGATTCGGACCTGCCGGGATGTTCTGTGCGTATGTGCTTGCCAAAGCCGGACTGCGTCCGATTGTCTTGGAGCGTGGCTGTCCGGTCGAGGAGAGAATCAAGCATGTCCGGAATTTCCGGGATTCCGGGATTCTGAATCCAGAAAGTAATGTCCAGTTCGGTGAAGGCGGAGCGGGGACGTTCTCAGACGGCAAGTTAAATACGGGAATTAAAGATGAAAGAATCCGGTTTGTGCTGGAAACATTCGTACAATGTGGTGCGCCGGGAGAAATTCTCTGGCAGGCAAAGCCGCATATCGGGACGGATTATTTAACGCAGGTGGTGAAAAATTTCCGGAAATTGATTTTAACGCTCGGCGGTGAGATTATTTATCATGCAAAATTAATTGATTTTGAGACAGATCCTGATCGGAATCTGAAATCTTTGGTTTATATGCAGGATGATCAGGCGCATGAGATCCTTACAGATCATGCAGTATTCGCTTTGGGACACAGTGCAAGAGATACAATGGAAATGCTGCATGAGAAAAAAATCATGCTCACGCAGAAAGCTTTTGCCATGGGTGTCCGGATTGAGCATTTACAGGAGAATATCAATCGAGCATTATATGGAAAATTCTGGAATCATCCGGCACTTGGCGCAGCAGATTACAAATTAGCTGTTCATCTGAAAAATGGCAGGAGTCTGTACACATTCTGCATGTGTCCCGGAGGGGAAGTTGTCCCGGCTTCTTCGGAATCCGGTCATCTTGCCATCAATGGCATGAGCAATTTTGCGAGAAATTCCAGAAACGCCAACAGTGCTTTGTTAGTCGGGATCAATCCAAAAGATTTCGGCAGTGAACATCCCTTGGCTGGGATGTATCTCCAGAGGGAACTAGAAAAGAAAGCGTTTCTTGCCGCTGGAGGGGATTATGCTGCGCCGGTGATTTGCGTGGGGGATTTCCTGAAACATCGAAATTCTCAGAAATTCGGCACGGTTCAGCCGAGTTACAAGCCCCGGACAGCATTTGTCTCACCGGATGCATATTTGCCGGATTTCCTGTGTGAAACACTCCGGCTGGGCATTCCCGAAATGGAAAAACGGATCAAAGGTTTTGCCGCTCCGGATGCCATTTTGACAGGGATCGAGTCGAGGAGTTCCTCCCCGGTGCGGATGTTGCGGGACGAAACCTGCCGGAGCGTCGGTGTATCGGGAATTTATCCGTGTGGCGAGGGCGCAGGCTATGCCGGTGGGATTACTTCGGCGGCGGTGGATGGAATCCGATGCGCCGAAGCCGTAATTCGAGATCTGGAAAAATGAAATAAAAATTTAGAAAGGGCTGATTTCATGCCGGAATTAACAGACATTCAATATGTCAGAAATATCATGGAAAAACACGGATTTCATATGTCAAAGTCACTCGGACAGAATTTTTTGATCAATCCGACAGTATGTCCCCGGATTGCGGAATACGGCAATGCCAAGCCGGGTTTTGGGATTCTTGAAATCGGAACAGGTGTCGGCGTTCTGACAAAAGAACTTGCAATCAGGGCGGATAAAGTGGTTGCCATTGAACTGGATCAAAAATTATTTCCGATTCTGGAAGAAACACTTGCTGGATTTGAAAATATTAAAATCATTCACGGAGATGTGATGACGTACGATTTAGAAAAGCTGATCCAGGAAGAATTTTTGACAAAAAATATCCGAAACATTGCCGTTTGTGCTAATCTGCCCTATTATATTACGTCTCCGGTGATTATGCGTTTACTGGAAGAAAATTCTGCGAAACATTTAAATCTTTCCAGTATTACAGTCATGGTGCAGAAAGAGGCGGCGCAGAGAATCTGTGCGCCTGTCGGAAGCCGGGCGTCCGGCGCTGTGACAGTTGCCGTTGCTTATTATGGCAAAGCCGTGAAATTATTCGATGTGTCCCGTGGGAGTTTTCTGCCAAGTCCGAATGTGGATTCCAGCGTGATGCAAATTGTAGTATATCCGGAGAATTCTATGAATCCTGAAAGTATGCGAGATCAGGTTCAGGATGAACGGCTGTTTTTCCGAATGGTCAAAACTGGATTTTCTCAGAGGAGAAAGCAGCTCGCCGGCGTTCTGTGCAACGCATTTGCAATCCCCAAGTCGGAAACCCTGGAAATATTTGCAAAAGCAAAGATTGCGCCGTCCGTCCGGATCGAGGCGTTGACGATGGCGGAATTGATTAGACTAAGTAACGCATTTTCACAGAGCCAAAGCATGCATATTTTTTAAATTTCGGGTGATTTTCATGGGATCTTATGATGGTAATCATTTTAATAATTTAAAAAATCAAAAAGAAAAGAAACTGGATGCTCTTGCAAGGAAAATTCTCAGCCACGCCCGGAATACGCTCTTTCTACGTCTGCAATTTCTCAGAAACGCCCTTGGTCGTTGTGATTTTATGCCGTATCACGGCAAAATTTCTTGTGACGGCGTCTGTCTCTGGTATGATCCCAGTTTTGTAATCCGGCAATTTCAAGCACATCCGGATTCTGTCACAAAAATCTACCTGCACACCATCCTGCACTGTCTGTTTCAGCATAAATATATTGGCGATTCTGTAGAACAGGAAGTATGGAATCTTGCCTGTGATATTGCCGTAGAACAGACAGTAAGGGAGCTGCTTCCGGAATTAGCAAAGAAAAATCCGGCATATGGTGCGCAGAAAGAGTTTCTGGATTATCTCGACGAGAATTTGAATTATGTGACAGCAGAAAAAATTTATGATTTCCTGGGAAAATCCGGGATGACGGATGCGCATCTGACATCGCTCCGGACGCTGTTTGCGGAGGATGAGCATAGTGCCTGGTATGCAGTATCAAATATTATGGAAAATTCTGTCAATTCCAGATTTGCCGGAATCATGCCGGATGATGCAGAAATCCGGGAAATGTGGGCGAAGTTGTCCCGACAGATGCAAATAGATCTGGAATATTTCTCTCAGGGCGTGAACGGCGGCCACATGCTACAGAATCTGAGAGCGATCCATCAGGAACGTTGTGATTACAAAAAATTTTTAAGAAGATTCGCCGTTTCCGGAGAGACTATGCGAATTGATCCGGATGCGTTTGATTATCAGTTCTATTGCTATGGACTTTCGCTTTATAAAAATCTGGCACTTGTCGAGCCGTTGGAATATAAGAATGTCAAAGCCATCCGGGAATTTGTCATTGCGATTGATACCTCCGGTTCTGTCATGGGAAAGACCGTCCAGAGATTTATTGAAAAGACATATCATATTCTGAAATCCCAGGAGAGTTTCTTTTCTAAAATTAATTTGCACATTATTCAGTGTGACGCAGAAATTCAGGAAGATTTCAAGATCACGTCGCAGGAAGAATTTGATAACTACATCCGGAACATGTGTTTAAAAGGCTTCGGAGGAACAGATTTCCGACCGGTGTTCGATCATGTCAATGATTTAATCCGGAAGAAAGAATTCCAGAATCTGAAAGGATTGCTCTATTTTACAGACGGATTCGGGACATATCCGGCACGTAAACCGGATTATCAGACAGCATTTGTATTTCTGGATGATCATTATCAAAATCCGGCTGTCCCGTCCTGGGCAATCCGGGTTATTTTAAGATCCGAAGATATTCTAGAATGATAATTAATTTTTTTAAATTTTACAGAAAGTTGTGAGAATATGGGTTTCCGGATTGAGGACGGCGTGTTGAAAAATTACACGTCGGATCGTGAAAATTCCAAAAAATTAGCAGACAGGAGAGAACATCTCCAGATCCCGGAAAATGTGCAGAGAATCGGCAGTTTTGCATTTAGCAACCGCTCCGGCATTGCCAGGATCAGCATTTCCAAAAATGTCAGGGAAATCAGCTATCATGCGTTCTATCCCTGTCCGGACCTCGAAGAAATTCATGTAGATCCTCGCAATCGGTGGCTGTCCAGTATTGACGGTTGTCTCTATGATAAATCTGGAAAGACGTTGGTGTGCTGTCCGGCAAAAAAAGCTGTCATCCGGCTTTCCCGGAAAGTTTGTAAAGTGGATTCCGATGCATTTGCCGGGTGTCATGCATTGCAATTTATTGAAGTTGCAAAATTAAATCTGCATTTTGCAGTCGTCAATCATTGTTTGTATACTTGCTGTGTCACACAATTGCAGGAGCTTGTCCGTTGTCCGGTGGATCTGGAAGAACTGCACATCCCTCTGAGCGTTTCTAAAATCCGGGAACATGCTTTTGAATCCTGCACGAAACTTCGGGAAATCCGGATTTCCGAAAAAATCCGGGAAATTCCGAATTATACATTCCGGGATTGCACAAGCCTGGAATCTGTGAAACTTCCGAAAAATCTGCAAAGAATCGGCGATCATGGATTTTATAACTGTCAGTCGCTCCGGGATGTGGAAATTCCACCCGGCACGAAAACCCTGATTGCAAATGCGTTCGGTATCTGCAAGAATCTGGAACGGCTTGTGATCCCCTGTTCCGTTACGCACGTGGGGTATATCGCTATGGGATGTAACAATCTGCAATTTGTTTCGTGTCATGGGATCGAACTGCGCCGGGAATCGTATTCATCAGAAGAATGGGATCAGATCTGTTCCAGAATGAGCGGTATTCTCTGGCTGATCGTTCAGCGTGATTTTAAAGAAAAGCTGTTTGAACCGTTCAGAACGATTCTGATTTTCCGGATGGCAGTCCGGAAACGGGAAGATCAGAGAACAGGGGATTACCTGAAAGAAAATTTTATTACATTATTTGAAAATTTAATCACAGAAAATCAGCTTGCATTTTTCAGAGAACATCAGGATTTTTTTAAAATATATCTGAATTGTGAAAATATAGATATTCTGATCCGGAAAGCAATTGCGACCGGGAATCATGAATTTTATTTGGAATTACTGGAATTCAAAAACCAGTATCTTGGATTTTCGGGAATTTCAGAATTTTCAGATCCGGATTGTGATGATTTCACAGCAAAATTTGAATTATAATTTAAATAATTTAATTTTTAATGAGGGGTTTATCAGAATGAATATTAAAGACGCAAAAGAACAGATCAAAAACGCTGTTACGGCGTATCTGACCAAGGATAAATTCGGACGGTACGTCATCCCCGTCCAGAAACAGAGACCCATTTTTCTGCTCGGTGCGCCCGGCATCGGCAAAACGGCAATTATGGAACAGATTGCGTCTGAACTTGGAATTGGCTTGTTATCCTATTCTATGACACATCATACAAGACAGTCTGCCCTGGGCTTGCCGTTAATCGAACATGTGAACTATCACGGCAAAGAATATGCAATTTCAGAATACACCATGAGCGAAATTATTGCATCTGTCTATGACCTGATGGAACAGACCGGGATTGAGAACGGCATTCTGTTCCTGGATGAGATCAACTGCGTATCTGAAACACTTGCACCCGTCATGCTCCAGTTTCTGCAGTATAAGATTTTCGGG
Organism: uncultured Ruminococcus sp.; assembly: GCA_947177205.1. GTDB lineage: Bacteria > Bacillota > Clostridia > Oscillospirales > Ruminococcaceae > UBA3855. The sequence goes on along the minus strand of CAMWTO010000072.1, from coordinate 2,130 downwards.
AAACATGCGCTTCCCTCCGGGTGGGTGGTCGTAACTGCTGGTAACCCCCCGGAATATAATCACGCCGTGAGGGAATTCGATATTGCTACTTGGGACAGAGTCAAAAAAATTGAAATTGAACCGGATTTCGACGCCTGGAAAGAATTTGCCTATGAAACCGGGATTCATAGTGCCATTTTAACATATCTGGAAATTAAAAAAAGCAATTTTTATCAGATTGAAACTACTGTGGACGGCAAAAGTTTTGTGACTGCCCGTGGGTGGGATGATCTGAGCCAGATGCTGCGGATGTACGAGACAAACGGGATTCCTGTCGATGAAAATTTAATTTCGCAGTATCTCCAGAGCCGGAAAATTGCGCAGGATTTTGCAGTTTATTATGATCTGTACAAAAAATACAGAAATCATTATCAGATTGCGGAAATCCTGGATGGCAACGCCTCTGACGAAATCAAAACCAGGGCAAGCCGTGCAAAATTTGATGAACGTTATGCGCTGTTGGGCTTGTTACTGGAATCCGTCATGAATGATATGAAACAATCCCTGGAAACAGAATCTGTCCTGACATCCGTGCTGCATTTGCTCCGGCAAGTGAAATGCTGTGCCGATCCAATGCAGAAATTAGAAACATTATATCAGATCGAACAACAGGAATATACAAACGGAATGCAGGCAAAACGCCTTTCACCGGAACAGCAGACACAAAAATTACAAATCCTGCAAATTTTAAAACAGGAGAAAACATTTCTGGAAAGCCATCCGGATATTGGATTCCCTGGTGTCAAGTCTGATTTTGACAGCCGTGTCCGTTCGTTCCAGGAACAGACAGTCCGAACGATCCGGAAAACTAAGAATCTGTTTAAATTCTGTGACGAAGTTTTTCCTCAGGGGCAGGAGATCGCCATTCTCGTGACAGAATTGACGATTCATCCGGGAAGTGCGTATTTTATCGCAGAACATAAAATCCAGGAATATTTTGAGCATGACAAAGAATTTCTGTTTCATCAGAGAGAACTGGACATGCTCCAGGAGATCCGGGAACTGGATTTAGATCAGAATTAAGATTATAGAAACAAAATATGAGTAAAAGTCCTGTAATGCTGATGTACATTGCAGGATTTGTTTTATCGTTTAATTTAATCATGATTTCTCTAAATAAGCCTTTAAATCCGCAATTTGTGCGTTGGCATCCTGATAGCCCAGATAGTAGAGATTTCCAAGTTTTTCCATGTCTTTTTCCAGACGGCTGACCGTCACTTCCTGCGAGGGTGCTATCACAAAAATTCTTCCCTGCTGTTCCAGAATTTCAAGTGCATCACACTGGGCATTATACTCTTCATTGCTTCTTAACAATGCAGAAACGAAATTGGGATAATTTTTATAAAACAGCTCCGGCATCCGAATTTTATGGTTCTCCTGGTCAGAACGGATTTTTTTCCGGAATTGCCGGGAACGTGTCCTGACAACGATAATTTTCGGAAATTCCTGCGCAAGTGCCCATTCATATGGAATCTTGCAACTGCATCCGCCGTCAAGATAAGGCGTATTCCGGAGCATGACCGGCATGGAAATATACGGCATGGAGGATGACGCACTGACAGCCGTGAGAAAATCTTCCCCCATACTTTTTTCAAGATATTCCGGCTTGCCGGTTTGCAGATTTGTCACAACGGCGTAAAGTTCCCGTTCGGGACTGCGGAAACGTTTCCAGTCCATCCGGGGAATGAATGGCAGACGGCTGAACAGAAAGTCAAAGCCGATTAATCCCTGATTGTTCCGGATTGCCTTTGCACCGACATACCGGCTGTCATGCCGATAACGAAGATTCATCCTGGCAGAACGTCCGATCTGCCCGGAAAGATAATTCATCGCCGTGAGAGACCCGGCGGAAACGCCGATTGTCGTCCGGAAATTAAGATCATGCTCCATCAGCGCATCTAGGACGCCGTTTGTGTAAACGCCCCGGAACGCACCACCCTCCAGGACAAGACAGCCCTCTGTGATCTGCTCTGAGGCAGTCCCGGACGGCAGCTGATCAATGCCGGAATATTTTTTAAGAATTTTCTTTTTCACGGATAGTTCCCCTTTCTAGAATTTTGTCATTTCACAGATGTAAATGGAGGCTTTATA
>CAMWTO010000071.1 GCA_947177205.1 uncultured Ruminococcus sp. | reverse complement strand
AAAGCCGGCTGAGGCATCTGCAAAGCCTGTCACAGATCCAACAGAAGAATCTACAAAATCCACAGAAACAACAGAGCCAATTATCATCACAAAACCGGCTGAGACATCTGCAAAACCTGTCACAGATCTGGTAGAAGAAGTTATAGAACCATCCACCACAGTGACAGAACACACCACGGCGAAAGCAACGACAAAATCCACAACAAAGGCAACTACGAAAGCAACTACAACCACATCCACAAGTACTTCTACAACAACTACAACGACGACAACTACAACTACCACAAGCACTTCCACCACGACAACAACAGAAACAACTTCCACCACGCCTGAACCGGTCGTCACTACAATTGTAGAAACTGTTCCGATGCAAAGTCCGGAAATTGTAGACGTTTCTGAAATGTATCTGGAGAATATTCTCGATTATGTACAGGAAATCCCCCAGGAAGACACTGCGCCTGTAGTAGAAGAAATGATTGAAGAAATCATTCCGGAAATTATCCCGGAACAGCCGGAACAAGTCGCAGAAGAACCGATATTTGATTTTGAAATTGCTGAAGTCGTTGTGCTCGAACCGGAAGTTGTTTCAGTCTCCGACGGCGATTATGTCCTGTTATGCAATGCAGTCGCACATGAAGCAGGTTCTGACAACATTACGATTGAAAATAAAGCCAAAGTCGTGGAAGTCATCATGAACCGTGTGGACTCTCCGAGTTTCCCGGACACAATTTATGGTGTCATCACACAAAAATCCCAGTTCAGTGGTTCTTCCAGTTATGCAAATCTCTCAAGCTATACAAGCAAAGTCACGCAGAATGTCAAATCTGCTGTGGATCTCTATTTTGAAGATCCCTCCGCATTTGATCATGGCTATTTATATTTCTATGGCGATGGTTCTCAGAATCATTTCAGCCAGTATTAATTTTAAATTTAAAATTTTTTTAAAATATTGGAGCTGTCAGCTCCAATATTTTATTTTTTACAATGTTTCACACACCCCGGATATAATAACAATATCGCCGGAAGATTGCAGTATGCCATGCAGGCATTCGCAATGTCCGCAAGCGTCCAGACAAATTCCGGTTGCAGAACTGCGCCCAATCCGGCGGCAAGACAGAATAATCCCTGATAAAGCCGGATGACGTGAGAATTCTCCGTCAGCGTCCGGAATGCGTTTACACCGCAGTACGACCAACCGATCAACGTGCAGAACGCAAACAGTGCAATCATCGGCGGAAGAATCCAGTCCGCAATGTTTCCCAGTCCTGACCGGAATGCCGTCAATACCAGGATTGCCCCATCCGTCCCGGAAGTCAGCGCACCCGTGCAGAGAATCACCAGAGCCGTTGCCGTACAGCACACGAATGTATCCAGAATCACTTCCAGCATTCCACATAATCCCAGAAATTCCGGATGATTGCTGTCGGCATCCCCGTGAAGCAGTCCGCTGCTGCCAAGACCCGCTTCATTGGAAAAGACACCCCTCCGGATGCCGACAGAAACCGTCCGCCGGACGACTTCCCCGCTGATACCGCCGCCAATGGACTGCAATCCGAATGCACCCCGGAAAATGTCACGGAACGCCGTTCCAAGATGTTCATGATATTTCAGAATTACCAGGAACGACAATAATAAATACATCCCCGAAAGCACCGGAATCAGAATACTTGTCACGTTCCCGATCCGGTTCGTTCCGCCGAAAATAATCAATCCTAACAGGATTGCCGTGACGATCCCGGTCAGGATGGGAGAGACTGCGAAACTTTCGTGGAGACTTTCTGCCATGGCATGACTCTGCGTCATATTGCCCATGCCGAAACTTGCCGCCACACAACAGACAGCGAAAATTCCGGCAAGCCACGGCTGATGTAATCCATTCCGGATGTAAGCGACAGCACCGGTATATTTCTGATCCCGGTAACGACAGCCCAGGACGTTTTCTGCATAGATCAGACCCATCCCCAGGAATGCGGCAATCCACATCCAGAAAATCGCTCCCGCACCGCCAAGCGTGATTGCTGTAGCAACGCCGACAATATTCCCTGTCCCCATTGCCGCCGCCAGGGACGTCATACAAGACTGGAATGGAGATAATTTTTTTGAAGTTTTATTTGAATTAGTATTTTTATTATTTTTTAAATTGCTTTTTAATAATCTGAAACTTTGTAAACTGGCAGCTTTTCCGTAAAACAGACAGAATGCGCCCATGCCCAGCAGAAACATTGTGAGAACATTCCCCCAAAGAAGCCGGTTCAGATGTTTTAAAAATTCAAGAAAACTCAGCATAAATTCTTCCTTTCTGCATAATATGCTTGCAATTGCACGGTATTCCATGCTATAATATATAATAATCTATGCCGGAAATTCCCAGAAAAGAGATGATTGCCGTTTGAAAGAATATTCCTGGAAATATTATGCTGACAGATCTGCTATGAAATTATTGCAGATTGTGATTTTGATTCTGAGCAGTATTCTGACTGCTCTGTGCCTGCTGTGTTATCTCAGATTTGAATTACTGGTATTCCTGATTCTGATGATTCTGTTTCTTAGCACAGGTGCCCTCCTGACTTTGTTCTTCCTGCCGTTGTATTTTAAAAATCTATATTATCACATCACGCCGGAACAAATTGCCATTCATAATGGAATTTTTTTCCGCCGGGAACAATCCATCCGCTTGCAGTCCGTTCAGTTTGTTCAGATTATTACAGGTTATCATGACGGAATATCTGGATTAAATTTCATGATTTTATATGTCTACGGCGGCAGTCTGCTTCTGAGTTTTATGAACCGGGACGACCGCCGGGAACTCACGGAATTTCTGGAAAGAAAGGGGATTTTTCATGCACCGTGAACATCCGCTGAGAATTCTCCGGTACAGTACGAAAACACTTTGGCTGCTGATATTCCCATTGCTCCGGGGCGCAATGAACATCCGGCATTTCCTGGATCTGGAAGAAATCCGGAATCTGCCGGAAGTAGCGCTGAACTGGGTGCATGGTGTCTGGTTTGATCTGCTGATTCTGTGCATGATTCTGGGATATGGCTGGATTATCTGGTTTTTTCGAAAATTTAACGTCGCAGACGAACAGATTTATGTCCAGGACGGTTTTATTTTTACTCGCAGGAGAATTCTGCCGATCCGGAATCTGTCAGCAATGACGATTGAACATCCGTTCTTTCTCCGGGCGTTCCGGGCATCGTATCTCTATGCAGATACGGCATCCGGACTTCTGCAAGTCACAGATCTGGAATTACTTATCCGGTACGAGGATGAAGCATTATTCTGGAATGCCATGCCGAAAATCCGGCACGGCAAGCGGCATAATTACCGGCAGAAAGTACAGATATGGCAGATTTTATTATTTTCCGTGGTTTTTTCAAGCAGTTTTTCCGGTTCGCTCTATCTTGCTGTATTCTGGTTTCAGGGCGGCAGGATCGCAAGAGACCTGATTAACGAATTTGAATTGACGGAACGTCTCAAAATTGTTTCCGAAGAAGTGGCAGCCCGCTTAACGGGAATTCAGCCGGTTGCGGTCACTGTCGGAATTGTTATTTTGTCCACATGGTTATTGTCATTGATTCAGAATCTTCTGAGATATGGAAATTTTTACATGGAGAGTGACAAACGCCAGCTTTCCGTACAAAGCGGAATTCTTACAAAGCGTTATTTTCATTTGCAGAATCATAAAATCAATTTTCTGGACATCCGGCAAAATTTTATTACAAAAATGTTCCGTGTCTGTTCCCTGACTGTGAATTGTCCGGGCTACGGCACACAGAAAGGCAGTCTGCCGATCTGTCTGCCATTGCTGACACAGAAAGAATTAATCCGGACGCTCCCCCTGCTGTTCCCGGGGAGTCACATGCAGAAGAACCAGCTTCGTCCGCCAGTCAGTTCCTGGTTCAGCTACACAGGACTTTGGGGGATCTGTCTGCTGACAATTCTTCCGGTCACGGAACTGGCAAAGAATTTTTTCCCGACCATGCAGGAAATTCTGGAGCATTTCCAGTTTATTTATAAAATTATCCCGGCAGCAGAAATCACACAGCAGCTCTTGCCGATGTTACAGGAAATTCTGAATTCTCTGCAATTCATGATTGCACTGCCAATATTCTGGAAATTAATGATCCAGGTCAGCGCACTGCTGACAAGTGGAATTTCAATTTCCGGAAATCACGTTTGTCTGCGTTATTGCAGTGGATTCACGTTTCATACAATTTTAGCAGAAACGGACTGTATTGTCAAAATCCAGATCCGGCAGTATTTCTGGCAGAAATTCTCTGATAAATGCCATGTGATCATTTACTTTCGTTCAGAGAAACCCCGAAAATGTCGTCTGAATGGCATGAGTTACGCAGAAACAAAAAAACAGTTTGCAAAATTTTTAAATTAAATTTTAAAACAGCATTTTGCATGATAAATCGACAAAATCCAGAATTTCAGAAAATAATCACAGGAATAGTCTTGACAAATGGCAAAAAATTCAGTATGATATATATATAAGAAATTTTTTTGTCCGATCTGAAAAATTATTCTCAAATATAAGTCCAAAATACAGGAGGTTGTTTTGTTATGCTTGATAAAATTCATGTGCCTGTCCGCAATTCTTATGATATTATCCTCAGACGTGGGCTGCTTGCTGAATGTGGTTCTCTGATCCGGGATCTGGAGCTGACTTCTGCGCAACATTTTGTGATTATCACAGACGACAATGTAAATCAATTCTATTCTGAAACAGTGATCCGTTCTTTGCAGGATGCGGGATTTCAGGCAGAAAAATTTGTATTCCCTCATGGAGAATCCTCCAAAAGTGCAGAAAATTTATTAAAGATCTATTCTTTCCTGTGTCAGCAGGAAATTACCCGGAGCGACTGCCTGATTGCCCTGGGCGGCGGCGTTGTCGGAGATATTACGGGATTTGCAGCAGCAACGTTCCTCAGAGGAATTTCGTATATTCAGATTCCGACTTCTCTGCTTGCGCAGGTGGATTCTTCTGTCGGCGGAAAGACAGCAATTGACTTGCCGGAGGGCAAGAACCTGGTCGGCGCATTCAAACAGCCCTGTGCTGTTCTGTGCGATTTCGACGTCCTGAAGACCCTTCCACGGGAATTTCTGATTGATGGCATGGGCGAAGTGATTAAATACGGCATGATTGCTGATCCGGATTTATTCCGGAAACTGGAACATTATGACCTGGACAGCATTGCAGAGCATTTTGAAGAAATCATCCCGGCATGTATTCAGATCAAACGTGATGTTGTAGTAGAAGACGAACTGGACAACGGTCTGCGGATGATCCTGAATTTCGGACACACGCTCGGACACGCCATTGAAGCGTATTATCATTATGAGACGTACACACACGGCTGTGCGGTTGCCGCCGGGATGTGCCTGATCACGAAATACTGCGGCAATCCGGAGGAATATAACCGGCTGAGTGCCTGTGTGCGTCGTTATCAGCTCCCGACAGATACGGATCTTTCCGTGTCCGTTCAGAAATTAATTCCCCTTTGCGGCAATGACAAGAAGCGTGCCGGGCAGGATTTAAGATATATTGTCTGCTCTCCCATCGGGACAGCAAAGATCCGCCGGGACACACTGCCGGAATTCCGGAAAAATTTTCAAATTACTTTCTAAAAATTTCAAAACTTTCTGAAAGGAATGTATCATTACTATGAATATAGAAATTCAGCCTCATAAGCTGGTCGGTACTGTCAAAATTCCATCCTCCAAAAGCATGGCACACAGAATGCTGATCTGTGCGGCACTGAGCAAGGGCGTTTCTGAAATTTCGGAAATTGATATTTCCAAAGATATTGAGGCAACCGTTTCTGTCATGCAGGCGCTCGGCGCTTCGTTTGAATTCCGGGAAGCAGAACGCAAAATGGTTGTTACCGGCATCCGGGAAATTCCTGAAACAGCAGTTGCGGATTGCGGTGAAAGCGGCTCAACGCTCCGGTTTCTGATTCCTGTTTCCGCTGCGCTTGGCGTGAAAACAACATTCACCGGACAGGGCAGACTTCCGGAACGCCCGATTACGCCCTATATCCGGGAACTCACGCAGAAAAATATCAAATTCCAGAATGAGAAAATTCCGTTCACGATGCAAGGCGCTTTGCAGCCCGGCAGATTTGAACTCGAAGGCGATATTTCTTCCCAATTCATCACAGGTCTGCTTCTGGCACTCCCTCTGCTCCGGGAAAAATCTGAAATTATTCTCACATCTCCGCTCCAGTCTAAACCTTATGCAGACATGACAGTCCAGTGCATGCAACAATTCGGTGTCTGTGTCAAGGAAAAAAAAGGAAATTATCATATATTCGGCACACAGCATTACCATGCACAGAATCTCTCCATTGAGGGTGACTTCTCCCAGGCAGCGTTCTTCTACGTTGCCAACGCTGTGGGCAATCAGGTCGTGTTGCAGAATATCCCGGAAACATCCACCCAGGGAGACCGAAAAATCGTCGAAATCATCGAGAAAATCTGCTATCATCAGCAGATACCTGATGCTGTTTTTAAAATCAACGCAAAGGATATTCCGGATCTCGTGCCGATTCTCGCCGTCCTTGCCACATTCTCCGAAAAGCCAACCCGGATTACCGGCGCAGAACGTCTCCGGATCAAAGAAAGCGACCGACTCGAAACAACAGCATCCATGCTAAACACACTCGGCGGCAATGTCAAAATTCTCCCGGATGGTCTGGAAATTCAGCCTGTGGATTCTCTCCACGGCGGAACAGTTGACAGTGCCGGGGATCACAGAATCGCCATGTGTGCGGCAATTGCTGCCACCAGGGCAACAGAACCGGTCAGAATTCTCGGCGCTGAATGCGTCGCAAAATCCTATCCTGCATTTTTCCAGGATTATCAGAAATTAGGGGGGAAGATCCATGGCATCGATCTGGAATAACCGGCTTGCTGTTTCCATTTTCGGCGAAGCAAAAGGACCTGCGATCGGCATTACCATCGATAATCTCCCGGCAGGAGAATATATTGACACGGAGCAACTCCGAGAGTTTTTGTCACGCTACCAGGAGTTTTCAGATAATTTTAATAAAAATAATCATTCCCAGGATTTTCATCAGATCATGTCCGGCATTCTCAACGGACGCACAACCGGTTCTCCCTTGTGCGCCTTCATTCAGAATACGGAACAATCCGGCAATGATATTTCACAGATCAACCGTCTGCCCCGACCCGGACAGGCGGATTATACGGGAACGCTTCGTTATCGTGGATTCAACGACATCCGGGACGGCGGTCATCTTGGAACGGCAATGACTGCGCCATTATGCTTTGCAGGCGCTGTCTGCGGTCAGATTCTCGAACGCCGAGGCATCTACACCGGCGCACATATCCAGGAAATTCATGGCATTAAAGATCAGAATTTCTCTCATACGGACGTCACCAAAGATGATATTTTATCCGTCCGGCACAAAAAATTTCCCGTTATTAAAAATGCGATCGGAAAAAAAATGCAGGAAGACCTCCAGGCGGCAGCAGAGGGCGGCGAGACGCTTGGCGGTGCAATTGAGTGCGCCTCTGTGAATGTCCCTGCTGGCATCGGTTCACCTGTTTTCAACGGTCTGGAAAACACAATCGCACAACTATTATTTGCACTCCCGGACGTCCGTGGTCTGGAATTCGGCGCAGGTTTCCAGGTCACAGAAATGACTGGCAGTCAATGCAATGATAATTTCTACATAGACGATCATGCGCATATCAAAACATCTTCCAACACGCATGGAGGAATTCTGGGGGGAATTTCTTCCGGAATGCCGATCATCCTGCGTGTGGCGTTCAGACCCTCTGCCAACATTGCAAAACCACAGAAAACAGTCAATTTGTCCAGTATGCAGACGGAATCTCTCCGGACAGAATCCGGAAACCAGACTTGTCTCCTGCCGAAACTTGTCCCCTGCGTAGAATCTGCTGTAAACATTGCCTTGTTATCGCATATGTTGGATTATCCGCATTTCTGCTGAACTGTTTTTTGTTTTTCAAAAATTCAAACCTGAACCAGAAAGAAGGGAAAAAATTGCGTGATGAGAATCTGAAAAAGATCTCCGGACTTGCTGACCGCACCGTTGCGGACACCACAACTGCCAACATCCTGCTTTGCTATACATTGGAGCAAATCGGCGAACCGATTGACAGTGAACTGCTTTACGATATTGCTGTTTCAAGCGGAATTATTAATTATTTTACATTCCAGGAAGCACTTCAGATCATGGAAGAAACAGAAGTAGTAAATGTGGTCTTGCAAAAAAACGGTGAGAAGTGCTATTCTATTACGGAAAAAGGTCTGGAATCCGCACAGCGTTTACAGCATCTTGCCGGAAAGTCCTACCGGGAACGGATTATCAGAACGGCAAGCGTGGCACTCAAACGCCACAAAAACGAAGAACAGGTCAAAGTCTCCTATGAACCGATCTCCCAGGGATGTCACCTGCATGTGAAAATGCTGGATCATCAGCTGACATTACTGGAACTGACACTATTCACGCCGGATGAATACCAGGCAAAACTGCTCGGCGAAAAAATCCTGACAAATCCGTCAGCACTGTATCATGATGTCATGCAGGCAGTTATGCCGAAAGAAGAAAATTAAATTTTAATATTTAACAATAAAAATACTGCAAGCTGATCCGGATTACCTCAGTTTGCAGTATTTTTTATGCAAAAATTTTTAATTTAAAATTAAGAATTTTGAAATCACAGAAAAGCCCCTCCCGGAGGAGAGGCTTTTTCAGCATCAGACAGAAGGATTCTGTAACAATGCTTATTCTGTTGTGTCAGCCGGTCTCGGACCAATTGCCTCGGTGTATCTCGGCAACGGCTTGTCGAGCAGTACATACCAGTCAGGATAAAGACCTGCACCGAACTCAGCCGTATAAACGAGAACCTTTGCAGCGTCAGCCGCATTGATTGCCTCGCCGCCTTTGTCACTATCCAGAATGCTACTTGTCTCACCATGGTCTTCGGACTCGTCTGTTACATCACTCAGGAAGTATACGAAATTCTCAAGTGCTGTTGCAGCTTCTTCGCCCTCAGCCTGGATTGCAGTAATCATATCACTGGTAACTGTCAGGATCTTCGGATCAAGACCTGCGCCGAAATCAGCAGCGTAAACCAGATCTTTCGCCGCATCGTATGCATTGACTGTACCATTGAGGTCAGTATCGCCCTTAACGCCGATGTAAACATCACCCGTAACAATCGGACTGCCGTCATAGAGTGTGTCAACGTCTTTCTGTTCTTTCTCCACAAGTTCGCCAGTTTCGGCATCCAGTGTCGTAAACGTGGTAGAAAGTGTGAATGCAATTTTTTCCTTGAAGAATGCAATACCATCGGAGCCGTCCAAAGTCGGTTCTACCTTTTTATCAAAGATTGCCTTCGGACTTTCCAGTTCTGCATCTTTCAGATTAAATTCAATCTTATCCAGGTCAGCAACTGTCCATTCTGCTTCTTCTGTCAGAGCCGGATCGCTGTAAACCGGACGTGCCATCAGTGTACCGATGGAAATCAGGTCTTCTTTCAGCAGTCCATCGCCGATGAACGTTCTGTGATCGTGTGAGAAGTAGAATTTAGACAGAGATTCCAGGTTATACTGAAATTCGATCTGTTCCTTGGTAACGCCATCCGGAATAACCAGAATCTGACCGTTTTCTTCTGTGATATCAAATGTATCCAGATTTCTGTTGTGTGCCTCTACATCGCCGTCAAATTCAACTGCGTATTTACCTGCTGGAAGATCTTCCGGCAGATCGAATGTAAGATAGATCACAACTGCGTTGTTATAACCTACAGAATCGCCATTCAGATTTGTAGCAGCGATTTCCATACCATTTGCCTGAATCGTCATCTCGGAGTAAGCACTACCGCTTCTGAGTGCTGTCGGATTAAATACAGGACCATCCTGTACTTTAATCTTGAAGTCATACAGATTGTATGTCAATGCTTCTGCAATGTTAGCAGATACGGTGATCGGCACTTCTACCGGGTGACCAGCAACGCCGTCCACTTTACCAATTGTCCATGTTGCGTTGTATTCATGATGCGGCTTTACGACACCGCTGGTTGTCGTTGTCTCAGAGGATTCAACAGGCGGTTCTTCTGTTGTCGTTGTTGTCTCGGAAGATTCTGGCGGTGCTTCTGTCGTCGTCGTTGTCTCGGAAGATTCCGGCGGTGCCTCTGTTGTTGTCGTTGTCTCAGAAGATTCCACAGGTTCTTCTGTTGTCGTTGTTGTCTCAGAAGATTCCACAGGTTCTTCCGTTGTCGTCGTTTCAGACGGAGCAACTACTTCAATCCAACCAGGCTGTTTTTGAGGATCCAACAAGGACATATTAATATCATAAACAGAAAGGTTCTCGAATGTCAGCGGATATCTGCCCGGTTCTGTCGGTGCTGTGAATGTCACTTCAAATACCGTTGCACCATCCTTGGAAAGTGCCAGATTCTCTTTGACTGTGAAGTTCGTGCCGGAGAATGTCAGATTATCCATGTTCGGCAAGAAGCTCAAAGCGTCGCCGTAAGCATCACCGCCAGCTGCGCTGTTCGGCGTCGGTGCAACACCGCCAAGACCAGCATTGCCCATCTTCATAATGAAGCTGTTAATACCATTCTTGTCGCCGGTTACTGTAACAGGAATTGTCACAGTTGCGCCCGGATCTACTGTGTCAGTGCCAATGATCCACATACCTGCATCGCCGATTTCAATCGGAGCTTCTGTTGTTGTCGTTGTCTCAGAAGATTCTACAGGTTCTTCTGTTGTCGTTGTTGTTTCGGAAGATTCTACAGGTTCTTCTGTTGTCGTTGTTGTCTCAGAAGATTCTACAGGTTCTTCTGTTGTTGTCGTCTCGGACGGAGCAACTACTTCAATCCAACCAGGCTGTTTTTCAGGATCCAACAAGGACATATTAATGTCATAGACTGACAGTTCATCAAATGTCAGAGGATATCTGCCCGGCTCTGTCGGTGCTGTGAATGTTACATTGAATACCACTGCGCCGTCTTCTGTAAGCA
>CAMWTO010000070.1 GCA_947177205.1 uncultured Ruminococcus sp. | reverse complement strand
GTGACATACATCATGCCCCATGTATTACCTACAATAATATCCTTGCAGATTAACTGACCGATAACACCGCAGTCTTTGCCGGAGAATGTATTAATGACAACGGCATGGCTGGCATCATCATACTGTGTGTAAGTTGTACCGGCTGGCATGGATGTACCGGAAGCCTGCTGATCAAATTTCAGCCCTGGCGCACGGAAATGCGCTGTTGTTACAGTACCATTCAGGGCAGTATAAGTTGCACCGTCCGCACTGTAAATAATAATATTGGGATAATATTCACTTGCCTCATTGGGCTGTACTTCGTAAACATCCATCGCAACATTGTTTTTGATTTTTTCCCGGTAAGATTTTGTCCACAGTCCGCCATTACCATTGATTACCATTTTATCATTGATAAAGAAGTATACCGTGGCATTATCTTCCACAACAATCTCCTTGCCATTAGCAAGTGAAAAATTATCAATTTCAACAATCATCGGAGTAGTTGCCTTTATATAAATATTATCACTCCAGCTGCCTTTCAGAGTACAGGAATTTTCAATCAGATAATAATCCTTGTACGGATTGGAAGGGTCATTTATCTTAGTGGGTAAATGACTGCTGTCATAAGTCGCACCAGGTCTTGTCAAGGTAGCCTCCATATCAGCAATACTCTGCGGATAGGTTGCAATCGTAGAAAGTTTAATTACCTTGCTTTTCAAAGTTGTTTTGTCATAACCATCAGGATAAACCGGCTGACCATATTTAGTCGGAATATCATAAGGAATAAAAGGAGCTTCCGCAGTAGCATGCTCAGCAGGATTATAAGAAATAAAATCAGTAGGGCCTGCCGATCCTGCCGGAATTTCAACTGTAGCATTAGGATAGGAAACCTGGGAAGAATTGTTATTTTCAAATGTCCTTGCTTTAATTTCGGAACAACTAATGGTGTCATAATTAACAAGCTCATAAGCAAACAGCTTGTTTGCCTGCACAAGACCGAAATCATGGCTTCCCTGAGTTGAACCATTATTATTTTCAAGTCTGTTGGTATAGATATCACCTGTTACAATCAGTTCACCAGTAGTCACAATTTTTTCGGCATACACATTTCCAGCTACTTTCAGAACTACCTTATCAGGAATCGTTAGCGTGCCGCCGATTACAAGATCTCCGCCAACATAGACATCATAGGAATTATTTGTCGGATTTCCCTCCGGACTGGTAATTGATAAATCACCATCCATGCGCACATCATGCTCAAATGTAACTGCATTACTGTTGTTATTGCGGATGATATTCAGACTTCCTTTGGAGTAATAATTACCAAATTTGTAATGTTCATGCTTGTTGCCATTTGCGTCCATGATTGTCTTGTCAACCCATTCATACAAATCTGATCTTTTTCCGCCGTTATCAATAGAACTTGTTGCAGTGGGATCAAATGTGTACACATCACCTTTCACATGAAGTCCGCCGGTTGTAATATCAATTTTGCCGACATAGAGATTAATCGGTGTGGTATCACTTCCAATATTAATATCCTGATAATTGCCGACATTAAATGTACCGCCGACATACACACAAGGAACCTGATAGCAGTCTGTTTCCAGATTGCTTGCCCAGTTATTCTTTAAATTTTCATGGTAGTCAAAAACTGCACCATTATTAAATGTGAGATCGCCTTCCACAGCAAAGAAATCTCCCAATTTGGTAAACATTGGCTTTGCCTGTGTAGAAGCATAGAAACTACCGTTTACATAGAATGGTGCTTCAATAATGGTTGTGTTCTCCAATTTATAAGTTTTAGAACCGTCTGTATTCAGACCAATCTCCGTACCGCCGGCAACAAAACCGCTCGTACCAATATTGTCATTATCACCCAGACCACCATAAGCGACGAATGCGCCGCCGCCGCCAGAAGAACCGCCTGGACCGGGAGAAGCAATACTGTCATCTGCCATATAAGCACAGTATGTCACGCCCTCGCCGGTGCTTGCCATATAGGATTCTGCCTTAATTTCGTAGATAGAGCCATCTACCCAGTCTTTTTTCTCTTCATTATAGACGGATTTCTGCTCTGCCAGCGAAATCGTCACCGGCACGATCAGCCCGTCGCCTTCCACTTCCAGACTGATGCTGCTGCCCACCATGCTGAGATTGCTGATCTGCTCATTCAGACCGCCGGGTTTGCCCTTGTCTACATCATTGATCGTCTGAATGACGGAATCCAAAGCAGCCTTGGCATTCGCCTTGGCCTGCTCTCTCTGATAATTCCGGTAAGCTCTTGTGTTGGCAGTCGATGCCAGTGCAAGTGTCGCCGCCAGAAATACAATCAGCACCATCATGACAGAAACGACCGTGAACAACACCGTACCTTTTAATTTCTTCGGAGTTGTTTTCTTCATCTTCCTGACCACCTTTCTGTTGTCTCTGTTGTCTTCATTCACAAAAATTGCGGGATCAGCTAAAATCCGGTTCGTCAATCGGCATTGCATTGTAGAATGTGAGACTCATTGTGAGTTCACTCTTACCATCGCCATTATCCGTGACTTCACGCTGTGTAGTGGTGACATTTCCCTCAGCATCCGTGGATTCGACAGTTTCCATACGGGTCTGTCCCTCGCCGAATGTATAGTCTGCAATATCAACAGATGTCACACGGATTGCATTTTCATCTTCTTTGATTTTGTCCAGGAACAATGCCAGATTTTCTCTGGAACCTCTTACAGTCAGATCAAGTGTATTGGTCATAACTTCTGCGGTCTCTTTCTGAGAAAGTGCATTACTTTCTTTGAGCAGGTCAGACACCTGCTTTGCATATTTGCCATTGATGTCAGCATTCTCCAACAGAGAGTATGTCAGCACATTGGGTGTATAATAGTAATAATCCAGTGTCTGGGAAGCGATGCCGCTTGTTGCGTAATCAGAAACTTCCAGCTCACATTCATCAATCATAGGCTGTACATACTGATCCAGGATGTAATTTGCTTTCAGGCTATCAAATGTGTCATTCACAGGCTCGAATACACTGTTGACGAACAGCTCCGCAGTTTTCTTTGCTTCGCCTGCTTCTTTCTTGATGCCGTCTTCCAAAGGTTCAATCTGCTTAATCTTGCTGTCAATACCTTCCCACTCAGTCTTGGTTGCCTCATAAACATCTCTGTCAGCCACGAGTGCATTATACTTCGGACGGATCAGTGCAAAAAATCCGACTGCCAGAATAATAATTGCGGTCATAATGACAAGAATCATCTTGTCTCTGTAACTCATTTCACGCATCATGATGTAAAATACCCCCTTTATTCAGCAGCCGGCTCAGCGTCTGCTGTTGTTTCTTCCGGAACAGTTTCTTCTACAATTTCAGGCAGTTCCTCCGGCAGCATGGTCAATGTCATCTCGAATGAAACTGTCTTCTCAGTATCATTAGAATTTTCTGAACCGGAAGATGATTCAATCCTGTAACTGTCATACTGCACAGAAGAGAACATCCGGTTATCCTGTTCGGACGCTTCTTCGCCGTAAGTCTCATAGAGATACTGCACCAGATTAGAAGGATATTTCTGTGTGAAATCTTCGGATGTTTTAAACGTCACAGGAACAATCAGAACGCCATTATCATAAGAAATCTTGTCAACCTTGTTTTCGCTCACACCATCCGTCTGCCCCATAACAGTTTCAAGCGCTTCATCAATGGCATCATAGATGGTAATATCCACAACAGGCTGTGTCTTGTAAGCGTCACTGGCGCTGTTGATGTTATCGGCATAGGTACGAACAACGTCTTTCATAATCTGTAAATCTTCATAATGCTGCAATTTTGCTGCTGTTTCGGGAGAATCAATCTCAGCCCGGAGGTTTGCTGTATCTTTCTTATAATTGCCGTCCATCACAGCTAAAACACCGAATGCCGCTGCTACAACGACTGCACTCAGACCGATACCGACACCGGCAATGACTGCAAATGAACCATTATCCTGTACTTTTCCGGCAACACCTGCCTCCGCCATACTGGTCTCTAACAGGTTAATATATTCTGTGAGTTTGTCACGCTTAAACATTGCGCCAATGGCATTGGCATAGACTGCAAATTCCAGTTTTTCCGTGCCATGAATCTGTGCAGGCATGGCAAGTCGGGTCGATGTGATTTCGTCTTTTTTCAGCACTTCTTCCAGTCTGTTGTACAGATCCGGAGAGGCATTCAGATCACCATAGAATACAACATTGTAGATTTCTTCTGAACCACGGATTCTTGCAAACTGGAGCATACGCCCGATGTTCTCGTTGACTGCCTCGTAGATATAGTCGTCCGGATTGTCATAGTCTTCCGGATCAATCGGCGCAAAACGGGAGAACGAAAGTTCACTTTTTTCATACAAGTTCAAGCTGATGAAATCCTTGTCAATCTGTACAGCCAGAAGCGGCATTTTTGCCTTGTTCTTGGCATCTGCAAGCAATACTTTGGTGATAGCATTACAACCAATCATAACAGACTTGAGTGTAATACCGAGCATACGGAAAATAGCTCTGTAACTGTCAATGACGTCACGGGGACATGCCGTTGCAAGAATTTTCTGCATTTTCTCGCCGTTGGCATCCTGTTCCGGTTCCCCTACGATTGTATAGCCTACAGCGTAGGAATCATCAATGTTGAGCTGATTGCTCAGTTCCAGACGGACGCTTTTCATGAATTCCGATTCTTTAGGATTCGGCGGGATCATAAGTTCCTTGAAGACAGTCTGGTTCGAGGAAATTGAGATAATAGCCTCTTTGTCGGCGATATTCGCCGCTTTCATAACTTTGATGATTTGGGCAACAACACGGTTCGGATCGTTGACGTGTCCGTTGACAATGAGCGCCTCGTCGAGTTTAATCTCTGCTGCATTGGTCACACGGATCTTGTTGCCGCTTTCTGTACCCTTTACAAACCGGATACTTCTGTCAGTAATATCAAATGAAAGCATTTAAGTTTCCACCTCTCTTGAATATTTTTCTGAAATTTTCTCAAAATTTCTTAAAAATCTGCATATTATGCGGCGATGGCATCGAAAGAGCCATAGAGTGCCGGGAAGATCGATGCAAGCAGTAAGCCGACTGCCACACCCATGATGATAATCATCACCGGTTCAAGCATTCCGACCAGACGACCAACAGCAGAGTCTGCTTCTTCGTCATAGTAATCTGCCGTTTTGCTCAGGATGGTATCAAGTGCACCGGCTTCTTCGCCGACATAGATAATGGAGCAGAACATGGAGTCAAAAATTTCGGTTCTCTGAATCGCAGCAGAGAGCGTTTCGCCCTGTTTTACTTCATCAATGACATTCTGGAAACATTCGCTGATATAGAGATTGCCTAAAATATCAGAAGATCTTCTCAGACAGTCCACCATTGGAATACCGGAAGAATACAGAGAGGAAAGTGTGCTTGCAAAACGTGCAGTGTAGACTTTTACAACCAATGGTCCGAAGCCTGGACCCTTGATGATAAGTTTATCCCATTTGAGACGGGAGCTCGGAATTTTCATAATGTACATGAAAGCAAAGATAATACCAACGACAACGATCACATAAATATACCAGTATTGAATCAGGGAGTCACTGAATCCCATCATGACCTTAGTCAGCGCCGGCATGGCATCCGGATCTTCATACATACCTGCGAATGTCGGCATGATGAAAGCAAACATGAAAATGACAATGACAATACAAAGTACGCCCAAGATAATCGGGTAAGTGATAGCGCCCTTGATGGTGTTGTTCATCTTGTTCTGTTTCTGGTAATAATCCGACAAATCCTGTGAAATCGTGTCCAGTGAACCAGAAGTTTCACCCGCTGCAATCATGGAAATCATGAATTCCGGGAAAACGCCTCTGTACTGTGCAAGAGAATCAGAGAACGACTCACCTTTCTGAACGCTCTCATAAACGCTCTGCCAGAGTTCCTTTGCGTCCTCGGTTGGCTGCTCCTTGCTGAGGATATCCAAAGCCTTAACGAGCGTCAGACCGGAAGTCAGCATTGCTGCAAGCTGTCTACAGTTAAACGCCAGGTCTTTGGTGCTGAATTTCTTAATTGTCTTTTTCTTTTCGATGTCTTTTTCCTCGTACTTGGTAACTGTCAGCCCCTTTTCCTTGGCTTTTGCCGCAAAGTCTCTTGCGTCTTCAGCGTTGATAGTACCCTTGACCTGCTTACCCGCAGCAGTGGTTGCAACGTAGGAAAAACTTTTCATTCGACCACCTCCAATAAAATTTGGTTTGTATTTGCAAGAATATTTCAGCATAATACTCCAGTACCTTAATTATAACATTGAAAGACAAAAAAAGCAACTGTATTTTTTCATAAATAGAGAAAATTTTTTTAGAAATTTTCACTAAACGAACACAAAAGCTATACTTTAAGTAATATTCAGCAAAAAAATATTCTTAAAATGCGAACTTTTTATTACTTAAATTAAAATATTTAACTAAAATTTTCCTGTGAATTTCCATGAATTCCCCGGACTTGATTTTTTATTTTCGGAATTTATAATTTAAAATTCAACCGTTGTTTTCCTGCGTGTACATATTCAGAATAGCGCTTGCCGTCTGATTAATAATCCACATAATTTCTTTGAGATCTTCGGGCTTGCTGTGCGCTGTATTTTTATACTGGATATAGACATGATAGCCGCCGTGAATCAGATATGTCAAAATTACATTAATTTTAAATGTATTCCATTCTGGTCTTCTATGGAAAATATACTGTTTTAGTTTCTGTTCCAACTGGATAACCAACATTCCGGCACGGCTGCCGGAAAATAAAATCTCCATCAGACTCTCATTTGCCAACATGAGAGAGTATAATTCTTCATTGAAACGGCTGATATCTGTCAGAATCATAGCAGGTTCGGTGAGACCATTCAGAATATCCTGGATCACTTTCTGTTCGAGCATTTCCGACAATTCATAAATATCATGATAATGCAGATAAAACGTCGCCTTGTGGATCTGCGCTATTTCAGACAGCTCCCGGATGGTAATTTTTTCAATCGGCTTTTGGCTTCTTAATTTTAGAAACGCATTGATAATATTTCTGTTGGTACGTTCTTGCCGAGGATCCATAACTAACAACACCTCTTAATTTATAATTTAATAATATATAATTTTAAAAATCCGTCGCTTATGCGACACTTGTCAAAAAATGCAGATTGTCTGCCTTGAAAAAATCTGTTATAATTTTATTATAGCAGATGTTAGCAATTTCTGCAAGTGTTTTTATACTGGAAATCAGAAAGGAGTATATTAATCATGGACGTTTACGGATTCTACACAGGACAACTATTTGATGCCTGGCGTTATCTCGGCGTACACAAGGCAGATCAAGAGGGATACGTTTTCCGTGTCTATGCACCACACGCAAAGAGAATTACACTGATTGGAGAATTTAATAATTGGCAGGACTGGGATCTTCATCCCGGTTATAATGAACAATTCTGGGAAGTGACCGTTCCCCAGGCGAAAGCCGGTCAAAGATATTTATATAAAATCTGGCATGATGATCATTCATTCACAGAACACTGCGACCCTTACGGATTTGGGATGGATCTGCGCCCGGCATTCTGTTCGATTATCCGGGATCTGTCAGCCTATCAGTTCCATGACAGCGCCTGGATGCGCCGGCGTTCTACCTGCAAGGACAAGCCCCTGCACATCTATGAAATGCACCTGGGCTCATGGAGACAGAAAGAAGAAAAATCAAAAAATTCTGTTAATCTCAATCATTCTGAAATTCTTGAAACGGATACAGATCCGGTGAATTTTAATTATAATTACGAAGAAATCGCAGATCTGTTAATTCCCTATCTGAAAGAAATGGGATATAATTATGTCGAATTCATGCCGCTTGCAGAATATCCCTGCGACGAATCCTGGGGCTATCAAAGTACAGGATTTTATGCGCCGACTGCCCGTTACGGAACGGCAGATCAATTAAAAGCATTGATCGACAAATGCCATCAGAATCAGATCGGCGTTTTACTGGATTTTGTGCCCGTCCATTTTGCAGTGGACAGCTACGGACTCGGCAGATTTGACGGCACACCCTTGTATGAATATCCCAATGACGCCGCCGGAATCAGCGAGTGGGGCAGTTATAATTTTATTCATTCCCGTGGTGAAATCATGAGCTTTCTGCAATCCAATGCGTGCTACTGGCTCGAAGAATTCCATTTTGACGGTCTCCGGATGGATGCCATCAGCCGTATGATTTACTGGTATGGCAGACCGGAATGCGGTGTGAACAATAAAACGCTTGAATTTGTAAAAAACATGAACGCCGGTTTAAAACAGCGTTTTCCGTCCTGTATTCTCTGTGCGGAGGATTCCACGAATTTCCCGGATGTTACAACGCCGGTCGAATACGGCGGACTTGGTTTTGATTACAAATGGGACATGGGCTATATGCATGACACACTGAATTTCTTCCGGACAGATCCGTTATATCGTTATCACGAACCGGAAAAACTCACATTTTCCATGATGTACTATCCTTCGGAATGCTACCTGCTGCCATTCTCTCACGATGAGAATGTCCACGGCAAAGCCACAATTTTACAAAAAATGCACGGCGAATATGAACACAAATTCCCACAGGCAAGAACTTTTTACTTGTATAATGCAATCCATCCGGGGAAATTACTGGATTTCATGGGCAGTGAATTCGGACAGCTCCGGGAATGGGATGAAAAGCGACAGCAGGACTGGGACATGCTCCAATATCCCAATCATGACACATTTCATGAATTTATCAAAAAACTGAATCATCTGTATCTGGAACATTCTGCATTTTATGAACGTGACTACACGGACGGCGGATTTGACTGGCGTGACAGCAACCAGAATTATCCATGCGTCTATGCAATCCAGAGATATTCTTCCCGTGAATCCATCCTGGCTGTCTTTAACTTTGCCGGTGCGCCCCAGGAATCCTACAGCATTCACTGTGATGCCAAAAAATTGACCGTTTTATTAGATTCCAATGCGGATATTTACGGCGGTACTGCGCCGGACAGCGCCGGAACTGTCCTTGAACCGGACGAAAACCAGAATTTCAAATTTTCTCTTCCTGCTTTTTCCGCCATCTGTTTCCAAGTAGAATAATTTCCCGAACTGCTCCCGAAAATCTGGAATCCTGCACAAAAATCAAAAAATTCCCTGATTTTTTTCAAAAACTACTTGCAAAATACTGAAAAATCATATATACTATAATTATAACAGCAAAATTGATTCAGCTATTGATTTAATTATCCATTATTTTATTTCAGAAAGAAGAAAGGGTGTCCCCATGGGAAAAATTTTAGTAACCGGCGGTGCAGGTTTCATTGGAAGTCATACCTGCGTAGAATTTTTAGAAAATGACTGCTCCGTGATTATCCTGGATAATCTGAGCAATTCCAAACAGGAAAGCATCCGCCGCATTGAAGAAATCACCGGAAAACAAGTAGATTTCTACCTGGCTGACATGCGTGATGAAAACGCTGTCCGGAAAATTTTCACAGAACAGGAAATTGATGCCGTTGTGCATTTTGCAGGGCTGAAAGCTGTCGGTGAATCCGTCCAGAAACCTTTGGAGTATTACGAAAACAACATCAACGGCACTTTCGTATTATTGAAAGTTATGCGGGAATTCGGCTGTCATAAATTTGTCTTTTCTTCTTCGGCGACAGTCTATGGCATGAACAATCCCGTGCCCTACGTCGAGAATATGCCGACTTCTGCAACGAATCCCTATGGCTATACAAAAGTCATGATTGAACAGATTCTGCGTGATTTCTGCGTTGCTGATCCGGATTTCTCCGCAGTTGCTCTGCGTTATTTCAACCCGATCGGCGCACACAAGAGCGGACTCATCGGCGAAGATCCCAACGGCATCCCCAATAATCTGCTTCCCTATATCGGACAAGTTGCCGTTGGCAGACTGGAAAAAATTTCTGTGTTCGGCAACGATTACCCCACGCCGGACGGCACAGGCGTCCGGGATTATATCCATGTTGTGGATCTGGCAAAAGGACATGTCTGCGCCCTGGATTATGCAGAACAGCATAAGGGCTTCATCCCGATTAATCTTGGCACAGGTCACGGCGTAAGCGTCCTTGAAATGATCCACGCTTACGAAAAAGCCTGCGGTCATAAACTCCCTTATCAGATCACCCCACGCCGTGCCGGAGACATTGCATCATCCTATGCGGATGCATCCCTTGCAAAAGAACTGCTTGGCTGGGAGGCACATGAGACACTGGAAACCATGTGTGAAGATAGCTGGAACTTCATGCAGAAAAATCCCAACGGATTATAATTCATGGCGACAACCGTCTTACTATTTGTACTTGCCGGGATGGGGCTGATTCTGCTGATTATGATGGTGCTTTCCAGCGGTAAAAGCCTGCTGATCAGCCAGAATTTCAGAGATTCTGAAAAATCTGAAAATTCTGAAAATTCTGAAAGATCTAAAAATTCTGAAAATTTTTCAGATTCTGAGAATCCCTATTCTTATCATAATCACTATACACCAGATGAAACGGACGATCCGGAAGGAGAGTCCGTCCCTCGTCCGGCGGCGGATTCTGACACACAGACCGAAACTGCAAAAGTCATCTGGAAACTGGACGAACGGGAACGTTTCCTGAATGAGAGTCATTTCTCGACAATCCGGAATGAAAAATATGCACTGATCTTCCAGAAAGAAGACGGCACGGAATTCCGGATTTCCTGTTCCAAAGCCGCTTACAGCAAAACGCCTTATGATGTCACCGGAGAAGTCACGTTCCGGAATCAGAAATTAATCCGGTTTGCATCCAAACAAGAGACCGTTTCGGACGAATACAGCATTATTGCATCATAAAAATTTTGAAAAAATGTTGGAAAATATCACAGAAAAACTAAAAACTGTTTTTTTGTGATATTTTTTAACAGGCTTTTATTTTGTTGCACTG
Organism: uncultured Ruminococcus sp.; assembly: GCA_947177205.1. Lineage (GTDB taxonomy): Bacteria > Bacillota > Clostridia > Oscillospirales > Ruminococcaceae > UBA3855. The sequence goes on along the minus strand of CAMWTO010000070.1, from coordinate 106 downwards.
GTTTACAGAAATTCAGAAATTTGCAATTTTCTCTTGCAAGTTTCTTCAAAAAGTGCTATACTAGTAAATGGCAGAATTTTAAATTAAATTAATTTAAAATCTAAAA
>CAMWTO010000069.1 GCA_947177205.1 uncultured Ruminococcus sp. | reverse complement strand
ATTTAAGATATTACTATACTATGCAGGAACTGGAAATCTGTGATAATAATTTAAAAATATTTTTAAATTATTTTTTTGTCAGCACTAACAGCACGATTCCATCCCTTACGGAAATCTCCGGAAAGGAATTCTCATCACAGCAATTGCTTAATCCTAATGGAAATGTATTTTTCAATTTATGATCCTGGAGCGGATATTTTACGTTGGAAATCGTTACGAAACAGGTTTTTGATAATGCAAACACAGAGAATTCCGGATAATCCCGACCGGAAAACCGGAAATCACTGTTTTTTAATAGCTGTAAAATCTGATTTTTATAATAAAATCTTGTCTGCAAATCCTGTGTTCCCATGTAATGCAGTAATTGCAGATTGGCAATCATGTGATCCACACGTTCACCGCCACAAGTGCCATATACATGAAATTCCGTACAATGCAGCTCCGTCATGGCATATTGTACTGCAAACCAGGTATCGGAAACATCTTTCTCGACTGGCAGACGAATGATTTCAGTATGATCCGGCAATTTGTCCGAGTTCTGACAAGAATCGAAATCGCCGACAATCACATCTGGAATAATCCCTTGTGCCTGGGCGTGATGATAACCGCAGTCTGCACAGATAATAACTGCATTCTCCGGAATTTCTATTTTCTCATGCACCTCACCGCCGGCAATTATCACACAAGATTTTTTTAAATTTGAATTTTTATAAAATTCCTGTTTCATAATTCCCACTCCCTGATCTGTTTCGCTTCTTCATACATTGCACAGTAACTCTCGTGACGGCTTGCCGGAATTTTCCCATCCCGGACAGCATCCAGAACGGAACAGCCCTTTTCACAGGTATGAGAACAGTCATGGAATCTGCACTGTCCCTGATAAGCCGAAAATTCTATAAAACAATCCGCTAATTCTTCTTTCCGGATGACTGCATAACGCATCGTTTCAAACGTCGAAAATCCCGGTGTATCTGCAATATAACCGCCATCCTCGAGCGCATACAACTGTGCCTGCCGAGTAGTGTGCTTTCCCCTGCCAAGTTTCTGACTGATTTCCCCTGTCGGAATGCGAAGACGCTCATCCAGTGCATTTAGAAGCGTGGATTTGCCTGCGCCGGAATTTCCAGTCAGTGCACTGATCTTCCCTCGGAACACATCCCGGACAACTGCAAGCGTTTCCAGTTTCTGATAATCTACCACAAGCACCGGAATCCCGATAGACTGGTATAATTTCAGAATTTCTTCACAGGATGCAAGATCAATTTTCGTTAATAACAACAACGGCTGAATGTGTTTATATAATGAAACAGCAATAAATTTATCCAGTAATCTCAGGTTTGGCTGCGGTTCACACATGGAAACCACAAAACATAACTGATCCAGATTGGCAAGAGGCGGACGGATAATTTCATTTTTTCTGGGGAGCACTTCAGAAATCACGCCATTCTCTACCCGGACAAAATCGCCGGTATATAATTCCCTGCCCTTTCTGTTCAGAATACCCCTTGCCGGACATTCCTGCATAAGACCATCAGGGAACACTATAGTATAGTGTCCCCTGACGGATTTTAAAATCATACAAGCTCCCTCTGGAAAATTTCCCATAGATCCTGATCAGGCTGCCGGAGCGGTAGCAGGTGCATCTTCCGTTGGTATATTTCCGGGATCTGCCTCTGTCGGATTTTCCGGATTGTCAGGATTTTCCGGTGGGTTTGTTGGCTCTTCCGGCTGCGGATCATCGACAATCGGATTGGGTGCTGTCTGAATGATCGGATCTGTCATAGGCTGTGGATCATCCACAATCGGCTCCGGAACAGTAATAACTTCTGTAGGCGGTTCTGTCGGGTAATTAATGCCGCCGACTGCTTCAAATGCACCCTGGACATTTTCACGAACTGCACTGTAATTCTGATTTGTGAAATCAAAATTATACACACCAAGTTCTTCCTGCTGATTGGTTGCATAGTTGCTCAGGCTGACAAAGATCTGCTGAACCCCCGTGCTCTCCACAGGGATATTCACGGAACTGCCGGAGAATGCCGCATTGATGATACTGCTCGATGCAATCGTTGTGCCGTTGCTGTCAATGAAGTCAAGCACGAAACGTCCTGTTGCGTTTTCAGGAAGCTTCAATGCGAATGTCACAACGCCTGTCGGGTCTTGTCCGTTGCTGTAAGTGAGTGTAATCTCCGTGCCGGGCTCGACAATCTGACCGGGTTCAATGCTTTGTGCAATGACAATGTTTTCATCTTCTGTAGAAGGAGATTCTACTTTATTCACTTTCAATCCATAGTAATCGCAGAACATTTCGGCTTCTTCAATTGTCTTGCCGACCTGATTCTGCACTTCAATTGTGCTGTTTTCAATACCTTTGCTGATATACATGATAACCGTAGAACCGGCTTCTGCTTCTTCGCCGGCAGCAGGTTCTGTCCGGATTACCATAGAAGTTTCCACGCCTTCAGAACTGATTTCATATTTCTGATCGATGACAAAACCTTCCTGCTCAAGCATTTTCTTTGCCATTTCATAATGGTAATTCTTAACATTCGGAACTTCAATCATGCTAATGCCAAGGCTGACATTGACATAAACTGTCTGTCCGGTGGAAATCGTATCACCGACAGCAATATCCTGGAAATAAATCACGTCTTTCTCATAAGTGGAATTCTCCGTTTCGTTGATCTGAATATCCAGATACGTGTAAGAATCCTTTGCCTCGTAATAATCCATGCCGACAAGATTCGGCATTTCATATTTGGTAGACTGTTGCGGGTCATTAATAACGCCCTTAACAAGCCACAGAATGAAGAAGACTGCAACCACAATAAATGCAATTGTTACGGCAGTCATGACAGGAATGAACAAAGAGCGAGATTCTTCCTCTTCTTCGTCATCATCATCGTCATCATCATCGTCGTCGTCATCATCGTCACCGTCACCATCATACTCGTCATATTCTTCGTCATATTCTTCAGAATCTTCCACATAAATGGCACTTGCTGTGTCAAAACCGGAATCTTCATCCGGATCTTCGCTATCCTCGTCGGAAATTTCTTCATAATAACCGAATGTCATGGACGGATTTTTCTTGAAACTCTCAATATCCTTGATCATGTCCGCCGCAGTCTGATAACGGTTTTCCGGGTCTTTTTCCATAGCACGAAGGATAATTTCCTCCAGTCCGGCAGGAATATCCGAATTGATCGCACGGGGGCGCTTAGGGGTGTTCTTCATGTGCATCACAGCAACCGTCACAGGCTTGTCAGAATCGAACGGTTTCTGACCGGTGAGCATTTCATAGAACATGACACCAACAGAATAAATATCGCTCTTTTCGTCTGTTTTGTCGCCTCTTGCCTGTTCCGGACTGATATAATGCACTGTGCCGATTGTCTGATCGTTTGCTGTGCAGGTCTGTTCCAATGCGGATTTGGCAATACCAAAATCCATTACTTTAATTGTTCCATCCGTGAACAACATAATATTCTGGGGTTTAATGTCCCTGTGCACAATTCCTTTGTCATGGGCATGTTGCAGGGCACGGAGCACCTGAATAATGAAATGCACAGAATCTTTCCATGTGAGAACGCCCTCATTTTCGATATATTCCTTGAGCGTAATGCCGTCAATATATTCCATCACAATAAATTGCAACTTATCGGAAAATCCCACATCATGGACTTTCACGACATTCGGATGAGAGAGTGAAGCAATCATCTTTGATTCATTCCGAAAACGTCTTAAAAACTCGCTACTTCCAGCGTATTCCGGTTTCAGAATTTTAACAGCAACGATTTTATTTTCTTTCAGATCCGTTGCTTTGTACACGTCAGCCATACCGCCGACACCAATCAGCTCCGTGATCTCATATCTGCCGTCCAGTTTTTTACCAATGTACTTATCCATTGCAGCCTCCAAACTTATTTTTTGTTTACTATTTATTATTTTCCAGTTTTATTTTATTTATGATAATAATATTATTATCAATTATCATAAATTATTTTTTAAAATATTTTTTATATTTCATTTATTTACATCATTTAATTTGTCATAATCGCCAGGGAAATATTATCACGTCCCCCCTTGTCCAGCGCCATATTCACCAATGTCTGCGGCATCTGTGTAAACGTGTTATTCTGCACAGCCTCCAGTAATTCCTGTTCATTGCAAAAACTTGATAAGCCGTCAGAACAGAGCAGGAGCTTGAAATCTTCCTGACATGCGACGTGATAATAATCCGGCTTAACAACACGTTCCACGCCGACAGCTTTCGTCAGCATATTTCTCATGGGATGCTCGTTCATGCTTTCCAGTGAAATTTTTCCCTCCTGATAGAGTTCATTCACAACAGTGTGATCACTGGTCAACTGCCGGATCTGTCCGTTCTGAATCAGATATGCCCTGCTGTCACCAACATTCACAATAGATGCCCACCCTGGTTCAACGAATGCTGCCACGCAGGTTGTACCCATACCATAATTCTGATAATCCATCCTGGCGGAACTGTAAATGACCGAATTGGCAGCAGACAAAGACGAAAGCAGCAAAATTCTGACCTGTTCTGCATCCATACCTTCCTGATAACCGGCAGAAAAATGGTCAAAAAACTCCTCCACAGCCATCCGGCTTGCCAGACTTCCGGATTTTTCACCGCCCATACCGTCGCACAAAACCGCCAGAATGCGACCGTGATAATCTTTCGCCAGGACTTCGTCCTGGTTTTCCTCACGAATCAAACCAACATCTGTTGCTGTTGCACAACGCAATAGTATCACCTCACGATTCTAATAGACCTGATAGAATCCTCTGAGAGGATTTTTTATAGTAATTATTTAATAATATGAAAATGCTATAGTATAATCATACCACCAAAAAACCAATTTGTCAATTATTTCCTGAAAAAATAACATAATTTTAAAATATTATTAAAATTTTTTCATTTTTTCTGACTCATGCCGGAGCTGTCCGCATGCCGCCTGAATATCACTGCCAAGTGTCCGGCGGATCGTCGCATGAATCCCCAGATTTTCAAGATATTCCATAAATCTCTGTGCGGACTGCCTTGTTGCATGATAATTTCTTTCCTGCACACTGTTGACCGGAATCAGATTCACATGCGCCTGCTGATGCTGTAATAATTCCGCAAGCGCCTTTGCATCCGCCAACGTATTATTTTCCTGTTCCATGACAGCATATTCATAAGTAATACGCCGACCGGTTTTTCTGAAGTAATACTGACAGGCATCCATGAGTTCTTGCAAGGGATAACGACGGTTGACTGGCATAATCCGACTGCGACGGATATCGGTTGCCTGATGAAGCGACACGGCAAGCGTCAATCCGGTTCTAAGATCTGCAAGTTCCCGGATTCTGGGAACAATTCCGCAAGTGGAAATTGTCACATGCCGCAAGCTCATTTGTCTGCCGCCGGGATCTGAGAGCAATCCCAGGAATTTCATTACATTGTCAAAATTATCCAGCGGCTCGCCGATTCCCATCAGAACAATCCCGGAAACGGAGACACCGGCATCTTTTTCAGTTTCGTCAATTTGGAGCAACATCTCAGAAGCCGTCAGATTCCGGACATACCCGGCAATCGTGGACGCACAGAACTGACAGCCCATTTTACAGCCAACCTGCGTCGAAATGCACAATCTCCATCCATGCTGATACTTCATCAGGACTGTTTCAATATGCTGTCCGTCCGGGAGCTGATACAGATACTTGACAGTTTCATCCAATCGTGAACTTAACTTCCGGGCGATTGTAAATTTCGGAATCAAAAAATCGGATTCTAATTTCGTTCTCAGAACTGCCGGGAGATTCGTCATCTGTGAAAATTCCCGAACTTTCCGGACATGCAGCCACTTATAAATTTGTTTTGCCCGGTAACCAGGTTCATTGATCTGTTTCACAGCCTCTTGAAGTTCCGGGAATGTCATCGCTAAAATATCCTGCATCTGTTCACATCACGTCTTTCTTTTTTCATATTTTATGCTTTCTTATGCAGTTTTGCGATAAAAAATCCGTCACAGTCCGCATACTGCGCCGAGAGAACAGCACAACCGTCCGAAATTCCCAATTTTTCCAGGGGCAATAATTCAAAATCTGGATGAGATGCCAGAAATTTCCGGATGATACCCTGATTTTCCTGTTCCAGAATGGTACAAGTTGAGTAAATCAGAATCCCTTCCGGTTTGAGATACCGGGACGCATTTTCCAGAATTTTCAATTGCAATTCCGGAAGTTCCCGGACACTTTCTAGGGATTTATATTTAATTTCCGGTCTGCGACGAATCACACCGAATCCGGAACATGGCACATCACAAAGAATTCTGTCCGCCATTGGCAGATCATGATTATATTCTGTTGCATTTTTCACAGCCGTATGCACACATGTTAATTTTAATCGTTCTGCGCCATCCCGGATTAATTTCACCCGGTGCGGATGCAGATCAAACGCATAGATTTTCCCATGATTCTGCATGTATTGCGCAATTGTGAATGTTTTGCCGCCGGGAGCGGCACACATATCAAAAATAACTTCGCCCGGTTTCGCATCCAGAACCTGACAGCACAACTGCGAGGAAAGATCCTGCACATGAAACAACCCATCCCGGAACGCCGCTGTATGCCGGAGATCCTGTGCATGAATCCGAAATGCATGATTAATATTAATATTATTAATTTTAATCCATTCCGGCTGAAGCGCCTGAAAACTCTGCAACTGCTCCGGCGTAGTTTCCAGTAAAGAATTTTTTCGGATCGTACACGGCGGAGGGAGCAGACTGTTTTCCAAAAAGCACTCTGTGAATGCTTCTCCATGTTCTTCCAGAATTTTTTCTAATAATTCCCTCGGAACGGAATACCGGATCTGCATGTCTTTCCGGGAATTTCCCGTGGATGGGATTTCTTTTTCTGCCCGCTGGAATTTTCGCAATACAGCATTGATAAAGCCGGATGCACTTTTCTTCCGGAAATATCCGGCAAGTTTTACACTTTCATGAATTGCAGCACGATCCGGGATTTTATCGCAGTATTTCATCTGATAAAATCCCAGATAGAGAATATATCTCACAGGAGCGTCTAATTTTTCCGGATTTTTCTGGCTGTAAACTTTTGTCAGATATTCCAGTGTGATCCTGCGTTCCACCACGCCATAGAACAACTGCGTACAGAATGCCTTTTCCTGTGCCGGAAGTTCAGATCGTTCCAGTTCCTGATCGAGCGCAAAATTAGAATAACTCTGTTCTGCTGACATCCGCACCAGTAATTTCACTGCCGTGACTCTTGCATTCCCCATAAAGCAGTTATTCTCCTAATTTTTGCCCTTTTATGAGTTTTTTACCACGCAGGAACTCTTTCACATGCATTCTCTTACCGCCCTCAAGCTGTACTTCTGTGAATTGCAATGCTGTCTGTTCCCCACATTGCACTATGAATTTTTCAGGATTAATTACTGTACCACATTCAGCATCTTTTTGCATATCTTCACAGATTACAGCACGGATCACTTTCAGCCGTTTCCCGCTCAGCTTTGTGAATCCTGTCAGACCACAAATAATTCTATGCAGCTCCTGTGCGGATTTTTCAAAATCCAGTGCAGACATTTCCTTACGGATCATAGAAGCATAACAGGACTGTGTATCATCCTGCTTTTCCGGTGTCAAAGATCCCTGTTCCATGCCGTCCAGTGCAGGGAGAATCAGTTCCGCACCAAGAGCCGCAAGACGGTCATGCAATTCTTCTGCAATTTCATTTCCCTGGATTGCAATACTTTTTTTCAGGAGCATATCGCCTGTGTCGAGTCCCTCCGCCATCTGCATAATCGTTACGCCTGTTTCTGTTTCGCCATTCAGAAGACAATGCTGAATGGGTGCGGCACCTCTATATTTCGGCAGCAACGATGCATGAATATTAATACAGCCATATTTTGGGAGTTCCAGAATTTCTTTTGGCAGAATCTGTCCATATGCGGCTACAACAATGCAGTCCGGATTTAATTTTTTCAGATATGCCAGTGCTTTTTCTGCCTCTTCACCCTTTCTCAGAGAATTCGGCTGACAAACACTGATGCCATATTCAAGCGCTTTTTTCTTAACCGGAGAAAACTGCAATTTCATTTTGCGCCCATTAGGTTTGTCGGGTTGTGTAAAAACAGCCTTGACTTCATGCTGTGTTGCTAGTACTTCCAGACAAGGCACAGCAAACGCAGGTGTTCCCATGAATACAATTTTCATCATAAAAAATTATTCCTCCTCTGTGAGTTCTACAAATTCGTCGACGAGATCAAGAAATAATTTCCCGTCAAGGTGATCGATCTCATGACAAGCCGCCCGACAGCCGAGTTCTTCTAATTTTATTTGGAAAAATTCGCCGTTCCGGTTTTGGGCACGGACAGTACATTTATTCGGACGGACAACATAGCCCCACTGATCCGGACAGGAAAGACATCCCTCAATATCACGTTGTCTGCCGCTTTTTTTCAAAATTTGGGGATTAATCAGTTCAATTAAACCGTCACCGGGATCAATGACAGCGACTCTTTTGCGGATGCCGACCTGCGGTGCGGCAAGACCTACACCCTGTGCCTTGTAGAGCGTTTCGCTCATATCATCCAGCAACTGCCAAAGTTTTTCATCAAAGTTTTCCACAGTTTTACATTTTAACCGCAGAATCGGATCTTCTTTTGTGACAATTCTTCTGATTGCCATATCATCACTCACTCTCTTTCTCTGAAATTAAATAATAAATAATTAAAATATTATATAATTATATACCAGTACTGCCATTCATATCCACGTAGACGTGAATTCTGGCAACTTCCTTGATTTTTGCTGATTTTTCAAGCGTTTCTCTCATAAACTGCCGGAATGTGTGCGTGTTCTTGCATTTGAGAATCATCCGCCAGCGATATTTGCCGCCGATTTTTCCATATGTACACGGCACAGGTCCGAGAACTCTCAACGGAATTTTTCCGGGATAAGTTTCCAGGACTTTCCGCATACACTCTGCAAATTTCCGTGCGCCTGCTGTGAGTTTCTCCTCGTCCGGATCTGTGAATCCAATCACACAAATATCACAATAGGGCGGAAATAACAGCATTTTCCGGAGCGAAAGTTCTTCCCAGGCAAATTCTTCATAATTCTGCTGTGCCGAAAGCCGCAGGACATAATGATCCGGCATAAATGTCTGCAAAATCGCATAGCCTGCTTTTCCGGCTCTGCCGCTTCGTCCGACAACCTGTGTCACCAGACTGAACGTTCTTTCATAACTCTTGAAATCCCCTGCAAAAAGCGCTTTATCGACAGAGACAACACCTACAAGCGTGACATTCGGAAAATCCAGACCCTTGCCGATCATCTGTGTGCCAAGCATAATATCATATTCGCCACGCCGGAACGCTTCAAAATTCTCTTCATAGGCGTTTTTTTTACCTGTAGTATCGGCATCCATCCGGAGAATCCGGGCATCTGGCAGTCTTGCGGCAAGTTCTTCTTCCAGTTTCTGCGTTCCGAAACCCATCCGGCGCAGTTTTGTTCCATTGCAGGACGGACATGTTTCCGGAACGTGCTGTGAGAATCCACAGTAATGACAGTGCAATAACTGATCCGTCTTGTGCCATGTCATCGGAATCGAACAATTTTCGCAATATACAGGCTGATTGCAGATACAGCAACTAATAATTGTATGATAGCCCCGGCGGTTCAGCAATAAAATACTCTGTTCCTGATGTTGCAGATTCTCCCGGAGCGCCTCGAATAATCGCCGGCTGAATACGGATTGATTGCCGTCTGCACGCTCGGCTCTCATGTCAATGACTTCCACTTCGGGAAGTTCCGCATTGCCATAACGCTGATTCAGTTCCACAAGCTGATAAATATTTTTTTTCGCATTGTAATAGCTTTCAATTTTCGGTGTTGCGGATGCCGGCACAAGAACAGCACCATGATAGCGACAGCGGTATTTTGCGACTTCAATTGTGTCATATCTGGGTGCGGCATCAGATTTATACGATTGCTCACCCTCTTCATCCATGATGATTAATCCTAAATTCCGAAGCGGTGCAAAGACGGCGCTTCTTGTCCCGATGATAAAATCTGCATCACCAGTTCTGGCACGTTCATAAGCAAGTCTGCGCTCTCCATCGGACAGCCTGCTGTGCATCAATGCCACACGTCCGCCGAAACGATTCCGGAAACGCTGCACAATCTGCGGTGTCAGACTGATTTCCGGCAGTAACAGCAATACGGATTTTCCGAGGGTAAGCGTTCTCTCTGCAAGTTTTTCAAATACAGATGTCTTTCCGCTCCCGGTTACGCCTTTGAGCAGAAAACAAGCCGGATGATCCGTCTCCAGACACGGCGCAATTCTGTCATAAGCTTTCTGCTGTTCCGAAGATAGAATCAGCTCCGGGAGATCCTGAGAATCCAGATTTGCAGATTCTCCGGATTCTGTAGTTTTTTTAGATTTCCGAATGCGTCCGGATCGTTTTTGCATCACCTGGGATGGTAGAATCGCTTTCAAGGCATCATAGTATGTGCAAAATGTGTTCTCACGCAACCAACGGACTAAATCAAGCTGTTCCGGACTCAATACAGGGATTTCATCCGGAACGGATTGAATCAGTTTTAACTTGATTCCAGAGTTTTCAGGATTCTGATCCTGATCAGAATCAGATCTGACTTTCATAACAAAGCCGATTGTGCTTTTGTTAGACTTTCCGAACGGCACAAACACCCTGTGTCCTGCCGTGCAGGAAAGTTCGTCCGGAATTCTGTAAGAATACAGAATATCCGCTGCATACGCAGAGCCGACATGCACTGCAACGGCTGCAATTCGGGACATTATTGCAAAATGGTTCTGTCATCTGCAGACGCTTCAATGATTTTATATTCTCCTCTTGCGAATTCATCAACAGCCGTCTTAACGGGTTTTTCTTCCAGGCTTGCGTTATTCTTGTAGAGTTCGTCGGCAATTTCTCTTGCTCTTTTGGCAACGCCGATCACGAGGGAATAGCAGCTTTCGTTTTTTGTAATCATTTGTGTAATTGCTGGTCTTAACATGATAAAAACCTCCTGAAATAAAAAAATTAAAATTAAAATTAATA
>CAMWTO010000068.1 GCA_947177205.1 uncultured Ruminococcus sp. | reverse complement strand
ATATTATAGCATGCTTTTTAGGAAATTTCAATAGTTTCTGAACAAAAAATTTGATTTGCTTTTTGTTTCAGAATATGCTATAATAATCATAATTAAAATAATTAAAAAAATCTGAAAGAAAGTGAGAAAATTTATGCAAAGAGAAAAATTAAAATCAAGGCTGGGCTTTATTTTATTATCAGCCGGCTGTGCCATCGGGATTGGTAACATCTGGCGCTTTCCGTATGTTGTCGGAAATAACGGCGGTGGGATTTTTGTCCTGTTCTACCTGGCATTCCTGATGATTATGGGTGTGCCGCTTCTGAGTATGGAATACGCTATCGGACGAGCATCCGGGAAAAGTGTGGTTTGCACTTATGATGAACTGACGCCGGATAAAAAATTCTGGAACATTCACGGAAAAATTGCCTTATTGGGCAATTATATTCTGATGATCTTCTATTCTTCCGTTTCTGGCTGGATGGGTTATTACTTTTTTCAATATCTGACCGGCGGCTTTGAAAATCTTTCCACGGAACAAATCAGCTCCGTATTTTCGGATCTTCTCGCTGATCCAATCACAATGACGATCTGCATGCTGATTATGGTAGCAGGTGGATTCTTGATTTGTTCTATCGGATTGCAGAAAGGCGTGGAAGCCATTACAAAATACATGATGCTGATTCTGTTAGGACTGATTGTCGTGCTCGCCATTCATTCTATGACACTGCCCGGCGGTGCGGAGGGAATCCGGTTCTATTTATATCCCGATCTGAATAAAATTCAGGATGTGGGACTGCTCTCCGTTCTGGTAGCGGCAATGAACCAGGCGTTTTTCACATTAAGCATCGGCATTGGTGCAATGCTGATCTTCGGCAGTTACATGGACAAGGGAAAAAGTTTACTTGGAGAGTCCATCACGGTTGCCGGACTGGACACGTTCGTAGCTGTCATGGCAGGATTGATTATTTTCCCGGCATGTTTTGCCTATGGCGTGAATCCGGACAGTGGTCCAAGCTTGGTATTTATCACACTCCCAAATGTATTCAGCAATATGACAGGCGGCAGGATCTGGGGGACATTGTTCTTTCTGTTCATGACATTTGCATCCCTGTCCACATTGATTGCCGTATTTGAAAATATCATGGCTTGTTGTATGGATTATTTTCACTGGAGCAGAAAAAAATCAGCATTGCTTAATTTTTTTCTGGTGGCTGTGTGTTCCATGCCCTGCGTTTTGGGATTCAATCTCTGGAGCAATTTCCAGCCGCTTGGCGAGGGTTCGACTGTCCTTGACTTAGAAGATTTCATTGTCAGCAATTTGATACTTCCGATTGGCAGCATTTTTATTTTATTATATTGTGTTCTGAAATCCGGGTGGGGCTATCAGAATTATCTTAAGGAAGTCAACCGGGGTGATGGCTTAAAAATGACGGCAAATAAATGGATTTTCCGATATTTTCATTTCATTGTACCAGTATTGATTGCCTTTCTGGTGATTTACGGCATTGCCGCTGTATTCGCATAATTATCATGATAATTTATAATAACTGCCGGGATGAATCTACATCCCGGCAGTTGCTTTTTTAGTTTCTATTTTTTTTAGCTATCGTCATGCCTAGTAGTAATCTGTTCAGAACTGGAATCCGGAGAAGCAGTTCTGTCACTAACGGCAGGAATATTGCTGTGCCGAGGGCGATGATCAGATAATATATCCCGAACGGCAGATTTAATTTTTCAATACAGAACCAGCCCAGTAACGAAATGCTCGTATAATGCAACAGGTAATAACTCTGACTGCGTGAAGTCATAAATCTTGTAAATGTATTCTGGAAATTAAGATATTTTCTGCCGAGGCCGAATAATGCAATCGTCATCAGCCATGCGTAAGCGTTGATGAATGGGCTTTGCAGAACGGCATCCGCTGCGTAATTTTCTCCGTAATACCGGATTGTGACTGCAATCCCCAGGAGAATTGCCGGGATTATCAGCCATATTGCAAATTTTGCAAGTCGTTCCTGGACGGATTCATGCGACAGGATGTAATAACCAAGCAGAAATGTAAAGCCATAAATTCCAAGCCGGTAAATTGTCACATACGGCATAATCAGAACCATGGAGCTGAGCCAGACTGGAATGATTAACGCAATTAATACAGGAAGATTTGCTTTTTCACCGAGTTTGAGTAACTTTTGATTTTTATCCAGTTCCCGGATCAGCATTAAAATCAGACAAATCACAAATAATAATTGTCCAAACCATAAAGGACCCGTCCCGGAGAGAAGAATAATGATTCCAAGGACGAATTTCGGGAGCACTTTCATGCTTTCAGCGTCCGGCGAATACAGAAAGCCGATATAGCCGGTAATCCAGCCGTAAGCGAACATGCCGGCAATGCAGGGGATAAAAATACGGTGATTTCTGTCTTTGATGAATTCTTTTCCGGAACGTTTTTGCAGGGCATATCTTGCGGAACAACCTGCAATTGCAAACATCAGAATCATGAACCACGGATAAACAAATGCCAGGAATGCATCAAAACAGGGAATCCCCTGCGTTGTAAAATTAGATGGCACACCGGAACAATTGAAGATATAGAAAACATGATAAATGATCACAAGAATCACGGTCATCCAACGGAGATTATCGAGAAAATACAGCCTTTTCATATTATGACTCCTATTCTTCCGGATCATCCTGTCCAAGAATTTTATCCGCAAGTCCCTGCATGAAGTCCGCTTTTACAAGAGCAATTCCTTTTTTCTTATCACAAAGTACAACAACAGAATCGCCTGGCTGAATATCGAACATATCCCTTGCAGGTTTCGGAATGACGATCTGTCCTTTTTCTCCGACTTTACAGATGCCAATATATTTGTTTTTCTTATTTTTCATAAAAATCACTTCTTTCTTGTTTTTTAATTTTTTCATACTTTTCATACTAATTATATTTCTGTGAATTATTATAGCACGCCGTCCGGGATTTGTCAAGCCTTTTTTTAAAATTTATCTTGCATTTTGTTGTTTTTTGCGATATAATAAAATTAAAATTTAATTATTTAAATGAAGGATGTGACCCCATGAAACAAAGAAAATTTTCATGTTTGATTGTTTTGTTCTGTCTGCTGACAGCCTGTGCGAAACCAGAAGATTCGGGAATTCCGGAATCCACGGAAACGCAGGAAATTACGGAAAATTCAGAATTTTCAGAAATCTCTGAGAATACAGAAATCACAGAAACAGAAACCATTCCGGAGACAAATCCGGAAACAATACCTGAAACAATTCCGGAAACTGAACCTGTAACAGAAACGATCCCAGAAGAAACAACACAGGAAACGACAGAAACCATTCTGGAAACAGAAACAGATCCGGTGTTTCCAATGCCGGAAAATGTTTTCTTCAACAGTCCGGAAATGCTCGAAGCCTGTCAGAAAATCAAGTTAGAAAATTTTATTCTGGATACAAATGTAGTTTTGCAGAATCCCGAAATCCTGGTAGATACAAGTCAAATCGGTGTATTTGAAATTTCGGTGGCGTATCATTACGGCACAGAAATCCGGGAGCAGATCATCACTTATGAGGTGAGAGATACCATGCCTCCAGTAATTTTAAATAATGGTTCCGGTGCATTCATCCGGACAGGTGGAGAATTCAATCTCCGGAATCTGATCGGCTACGGCGATTCAGAAGACCCCAGTCCGTCCCTGACTTATGAGGGAGACGTTGACACATCCGTGCCCGGCGCATATCCGCTGACAGTCTATATTACAGACCGTTCCGGGAATCAGTCGGAATGTTATCTGACGGTGACTGTTGGTGATGAAGCTCCGAATGTCAGCAGCACAAGATCCCAGATTCATTTTCAGGATTTCGTTTCGCAATACAACGATCCCGAACGTGGGACTGCATTCGGGATAGATGTGTCCAAGTGGCAGGGTTATATCAATTACGATGCCGTAAAACAAGCAGGCTGTGAATTTGTATTACTGAGAATTGGTGCAAGTTATGGAAATCCTCCGCAAATGGATGAATATTATTTTTATAATATAGATTCTGCAAAGCAAGCAGGCTTGCAAGTTGGTGTATATTTCTATACAACGGATACTACAGAAGAACAGATCCGGGCAGATGTTGCATGGATTGTAGAAAATCTGGACGGCAGAGAACTGGATTTTCCGATTGTATTTGACTGGGAGGATTTCCAGAATTTCCAGAAATATGAAATTTCTTTTCATGACCTGAACCGCCTTTATCAGGTTTTCTCAGAAGAATTAAGCCAATCCGGTTATGATGCCATGCTCTACGGAAGTAAAAATTATCTGGAAAACGTCTGGGGGATGCCTTCGGATTGTCCAGTGTGGCTGGCACATTACACGACACAGACAAATTATCCGGGGAGTTATCAGTTCTGGCAACGGACGGATGCCGGAATCATACCGGGGATTGCTGTGCCGGTAGATTTTGATATTTTTTATAATTTTAATTGACTTTTGTTGATAAATATGCTATAATAAAATTAAAATTATCATTCAGGGAGGTCTTTATGACTAAAGAATCAGAAAACGTCATCATTGATGTACAGCATCTTGAAAAGCAGTATCTGAAGCACAAAGTCATTCAGGATGTGTCATTTCAAGTCCAGCAAGGCATGATCTGCGGACTGATTGGTCCTAACGGCGCAGGCAAGACCACCATCATGAAAATGCTCGGCGGACTTGTATTGCAGGACAGCGGGAGCATTGAAATTCTGGGCAAACAGACAGAGACAGGACTTGCAGAATCAAGAAGCCGGATGAGTTTTGTCATTGAAACACCTTACGCAAAAGAAAATATGAGTGCATGGGAAAATCTCGAAAAACAGCGTCTTCAAAAAGGCATTCCGGACAAATCCATCATTGAAAACGTCCTGAAAATTGTTGGATTGGAAGATGTCGGCAATAAAAAAGTAAAAGCATTCTCATTGGGAATGCGGCAACGTTTCGGCATTGCCAATGCATTGATGACAGAGCCGGAAATCATGATCTTAGACGAGCCGATTAACGGATTAGACCCGGAGGGGATTGTCGAAATCCGGGAATTATTATTGAAATTGAACCGGGAAAAGAATATTACAATTATTATTTCTTCGCATATTTTGAGCGAATTGTCATTATTATGTACGGATTATATGTTCATCCATCATGGACGGATTTTACAGGCAGTCTCTGCACCGGAGCTGAAAAAAATCTGTCGGGGATATTATCACATCCATACAGATAATGATATATTAGCCTGCCAGATTCTAAAAGAAAAATTAGGACTGACAGATTTTGAAATCCGGAAAGACGGCAGTATTCAATTATATGAATCTCTGGAACAGATCCGGGAAATTTCCAGAACGCTTTACGAAAATGAGGCAATTCCCCTGATACTGCACATGAGTGAAGTCAATCTGGAACAGTATTACATGAATATGATCGAAACAGGGGGGATGCAGAATGCGTAATCTATTAAAATCAATTCATTATCAGATGCGGCATGATTTATTTGTAATGATTCTGTTTCTGATTACTGGTATTATTTCAGGTATTATTATCATTTCGGATGTGAATTTCAGCAGCGTTACTGGCAGTGAGTTCTTAGTAGCTTTTGGCATGGCATATCCTATATTGTTCATGATACTGATCTCCATGCTGACCACGAGAATCTGCGGATGGGATTTTATGGACAAAACTTTGAATTATGAAATCCTTGCAGGACACACCCGGAATCAGGTATACTGGGCAAAAGTCTGTGCCAGTCTGCTGTGGTGTCTGATCAGTTGTCTGATCATAACTGTTCTGCCGGTTCTGATTATTACAATGATTTATGGATGGAACGCAAGCATTGACGCCGGATCGGCAGTATTATGTTTTGTATTGGCAATTTTTCCAATGATACAGTTCATTTCAGAAATGGTATTATTGACGTTTCTGCTTAAAAATTATCTGATTGCATCAGTTATCAGTTGTATGTTGGGTGAATTTGTTATGATGATAAATATGATAATGACAAGTCTGGGATATCAATCCATGCTGTTTCTGGCATTGCCCAATCTGACTGCATTATTTGATTTTTCCAATTATCATATGGGATATGTCAACGGCGAAGATGTCATAGTGATTGATATGGCACTGACAACACCGGTAATCCTTACAACAATCCTGAGTTCTGTTCTGATCGGAGCAGCCTGTCTTATGATTGGCTCTGTGGTCTTCCGGAAATCCGATCTGAGATAGGGGAGGGGACTACATGAAACATATCAATCAGCTAATCCGTTCCCAGTTATTTCAGCTCCGGCATGAGCGTACCATCTGGGGAGAATTACTTGCCTGTCTGGCATTTCAGATTGTCACTGTCCTGACATTTGCACTGGGAATGGAAACACAGGGCATTTATGATGTACAAGTCACGGGATGTATGTTTTTTGCGGAAAACAGTAAAATGATTATGTTGCTTCCTGTGAGTTTTGCATTTCTCCTGGCAGGACAGATCTGTGCGGCGGATTTTACAGATAAGACGCAGAATTATGAAATCATGGCAGGACATAGCCGGAGCGAAATTTATTGCAGCAGGGTCATATTATCTCTGATACTGGGGATTCTCTCCGGGATGCTTCTGGTAGTTGTTCCGGTTTTGGCAGCAGGATTATATTACGGATGGGGCGAACAGATGCCGGTTGCAGATGCAGTAAGCCGGATTCTGTTAGTAGCATTCCCCATGATTCGCATGATCTGTGAAGCTGTATTTCTTTCTTTTATTTCCAGACATCCTTATTTGCCGGCAATCGTGGGTGGTGGTATGATTATGCTCAGCTCTCTGGGAATGCTTGACCAATGTACGCCTTTGCTTGGGATTTCTAATGTGAATCTGCTCTGCCGGATTGAGAAATATATCGTCTTTGATCCGCAGGAGCATCTATTATATACTTATGATGCGTCACTTGCCGGGACGGACATTGCCGGGACGGTGATTCTGTCGCTTGCAGGCGGTATCCTTGCATTGCTATTAGGCAGTTACTTCTTCCGGAAAGATGATATCCATTAAAAAAACAGGAAACGAGGAGAATTGTTTATGATTTATCTTGATGTGATAGGATTACTGCTCGGATTTCTGTGTGCTGTATTGTTATTTTTACTGCCGGATTACAGCGAAAAAATCGCAAGTACGAAATGGCGGTTATGTTATCTGATTCCGGGATTGCTTTGTGTGATTTTGATTTTAATTGCAGATTTTGAAATTTCTATGATTCCCGTTTATGGCTGTACTTTTCTGCTGTTAGCCGGATTCTTTAAAGATCAGAAAGCGTTCCGGAAAAAGATTGCCGTCATCAGTGTCGTTCTGGCATTGACGGCATTTCCGGTTTGTCTTTTCAATCCGGGTTACAGGGCGATTGACTATCTGGCAGATTTTGAAAAGGGCTTTGCACAGATGCAGGAACGGTATGTTATGACAGATCACAAAGGCATTGACTGGGATGCATTACATCAGAAATATCGACCAGAATTCCGGGAGGCAACAAAAAATCAGGATGCCATTGCCAATCTGCTTACCTGGCAAGCATTCTGTGCGGAGTTTTATGACGGACACACGAGCTTTACACTGGATGACGAAAAACTGATTAATTCAGCCAAAAATGCCGTTTACGGCAATGATTACGGCTTATCCATGATGAAACTCTCGGACGGTAGAACCGTCGCCGTGAACGTCGAAGCGGACAGCATTCCGGCACAGAACGGCATTCATGAGGGAACGGAAATACTTTTCTGGGACGGCATGACACCGGAACAGGCTGCCGATAAGGCAGTTGTCATATGTTTCTTATCTTATCCGGATCGGGATAATCAAGAATTTTATCATGTGATCTATGGTGCAGGTGTGGGAGCTGATACAGCAGAAATCATATTTCTGGATGATACCGAAGCAGAACAGATGATACAGGTCTCAAAGATTGGGAATTATACAGAACGCTGTGAAAAAACAATCCGGAAAATTAACCGGGGGATAGAAGCCGGCAATCTTACCTGGACGGAATTAACATCCGATACCGTCGCATTACGGCTCAAAAGTATGATGTCCGACAGTAAGACGTATACTTCCGGGGATTATACAGGATTAAAAAATCAGCTCCGGACAGAAATCCAAGCATTCCAGGAAAAGGGCATCCGGAATGTCATCATTGATCTGCGGAGCAATGGCGGTGGTTCTGGCAAAATGGTGGAAGCAATTGCAAGTCTGTTTGCACCGGAGGGGACGCATTATCGTTGTACAGGTGGTATCTGGGACAGTATGCATGGATGTTATAAAACAGATCCGCAGACAGGAAAATTCCTTGCCGGAGAAGCATGTTATTTCCAGGGTGAAAACATTCTGGGCGACGGCAGAATCGTGATGCTTGTCAATTCGGAGACAATCAGTGCCGGAGATCATCTGGTTTATGCCATGCAGGATATGGAAAACGTTACAATCATGGGATTTACAGAGTCCAATGGCTCTGCACAGGGAGTCAGCAGTCCTGTTGTACTGGAAAGCGGTACGCTTGTATTTTCCACAAGTCTGATGCTGAATCAGGCGCAGGAAATTTTAATTGATTCTGGAACAGATCACCAGAGTGGCAATACTCTGGATATCCGGATTCCTTTTGATGAAGATGCTATGAATGCAATTTTTATCCGGGATGAAGATTACTTACTGACAAAAGCCCTGGAATTTCTGGAATCCTGAAATAGATTTGCAGGAAATAAAGTATGCCTGATCAGCATACTGTCAGCCTGTCAAAAAAGTCCAGTGAAAAAGCTGGACTTTTTTGATGAAGAAAGTATCATAGAAGCAGGAGGGAAAGAATATGCTGAGAATGGAAAATTTTTTGGATTATTTTTCAAAAAACTATTGACTTTTTAGGAATAATAGTGTATAATATAGATAACTCAAAAATCTAGAAAGAAGGATGGTCATATGAGTAAAAAGTATCGTGCGTTGTCAGCATTGCTTGCTTCCATACTAGTACTGTCTTCAACAGGCATGAGTACCATTATTTCAGCAAGTGCGATTACTGACACTGAAGTTGTCGATTCAGAAGTTATGGAGGAACTTTCTGTTTCATTCAACAATCAGTACGCTTCAGCAGGAGAGGAAATGAGCGTTACAGTTTCCGGTGCTGAAGATTATTCTCTCGTATGGTATGTGAATGGCGAAGAGATTTCGACAGAAGATACCTACACCGTTTCTGAAAATGATCTTGAAAAATTCCTGAAAGTGGACGTTGTTTCAGGTGGTGAGATCATAGCAAGTCAGAGTATCTATTGCAGCAATCTTCCGGTTCTGTATATTGACTGTGAAGATTTCCAGAAAATGAACTGGTCTGCAACACATACTGATTATTACAATGCTACTATGAAAGTGCAGGGAAACAGCAAGTACACAAAAGCGAAACAGCTTTATGACGGTGCTATTGAAATCAAAGGTCGTGGCAGTTCTACATGGGGCTGGGATAAGAAACCCTATAAAATAAAGCTTGACAGCAAAACCGATATGTTCGGTATGGGCAAAAATAAGCACTGGGTTCTTATGGCTAACTATGCAGACGGTACTTTCATGAGAAATCAGGTTGCCAATACCGTTGCAAAGGATATTGGTCAGACTGCTATGGATTCCGTATTCGTTGACGTGGTAGTAAATGGTCAATACCAGGGAAACTATCAGTTCTGCGAACAGATCAGAGTGGATGAAAACCGTGTTGACATCTATGACTACAAAGAGGCTGCGGAAGACGCTGCTAGTGCAGTTTATAAATCTCTCGGCATAAAGGACAAGGAATTTAAGAGCCGTCTCGAAGACGCTATGGTGGAAGACCTTTCCTGGATGACGACAGGAATATTTGAATTTGAGGGAAATTCCTATGACATTGCTTCTGTGTATGCTGACTGGGAAACTCTCCGTTCCAATATCGAAAGCAATAACGGTTATCTCCTTGAAATGGCTGTTGATGCAAATAATGAAGAATCGTACTTCTTTACTTCAAAGAACGTTGGTATTTCAAGCGTTTCACCTGAATTTCTCAGAACAAATGACGAAATGATGAACAATGTAAAGAATACGATCCAGAGCTTTGAAGACGCTGTTTACAACAAAACAGGTAACACTACTGTTGATGGTGAAAAGGTTGCTTTCAATGAAATCTGTGATATGGATTCATTGTTAGGTTACTGGACAATGGGCATGACATTCATGAATGAAATTGGTCATCGCAGCAACTATATGTATATTGACAATGACAACACACTGACATTTGGTCCTGTATGGGATTTTGACTGGTCTTCAGGCAACCAAATTCCCGGCTGGCCTACTCTTAACTATAATCAGTGGGTGAATCAGGGTGCATGGGCTGCAAGATGGTTCTACGAGGTCGGCAGGAATAATTATTTTGCGATCAAAGAACAGGAATACTACTGGAACAATCGTGATACAATTCTTGCATACTTTGATACTGAAAATCCGGACAGCTATGTAAATCAGATCTACAATGAGATCTATGCTTCTGCAAAGGCTGACGATGCTAAGTGGAAAAATACAACTTTTGAGGACGATTTTAACGCCATGATTACATGGATGAACAATCGTATCAACTGGCTTGACGAACAGTTTGCTACGGAAGAAAGCATCATCAAGAGCCTTGACGGCACTGTCAGCACAAATCTCAACGTATCTGTAAAATATACTGACGGTTCTGAGCTGGAAGCTGATGATATTTCAGTCATTGCAGGCGGCGGAAAGATCGAAGCAGGCAAGGACTTCCAGGTTACTGGTAAGGTAAATAATCCCTGGGAAGCTTCTTATATGGACTTCTATATAAATAATATTTATATAGACACTGTAAAGACTGAGAACGGCATGGCAACTGTCACAGTACCGGCTGAGTATTTCAACAGCGAACTTGGTACTAAGAACGTTGTTCAGATTTATGGCAAAAACAGTGCAGAAAGTGAGTATTTCTCATGCTCAAACTTTGTAAGCATAGTTGCTTATGAAGGAGAGAATAATGACGAGGAAGAAGCAATTACTACTACGACAGCTACTGAATCTACAACTACAACAACCGAAGCTACGACTACAACAAC
>CAMWTO010000067.1 GCA_947177205.1 uncultured Ruminococcus sp. | reverse complement strand
TTTTATAGCAATTCCACTTTAGATTAATAATAGCCGCAAGCAGAAAACCAATGATCAATAATTTTCAGAAGCATTATCAATGACAAGCATAGAATTTTCGGGTAATTCAGTTCTCGAACCAAGATGCAAAAAACTCTCCTGTCATAGAACACGGATATTGTAATGGAAAAAGAATAGTATTTCTTCGTTTTGCTGCTACAATATTGGTACGTTTGAATTTTCCTCCTGAAATCGTATCATATATTTTTTCTCCTTGCGGTTGACTATATTTCAAAAGCGGATTCACGGTTATAGTAAAATTCTGATAATTTTATAAAGAGTTCCTCTGCTGATTTTTCATGGTAGAGGAGCTTTTTTTGTTATTCAGATTATGCACACAAGGGTTAAGCAATATCCACCAAATTACAAACTCAACGGTCAGTCGTCTAAATCATCAGCGTGTATCTGAAATTACAGCTCTGCCGGATGTGCTTTTTCTGCGTACACTTTTTTCAGAACATTCCGCAATTATGTGAAAAATTGAAAAAATCAGAAACAGCTTAAAATAGCAGTTTTTTAAATCAATCTTTCTGACGTGACAGCAAAAGTACGCACTCGCAATGTGCGGTATTAGGAAATAAATCCACCGCTTTAACTTTTTTAGTAATATAATTATTCTTTGCAAAAATTGCCGAATCTCTTGCACAAGTAGCTGGATTACAAGAAACCATAATAATTTTATCCGGTTGCATATTCACCACAGATTGTATTGTAATATTATCACAGCCTTTTCTGGGAGGGTCAAGAATGACAACATCCGGATGCAGACTCTGTTCTGCTAATTTCTGTGTAATCATACCGGCATCGCCGCAGTAGAATTCCGCATTGGTAATCTGACTGCGCTGTGCGTTTTCTCTGGCATTTTCAACTGCCTGTGGAATGATTTCCACACCAATTAATTTTTTCACACTGTCCGCCATAGAAAGCCCGATTGTGCCAGCTCCGCAATACAGATCAAGCAGTAATTCATTTCCCTGAAAATCAGCGTATTGTTTTGCAATCGCATAAAGTTTTTCAGCCTGTGCCGTATTCACCTGATAAAATGATTGAGGAGAAATTCTAATCTGATTGCCGCACATGGTATCCGTAATAAAATTCTGCCCTGCAAGAACTGTTACATTTTTTCCCATAATCACATTTGTCTTTGCAGGATTGACAGATTCACAGATACTTATCACTTCTGGGAATTTTTCTTTCAAAGCCGGTAAAAAATTCAGTTTTTTCCGGATTGAAACTCTGGTCACAAAACAAAGCATGATCTCTCCGGAATGATAGCCTTTTCGCAGATAAATATGCCGGAGTTCTCCAGTATGGGCTTGTTCATCATAAGCAGAAACATAAGCTTTCTGTAATACTGGAAGCAGATATTCCAAGATTTCCCGAAAAATTTCCGGATGCAGGGAACAGGCAGTGTAAGGGATTATCCTGTGACTGTGTTTCGCATAAAAACCGCAGACTAATTTTCCGTTCTGCATAGCAACAGGATACTGCGCTTTGTTTCTGTAATGAAAAGTTTCCGGACTTCCCAGAATCGGTTCAAATACAGGGTGCAATTTGCCGATTCTGTCAAAAGTATCTTGAACAAATCCGGATTTATAGCGTAATTCTGTGGAATAATCCACATGACGGAACGTACAGCCGCCGCACTGCCGGAACACAGGACAATCCGGATCGACACGACCAGCTCCGGGGGTGAGCAATTCGTGGAGAATACCAAATGCATAATTTTTCAATACTTTGACAATTTTAATTTTTAATTTATCACCAATGGCTGTCATCGGCACAAAGACAGCAAATCCGTCAATTCGGCAGACGCCGTTTCCCTCAGCTGTCATACCAGTAATTTCTGTTTCATAGATTTCATTTTTTTGCAGTAGCATCTGGAAATTCTCCTTTGTTTATTAATTTAATTTATATTTTATAATTTTTCTAATTCTCTGATAATTCCTGCTTTTTTCTGCATTAATTTTTCAAAATCATGAATATATTCATACGGAAATTTATAATTCATAATCCGAGTAATATCGCCATCCCGCTGGATTATCTTATTGGATGCGCCGCATCCTGCACCAAGAATCGTCTGCGTTTCATCCATAATCAGAATATTATATAAATTTTCCTTGCAAGGCTTAGCGTAACCAATATTTTCCAGATTGCCGATTGTATTTTTCTGTCTGTATAAATAATACGGTCGATAGCTATTCTCGGGGAGCATCTTTGCAGAAAGTCGGAGCATCTGCTCAATTTCCGGGATCTCCGGAATTTTAAATTTTTCAGAATTTTTTACGTCCCCGGCATGATACAGATCTGCAGAACGTTTCAACGTCAGCGCATGAACGGTAATACTATCAGGACTCAATGCAAGGACTTTCCGGAGTGTATCCGCAAAACCTGCACAATCATCCGCCGGAAGTCCGGCAATCAGATCCATATTAATATCTGTAAAACCGGTTTCCCTAGCAAGCAAAAAAGCATCTGTCACCTGCTGTGCCGTATGACAACGACCGACTGCCTGAAGGACAGCATCTTGCATGGTTTGCGGATTAATTGAAATTCTACTTGCGCCCATGTCATAAATGACCTGTAATTTTTCCTTGGTGATTGTATCCGCCCGTCCGGCTTCCACAGTGTATTCCCGGACGTTCTGCAAATCAACAGAATCCTGCACCGCCTGCATGATTTCTCCTAACTGCTGTGCGGAAATGGCAGTTGGTGTGCCGCCGCCGATGTAGACAGACTGCACGGACAAATCAAATTTCCGGATGATCTTCCCGAACATCCGGATTTCCTCACAAAGTTTCCGGACATATGCCGGAATTAATTTCCGGGCATTTTCTGTAGAAATGGAATGTGATACAAACGAACAATAACTGCACCTTGTAGGACAGAACGGAATTGCGATATAAAATCCGATTTGTTTCGCATCATGTGGCAGAATGGGCTGCTGTACCAAAGCAGTTGCAAGAGCAATCCGGATTTTTTCATCTGAAATAAAATATTTTGCCTGGAGATTGACACAAGCTTGTTCCGGCGTCAGTCCCTTTTCCAGTTCCTGCAATACTTTTCGGACGGGACGAATGCCGGTCAACATCCCCCAGGGAGGCTGATAACCTGTCAGCTCCTGCAAACCGGAATATAACAACACACATAGTTCATATTCCAGAACATCTCGTTCGGAATTTTCCGGCACTTCCCTGCTGTGACGCAATTCCTGATTATGATAAAAAATAGTAAGATTTAAAATTTTAGAATTCTCTGGATTTTCAGAATTCCGGATTTCTGTCAGAATATAATCTTTGCAGTCTTCCGGAATGCTACCATCTTCGCAGAGCCGGAAACGGATTCCCGGAATGAAAACTTTAGCAACTGCCTGCACTTCATAAGAAAAATTATGTCCCCGGAAGATCAACGCAAAATCGGAATTCTGTCTGCGGAGATATTTTTTATTCTGCATCATATCAGATCCCTCAAATATGGATTTTGCTTTTTTTCAACTGCAAGTGTCGACGAGAAGAAATGCCCTGGATATAATTCATAATTTTGCTGCAAAGACGCAATTTTCTGGAGAGATTTTTTCATATCCGACACATTGCCGCCCAGATCTGTTCGTCCAATGCTTCCTTTGAAAATCGTATCACCGCAAAACATCCGGTTGTCAATAAGATAGCAGACACTGCCGGGCGTATGTCCCGGCGTATGCATGACTTTGACGGATTCCGTACCGATTCGGAGAAGATCACCATCCTGAATTGTCTGATAGCCCTGTACAGGCTGATAAATCTGTGTTGTCAGTCGTTCCGCAAGATTTGCCGACGCACTCGTGAGCATGACAGCATCCTGTTCATGAATATAGACAGTCGCACCCGTCGCCGCCCGGACTGTTTCCACGCCTGACACATGGTCATAATGTCCATGTGTCAGGAGAATGGCTTTCAGATTCAGATTTTTCTCACGCAGTGCATCGAGAACTTTCTCCGGACTATTGCCAATATCAATGGCAATGACGGAATTTCCACCGCATTCTATCAGATAGCAGTTTGTTCCGAGTTCACCTAATACAAGCATCATCATTTCCATGCCAACAGCTCCTTTATTTAAAATTAATTTTAAAAAAATCCCTCTCCTGGTACTCTGCAAAATATCCTGAAAATATTATGACAAGAGTACAAGAAAGGGAACATGCAGATTAATAAAATATTATAAAATATTATAAAATATTATTCTGTATCTGTCTTTGATTCTAATCCTGCATTCACTCTCTGCATCGGGGCGAGCCTGTCTTGTTCCTGCAATCGAGAAAAAACAATTTCATAGCCGGTTCCGGGCGAACGGTTCACACGGCTGATTGTCGCTGTACTTGCACCCGTCGCAGTCACAATATCATTATACACATGATGTCCCCGCAGGAGCTTGGCAACCTGCAATCTCTGAGAAATCGTCTGAATTTCCAGAACAGTGCACAGATCCTCAAAAAAAGCACGGCATTCGTCTTTTGTTTCCAGACACAAAATTGCCTCGTAGAGTTCATCCAGATCGGACTTGCTTGCTTTTCTGCTTTTCATAAATTCTGATTCCTTTCATGATAATTTAATAATTTAAAAAATTTTTTACTAATTATATTTTAACATAGTATCGTATAAAAGTAAAGAGCTTTCCAGAAAAAAATCAGAATTTTTCAGAATTTTTTATAAAATGAAATAAATTATTCGGCAATCTCTGCAAGCACATTCTGCAAAGCTTCCAGCCCTTCCGCAGTTTTGATAGAGAACGGAATTTTGTGAATGTCCTCAAAACAAGGAATTTCCTGCGCAAACGCCGCCATGCGTTCCAATCTTTGTGTCTTGTTTAATTTATCTGATTTTGTAAACACAAGAATAAACGGAATTTCCGCATCAATTAATAAATTCATCATTGCCAGATCATCCAAGGACGGTGCATGCCGCATATCCAGGAGTTGCACAACAAGCTGTAAATCTCTGTCGGCTGAGAGATAATCCGAAATTAATTTTTTCAATCTTTGCTGTTCTGATTTGGAAGTCTTCGCATAACCGTAGCCGGGCAGATCCACAAAATAGAAACATTCGTCGACCAGATAAAAATTAATTGTCGCCGTTTTCCCCGGCACAGCACTGACCCGTGCCAGGGATTTGCGATTTGCCAGTTTATTAATCAGAGAAGATTTTCCGACATTGGAACGTCCCACAAAAGCGACTTCCATGCGTTCCGGCGCAGGAAACTGGCTTGCTTTTCCGTAAGAACCTGTAAACGCCGTATTCTGAAACTGGATCATCTTTTTTGAAATACCTCCGTTTCCGGAAATTTTAAAAATATTTATACATGTACAATCTGCTGATCTGAAATTTCTGGAATTTCAGAATGCTTTTTCTTTTTGCCTTTTTTCTTTCCGTTGGATTTTTCTTCCGGCTTTTTCAATGCAACTGCAAAAACTTCTGACAAATTTTGTACCGGAATGAATTCAATCTGATTTTTTACAATCTCGTCAATTTCTTCCAGGTCTGCCTGATTCTCCGCCGGAATGATAACTGTCCGGATACCTGCTTTATAAGCCGCCATGGATTTTTCACGCAGTCCACCGATTGGCATCACTTTACCATGAAGCGTAATTTCACCAGTCATTGCCACATCCGCCCGAACGGGAATCCCCGTCAACGCAGAGAGCAGTGCCGTTGCCATGGTCACGCCGGCAGACGGTCCGTCTTTCGGAACAGCACCTTCCGGTGCATGGATATGCAAATCCTTTTTCTGGTAGAAATCTTCCGAAATGCCCCATTCTTTTGCAATACTTCTTGTATAGCTAACCGCAATTCTTGCGCTCTCCTGCATCACATCGCCAAGCGATCCGGTAATTTCAATCACACCTTTTCCATTAAGAACAATCGCTTCCAAAGGCATAAGTACACCACCCACGGAAGTCCACGCCAATCCATTGACAAGACCGACTGCATTCTGTTTATTCTGCGCATCCGGCAAATATTTTGCAATGCCTAAGTAGGATTTTAGATCTTTTGTTTTCACGGAAACACGTTTTGCATCGCCAATCGCAATTGTCTTTGCAGCTTTTCGGCAGACAGTCCCGATGGTACGTTCTAAATGCCGGACGCCTGCCTCTTTGGTATAAGCATCAATTATTTCATAAACGGCATCATCATCCACCCGGCACTGTACAGGTTTCATGCCATGCGCCTTCACCTGTTTCTGTACCAGATGTTTTTTTGCAATCTGAAATTTCTCTTCCCTGGTATAACTTGCAATTTCAATCACTTCCATCCGGTCAAGCAATGGCTCCGGGATCGTATCCAGTGTGTTTGCCGTTGCCAGGAACAATACCTGACTCAGATCAAACGGCAATTCGACATAATGATCCCGGAATGTAGAATTCTGCTCGCTGTCGAGCACTTCCAGCATTGCTGACGAGGGATCGCCTTTGTAATCATTGCCCATTTTATCCAGTTCATCAAGCAGAATCAGAGGATTCCTTGTGCCTGCCTGATTCAGTGCTGCAATGATCCTGCCCGGCATTGCACCGATATATGTTTTTCTATGTCCCCGGATATCGGCTTCATCCCGGATACCGCCAAGCGATACACGCACGAATTTTCTGCCGATGGCATCCGCAATGGAACGACCGATCGAGGATTTTCCGACACCGGGCGGACCAACCAGACAGAGAATTTGTCCTTTTAGCTCCGGGTTGAGCACACGCACTGCCAGACTTTCCACAATTCTTTCTTTGACTTTCTGCAAGCCGTAATGATCCTGGTCTAATTTTTCCTGCACAGCCTTCAGATCCAGATTTTCTTCCGAGAGTGTATTCCAGGGCAGTTCTAGACAAGTGTCCAGATAACTGGATATCACATAAGCTTCCTGAGAGGACGGCGGCATCTGACGCAGTCTGCCTGCTTCTTTCAGAAGTTTTTTTTCGCTTTCCTCTGGCAGTTTCAATGCCTGGATTTTTACCTGATAAGAATCTGCATCTTCCATTTCTTCGCCGGTTTCTTCTCTTAACTGTTCTGAAATCACCCGCAACTGTTCCCGGAGAAAATACTCTCTCTGTCCCTGATCAATTCGTTCCTGTGTCTTGTCGTGGATTTCTTTTTCTGTTTCAAGCACAAGTATTTCCTGCATCAGAACCTGATGCAGCAGCTGCATTCTGGGGAACAAACCATTTTCTTCCAGAATCATCTGTTTTGCTTTGAAATCCAGCATAGTATGAAATATAATTTCTTCGTATAAAGTAACCGGATTCTCCTGACACATCACAGAAATAAACAGTTCTCTGGGGAGCTGCGGAACAAGATCGCTATAACGATCATAAGCACTCTTGATCGCACGCATAAGCGCCTGCATTTCCATTTGATCATACGTTTCCTGTTTCTTTTCCGGAATACGGCGCACCTCTGCCAGGAGTGCCTCTGCTCCGGATAATTTTTCTACAGACCGGATTTTTGCACGATAAGAACATTCCACAAGAATCCGGATGCCCTCTTCCTGCCTGACAGTCTGTTTGATTTCTGCAACAACACCCATTTCGTACAGATCATTTTTGAACGGATGTTCCTCAAAAATATCTTTCTGCGCTGTCAGAAAAACTTTTCTGTCCGTTCGCAACGCTTCTTCTACCGCTTGTACAGACATTGGTCTTGCAACATCAAAGTGCATGACCATATGCGGAAACACAACGGTTCCACGCAACGGCACAACTGGCAGTTTCTGAGCTGATTTCTTCTTTTCCTGCATACTTCGACCTCACATTTCCAGCATTCTTTTATAAAGAAAAATGCTTTTATTTATTATACTATATTTTCAGGAGATTTGCAAGCGGTAATTTCCGGCGGATTTTATGAATAATATTTATCAAATAAGACACTATAACAAAATCAAGAATCACAAAATGAAAATTATGATTCTTGATTTCTGTATTTGGTTTTACCAGGACTGTACAGCTTTGCCGTTACGGTCTGTGAGTACAGGCGACTTGTTTTCCAGTACACAATCCTGTGTGACTGTAATTTTTGCAATATCTGTATGTGACGGCAGATGGAACATAGATGGCATGAGAATTCCCTCCATGATAGCACGGAGACCTCTTGCACCGGTTTTCTGTGAAATTGCTTTTTTTGCAATTTCTCTGAGTGCATTTTCTTCAACGGATAACTCTGCATGATCATATGCAAGCAGTTTGGCATATTGTTTCACAAGTGCATTTTTCGGCTCTGTCAGAATCTGGATCAATGCTTCTTCGTCGAGCTGATTCAGGGCTGTAATAATCGGAAGTCGTCCCACAAGTTCGGGAACGATTCCAAAACGCACAAGATCCTGCGGAATTGCTTTTTTGAAAATATTATCTTCCATTTGTTTTTTAGAAGTCACATCTGCGCCGAATCCAAGTCCGGACGGTTTCGTACGCTTCATAATAATCTGTTCCAGACCATCAAACGCACCACCACAGATAAACAAAATATTTTTCGTGTTGATCTGCAAACATTCCTGATTGGGGTACTTTCTGCCGCCCTGCGGCGGTACATCCGCAACCGTCCCTTCAATAATTTTGAGCAAGGACTGCTGTACACCCTCGCCGGAAACATCTCTTGTCAACGAAGTATTTTCAGACTTTCTTGCAATTTTATCAATTTCATCAATATAAATAATGCCACGTTCGGCTGCCTCAATATCAAAATCCGCCGCCTGAATCAAACGGAGCAGAACATTTTCCACATCATCGCCAACATAACCGGCTTCTGTAACAGTGGTAGCATCTGCAATGGCAAACGGCACAGAAAGAATTTTAGCGAGCGTCTGCGCAAGCAGTGTCTTGCCCACACCAGTTGGACCAAGAAGCAGGACATTGCTTTTCTGGAGTTCCACATCAGAATCGGTTTCTGATTCTGACTCTTCCTGACTTATAATTCGCTTATAATGATTATACACAGAAACAGCCAGTGAAATTTTGGCATCATCCTGCCCGACAACATACTGATCCAGAATCTGCTTGATTTCCACAGGTTTGCGCAACTGGAAAGAATCTTTGTTCTTTTTCTCTTCTTCCTGCATTAGTGCGGTTTCATTTAACAACATAGTTGAAGGACCGAAAATCATATTATGGCAAGTGCAAACGCATTCATCACAGATATGATACATTCCGGACGAGAACATACTCATGACTTCATTTTCTGCTTTACCGCAGAAATTGCAGATTTTATGGGGATTTTCATCTGACATACTATTGCTGCTGCCAGACTTTTTTCAGCAGCAGCGCTCACCTCTTTCCTGTGTATTATTCTCTGGTAGCAATCACTTTATCAATCAGACCATAAGCCTGTGCCTGTTCTGCTGTCATATAATTATCACGTTCCGTGTCACGTTCAATCACTTCTAACGGCTGACCAGTATGCTTTGCAAGCATTTCGTTCATTTTCTGACGGGTTCTTACAAGATGATCAGAATGAATTTTAATATCTGTACACTGTCCGGACAGACCGCCGGAAATCAACGGCTGATGAATCAGAATTTCACTGTTCGGAAGTGCAAAACGTTTTCCCTTTGCACCGGCTGTCAGCAGAAATGCGCCCATAGAAGCCGCCATGCCCATGCAGATAGTGGACACATCGCATTTAATATACTGCATTGTATCATAAATTGCCATGCCGGCTGTGATAGAACCACCGGGGCTGTTGATATACAAAGAAATATCTTTCTCAGTATCCTGGCTTTCCAGATACAGCAATTGTGCAACAACCAAACTAGCCGTTGTGTCGCTGACCTGATCGCACAGCATAATAATACGGTCATTGAGCAGACGGGAAAAAATATCATAAGATCTTTCTCCACGGCTTGTCTGTTCCACCACATACGGCATAGAAGTATTCATCAAATTCATATGATTCATCCTTTCGTAATAAATTTTTGATAAAATATAGATAATTCCGGAATCTTCCGGAACAGCATACGGGCAGACGAACCGCCCGCCCGTACTGGATTCTGTATAAAATAGTAATTATGCTTCTTCAGCCGGAGCAGTTTCCTGCGCAGCTTCTTCTGTAGCAGAATCAACGGATGTATCTGCATTTGCCTTGACAAGTTCCAGAGCCTTTGTGACACGCAGATCCGTTACATAATCTGTCATCGGCAGACGACGCTTTACTTCGTCAACGGTCATCTTGTTTGCCTCTGCAATCGGTTTCAGACTCTCATTGATTTCTTCCTCAGAAACCTGAATATTTTCCAGAGCTGCAATCTTTTCCAGTGCAAGACGGAGCTTGACTTCATTCTCTGCACGATCACGGTTTGCCTCACGGAAATCATTCATATCCATACCAGTATACTGGAGATATAACTCAATATTCATTCCTTGCTGAGAGAGTACCTGTTCAAAATTTCTGACCAGTTCATCAATTCTGTGTTCATACATACAGTTCGGAATCGGTGTATCCACTTTCTGAATCAATGCATCCATAATTGCATTGTCAAAAGCAATGTCTGCGTCACGGACAGCATTCTGTTCCAGATTCTTTCTTGTATCTTCCTTGTAAGCATCTAATGTCTCGAATTCTGTGGAATCCTGGATAAATTCATCATCTGCTTCCGGCAGTTCCTCTACTGTAATGCCATTCAACTTGCATTTGAATACGGCTTCTTTGCCGGCAAATTCTTCCATCTGATAATTTTCCGGGAACGTTACAGTCACATCAAATTCTTCATTAATATTCTTGCCGACAATCTGATCTTCAAATCCAGGAATAAACTGACCACTGCCGAGACGGAGCGGGAAATTCTCGCCCTTGCCGCCCTCAAATGCAACGCCATCAATAAAGCCTTCAAAATTAATATTTGCCTCATCGCCGAGCTGAGCCGCTCTGTCATCTACAGAAACCAGTCTTGCATTTCTCTGACGGAGTATTTCCAACTGGGAATTCACATCGGCATCTGTGACTTCTTTCACAGTTTTGGAAGCCTTGATTCCCTTATAATCTGCAATCTGTACATCCGGCTTGGTGATGCAGACAGCCTTGAACTGTGCACCCTCTGTCTTGCTGACTTTTTCAGCAGTTACCTGCGGCGAATCTACCAATTCAAAATCTGCCCCGACAAGCGCTTTGGGAAGCTCTGTATTAATCAACTGATTGAGTGCATCTTCATAGAAAACACCCTCTCCCATGCGTGTTTCCGCCATTTTACGGCTTACCTTGCCTTTCCGGAAACCAGGCAGAGAAATATTTTTTCTTGCTTTCTGATAAGCACGTTCTACTGCCTGTTCAAATTCTTCAGCAGTTACTTCAAATACGAGTTCGACGGTATTGACATCTGTTTTTGTTGTAGATTTCAGACTCATCGTAAATCCTCCGATCATTTACTTTAAATTTTGAATTTTAAATTTTTTGCGTTTTAAATTCTAATAAATTTAAAAAAATTATAAGAATTTAGCAGTAATTTCCTGCACACAAGATTTATTATAAC
>CAMWTO010000066.1 GCA_947177205.1 uncultured Ruminococcus sp. | reverse complement strand
GTAATAATTTCTGTTTATCGAATCTGCCGGAAAAATTCCGGACAGAATGCGAACTAAAAAATTAAAATAAATTTTAAAATTTATCTGGCATATGCTTTTCTTCCCTCTGAAAACAGATCGCCGCCATGGGCATCATTGCAGACAACCAGAGGAAAATCCTGGATATATAATTTCTTGACGGATTCACAGCCGAGATCCTCAAACGCTATCACTTCCAGGGATTGAATGCACCGGGCACACAACGCACCTGCACCGCCGACGGCGCACAGATAGACGGCGTGATTCCGAACAATAGCATCTCGGACTTCCTGGGAGCGTTCGCCCTTGCCCATCATGGCAGATAATCCAAGATCCAGAAACCGAGGCGCATAACAATCCATTCTGCCGGACGTGGTAGGACCGCAAGCGCCGACTGGCTTTCCAGGCGGCGCAGGGGTTGGACCTGCATAGTAAATCACAGCATGTTCCAAAGGAAACGGGAGCGCACCGCCGGAATCCAGCAGAGCAGCAATGCGTTTATGCGCCGCATCCCTTGCTGTATAGACATATCCGGATAACAAAATTTTCTGTCCGATCCGGAGCTGATCGGCACAGGCATACAATTCCTGTGCATTTAATTTTTGTAACGCCGGCACAACACTCACCCTTATCTTAAAAATAAATCATACAATTATGATCTTTTCTTTTTGCGATTCTGCTTGATTTCCTCACTGGTTTCATTTGCCCAGCCATTGAAATCAAATTCTTCATTTTTTCTTTTCTTGTTTGGCGCACCAGCAGCTCTTGCCCGGAGCGATGTATTGAACGCAATTCCGGACTGTGCAAAACTATCAATATCCAGAACCTGTTCTTCTTCCGGCTGGAATTTATCCGCAGACGCCGGCTGTTCTTCTTCTAATTTGAAAACATCATCATTGATAATATTATCATTCATGACTTTCTCTGCCGGAGCAGGTGTTTTTTTCGCAGGTGCAACGCCATTTGCGGAAACATTCTGTTCCTCAGCGGCAACGAATTTTTCAGCATCTTCTAACAGAGACGCCATGTCCGGCATCATCGGAACAGCAGGCTTTGCTTTCTGAACCGGTTTTGTTTCCGGAACAGGTGCAGGTTTAGAAACCGGCTTAACTTCCGGCGCAGGTGCGGACTTGGAAACTGGCTTGACTTCCGGTGCAGGTGCAGGCTTGGAAGCTGGTTTTACTGCCGGAGTCGGTTTAGGCGCAGACTTCTGAACCGGCTTGACTTCCGGGACAGGTATAGCCTCGATCACACTGGAATTCTTATCAATATCTTCTCTTGCTTTTTCAATCAATGAACCTGTTTCGTCGAGCTTGTCGCTCATGCTTTCTACAGCCTGTGCTACAGTTTCATTCATCTGCTGGAGATTTTCTTCTATATTTTCGAGCTGTGCAAGCAACATAGCCTGAATATCCTGTGCAAGTTTCCGGGATTGCTGATCTCTTGCATCAGCATTGCGAATCTTGTCAGCACATTCCTGTTCTGCCTGTCTGCGAGCCTGATCGAGGATTTTATCTGCTTCTGCGTTAGCATTCGCCGCACGTTCCTCCGCCTCTGTAAGCATTGCTTCAGCGGTTTCGCTTGCTTCACGCTCAATTTCTTCGGCTTCCTTTTTGGCATTCTCAACTTGTTCCCGTGCCTCTTTTTCGGCATTCTTGGCAAGATTTGTCATCCATCCGCCGAACATGTCCGCCGTAACATTCTGAACGGGCTGATTTTTTGCTTCATCAAGCTTATGTTCCAGATCCTGAATTTTAGATTTCAGAGATTTTTCAGAGGCTTTCAGCTCAATTAACTCAGATTCCTGCTGTTTGGATTTGGATTTCAATTCAGAAATTTTCTCATTTTTGGCTGAAATTTCTTCCTCCTTGGCATCAAGCTCCTGATTGATTTCTTCGAGCTCCTGCTCAGCATCTTCTGCCTTGGATTTCTGATCAGCGAGCTGACTTTTCTGCAAGTCAATTTTGGTATTCAGCTCCTGAATTTCCATGCTCATGGAACTGATATCGCCTTTGAGTTCCATAATTTCCTGCTGATATTCCCGCAATTTTCCGGCATCCACACTGTTTGTCTTAATTTCCGTCAACTGTTGTTTCACTTTCTGAATATCAGCCTGTCTGCCCTCCTGTTCGCTTTTGAGCGCCTCAGCAAGCTTTGCGGCTTTTTCGAGAGCAGTTTTGAGTTTTTCTTCAGATTCTGCCGCTTTTTTCTCAGCGGATTGTGCTTTTTTTCTAGCCTCTTCTTCGCCTTTTTTATAATCCTGTACTAACTGGGCTTCTTCCGCCGCATGTTTTTCACGATAAGCGGCAAGCTCGTCTTCCAGAGCATTATTTTTTTCTTGCAGTTCATTAATATAAGTCAGAACGGAATCTTTTTCAAAGCCGCCGCCTATTTTGGTTGGTTTCAGCACTCCAGTCGGAATACCCATAACTTAAAACACTCCTTCTTGACAGAAAAAGATATTTTTAAAATTTTAAAAAATATTTTCTGCCATTCAATAATCATTGTGAACTCTCCCCCACCGAAAGAAATAGGGGCTTCGTAAGAAGATTGCATTTCAGTTTTCATCTGAAAACAGGCTGCCTTATTCTTACAGGCGGGAACACAACCGCCGCTACTGTATAGGACTTTACAGTCCACAACGCTACTTTTTTATGATTTTTTAATGCCCGACTTCCTTT
Organism: uncultured Ruminococcus sp.; assembly: GCA_947177205.1. Classification (GTDB taxonomy): domain Bacteria; phylum Bacillota; class Clostridia; order Oscillospirales; family Ruminococcaceae; genus UBA3855. Next base: position 9,027 of record CAMWTO010000066.1, on the reverse strand, counting down.
TTAAAGAAGACTAACTGACGCTTCAGATTTTACACATGATACGATTTGACTGTGTAACTGCTTATCTTAACTTGTCAGGCTATGCCTCTAGTATAACATATTCTTTTATTTCTGTCAAGTATTGGACAGCAATTCATCCTCCACTTTCGCTCACTTCGTTCGCTTAGAAGTGGGGGGAAGGCTTGCCGGGGTTTGATAAATACTATTATAACATATTTCCAAACGAGTTGCAAGAGATTTTCCGTAAAAATCCCAAGGCAAAATTCGTGCAATTTTACCAAAATTTTTAACAATCTAAAAAACTCAAAAAATTTAAAATAATTTTAAAATCAGTTACCGCCCAGAATATCAAAAATTTCTTTCATGTCCATGTCATTGACGGAAGATCTGCGGATTGTCGGCGCTGTTTCCGGCGCAGGTGCAATGTTAATGGGTTCTTCAATCAAAGGATTATGAATTTCAATCACTTCTTCGTCGTCATCGACATCATCCATATCATCCATATTGTTCATGCTGTTCCTGTCATTACCATCATACACATTGACATTGCGATTTGGATTTCTGCTTGTTGTGGCAGACTCTTTCCGGGGAGATCTTGCATTTCTTGAACTTCCCGCACTGACAGAAGATTTGGAATTTCCGGCATTTCTTGCGGAAGATTTCAGCGGACGGATTTCTTCTTCCGGTTCACCTGGTTCTTCTTCGGTGTCATCCGAAAAATCCGCAGCAATGACAGTAACTTTCATTTCGTCCTGCATGTCTTCCTTGAAAGCCGCACCAAAGATGAACTGCACGTCCGGCGATGCCGCTTCCGTAATCATCTTGGATGCTGTGTCAACATCCGACGCAAGCGTGTCCTCGGACATCGCAACGTTAATCAATAATCTCTTAGCACCGGCAATAGATGTCTCCAGGAGTGGACTGCTGATGACAGATTTTGCCGCTTCCTGTGCCTTGTCCTTGCCGGAACCGTAACCAACAGCCATATGCGCATAGCCTGCGCCCTTCATAGTCGTTGCCACATCGGCAAAATCCAGATTAATATACCCTTCTTCGACAATCAGATCTGAAATGCTCTTCACGCCGGTTTTCAGAATATCATCTGAGAGCGAGAACGATTCTTTCATCGTAGGGGCTTTTTCCAGACCGACAAGGAGACGTTCATTCGGGATGACGATCAGAGAATCGACATATTTTTTCAATTCAGCGATACCGGATTCTGCCTGACGCATTTTCTGTTCACGCTCGAATGCAAACGGTTTTGTGACAACGGCAACTGTGAGAATACCCATTTCCTGCGCCGCCTTAGCAACGACAGGTGCAGCGCCTGTGCCTGTTCCGCCGCCCATACCGGCAGTGATAAATACCATATCTGCACCCTTGAGGGCTGCCTGGATTTCTTCAATATTTTCCTCTGCGCTGCGCTGACCGATCTCCGGCTGATTACCTGCGCCCCTGCCTTTGGTGAGTTTTGCGCCGATCTGGATTCTGGTCGCTGCCTTGGAATTTTTCAGCGCCTTGGCATCCGTGTTAATCGTCACGTACTCAATATCGCTCACATCAGAATCGACCATGCAGTTGAGTGCATTACCGCCGCCGCCGCCGACACCAATCACCTTAATATTCACATCAGGTTCAAAAGCCTCTTCATAAATGAAGTCCGTCATGTTCAAGTTCCTCCTAGAAAAATTTGCAAGTGCATTTGTGAATACACAGTTCCTGAAAATCTAAAAATCTTAGATACTCTTATTCTAACATATTTTAAAACATTTTGCAATAGTTTTTTCACAAAATTTCATTTTTTCCTGAAACATACAACTGCATGTATTGTTTTTTGCGTGAATTTCACAAAAAATGAAGATAGGATAACTAAATTTTTAAAATAAATTTTAAAAAATTCAGTGAAAAACCGGCGTTGTCTCCGTCACCGGCATGTTGTCATTTTCCTGTGTTCCCTGCTCTTCCAGGATTCCCTGAGAAACGAGACGTTTTTCATGATTTTCCACGTCGGAACGATTCCGGAACGAACATTGATTACTCCCGATCATTGTCAGGTAGCCCTCCTTGCCGTCCGGCTGTGTGGCAATCACCTGCTGTGCAAAGCTGATCTTATAGGGAATTTCACTCCAGTTGCCCATATTAAATAAAATTCTCTGATCGAAATTGACCAGAATATTATTAAAATCCGTCATATCCACTGCAACGATTGGCAAATCAGAATTGTTAGAATTATCCGGATTATTTTCCTGTTTGTCATCCAGGATAATTTCCTGAAGTGCAGAAAAAATCTTGTCACAACGTTCTTCCTCTGCGGAAAGTCTTTTTCCTGGCGTGGTTTCCGCCGGGACATAACCGGCAATGCTCACAAGCCCCTGCACAGGATCCATGCTGTCCTGCAAAATTTTTCCGTGCTGACTGACAATCAAAGTCCCGTATTCATAACTGATATTGAACGCCGGAATGCTTTTCTGCACATCAATCACAAGCGTATTAGGAAATTCCCGGCGGATGTCCACCGTTTCGGCGTCTGTGAGGATTTCTTCTGCTTTCTGTTCCAGTTCTTCCAGGTGAAGACGCATCATATTATCCCCACGCTTCACGCCAATGCTCTGAATAATCTCATCCGCACTGCTCCCAGTATAATTTCCCGTCACATGGAATTTCTCAATATTAAAAAATATCGTCATTGACAACGTAATCAGCAGGGCAAATGCAAACAGAACCACCAGCAGGACATAGGCGGAGCGTCCTCTCCTGCGGCGGCGGATTCTGCGCAAATTTGCCTCATGCGCCATATTTGTTTTTTCAATATCTCTCAAAATGCTCTCACTTCCTGCTTACAAAAATCATTCCGGAATTTGATGGATTGAATAATATTTAATATTTAAATAAAATAATATAAATTAAATTATTCAGAAACTCTCTGAATCTTTGCGCCAATGTTCTGTAATAACATTTCCGGTCTGTCATAGCCTCTGTCGATATGTGAAATATCTGTAATGCTGGTCTGTCCCTGTGCGCCGAGTCCGGCAATTAACATACAGGCACCGCCACGCAGATCCGTTGCACTGACGCAAGCACCGTGGAGCTGTTTCACGCCCCGAATCACAGCAACCCGTCCAATTGTCCGGATGTCCGCCCCCATCCGGATGAGTGCATCGACATGCCGGAATCTGTTTTCAAAAATGGTTTCCTCAATGACAGATGTGCCGGATGCCGTACAAAGCGCCGCCATGAAGATTGCCTGTGTGTCCGTGGGAAATCCCGGATATGGCATCGTTTTCAGGTATTTTACAGCATGGATGGGTTTTGCCGCAGAAAAACAGATATGATCATCCTGACAACTACACTGACACTGCATCTGTTCCAGAACGTCAAGAATGCCCTCCAGACTGTTCATATCCGTGTGAAGCAAACGAACACTGCCGCCGGTGGCAGCCGCCGCCGCAAGCCAGGTCGCTGTGACAATCCGGTCAGGCATAATCCGGTATGTACAGCCGTGTAATTTTCTGACACCCTGAATGCGGATGGTATCTGTACCAGCGCCGGTTAGTTTTGCGCCGCACCGGATCAAATAATTTGCCAGATCCATAATTTCCGGCTCTCTTGCCGCATTGGTAATCACCGTATCGCCTTTGGCAAGTGCCGCCGCAAGCATAATATTTTCCGTTGCACCAACGGACGGAAATTGCAGATGAATTTTAGCACCGTGCAGACCACCCGGCGCAGAACAGAACAGAACACCGTTTTCCTCCCGGACACGGACGCCCATTTTCCGCAGTGCCTGTAAATGCCAGTCAATCGGACGGGAACCCAGTTCACAGCCGCCGGGATAACCAAGCGTGCAAGTGCCGGTTCTTCCAAGCATTGCCCCTAAAAAAATAATGGACGAACGCATTTCACGCATGAGATTTTCCGGAATTTCAGAATTCCGGAGAGTATTCGCATTCACACACACAACACGTTCCTGCATGGAACACTGACAACCGGAACTGGTGAGAATACGACATGCTGAATAAACGTCGGATAATTCCGGGCAGTTTTCCAGAACACTCTCGCCATCACAGAGCAGAGAGGCAGACAGAATTGGCAAAGCGCTGTTTTTCGCCCCCTGCACAGGAATGTCTCCCTCCAGCTTCTGACCGCCCTGTATCAAAAATTTCTGCACAACAGCTCACTTCTTTCTGTAAAATCATAAATTAATATAAATTAATAATATATTATATATTATGTAACAGAAAAGAAACGGGTGCTTAAAAATATTTTCCAAAAATAATTAGAATTTGCCTTGAGTTAGAATGATTTAATTTGCCTGATTTTTATTTTTTGTTGATAAGATTCTCGATTACGTCCCAGATTCTCTGTTCCGTGTCCGGAATCGCAAGTGAATGTGCTTTCTTTGCCATGTCCTGCAATTTCGCCTGATCCTGATAAAGTTTTTTAATTTCAGCAATCATGCGCTGACTGGTCATGTCTTTCTGTTCGATCACAATTCCCGCACCGGCTTTGCCCAGTACCATAGCATTGTGATACTGATGATTCCCAGCGACAATCGGCGACGGAATCAAAATCGACGGTTTGCCCAGTGCCTGTAATTCTGCAAGCGCATTTGCACCGGATCGGCAGATCACCAGATCCGCCGCCGCCATGCATGTATCCATATCGTTGATATACTCTGTAATTCTCAGACGGCTGCTTTTCATAGGAATGCCATATTCCTGCATTTTTGTCGGAAAACTATCCTTTCCCATGCCCCCATAACCATGAATATGATTGATTTTCAAATTTTTGGACACATGCCATTTCAGCACTTCCGCCATGGTTTCATTAATGCAGCCTGCACCCAGACTGCCTCCGAATGACAGAATACAGAAATGATTGTCAAATCCAAGTTCTTTTCTTGCCTGTGCTTTGGATTTCTTTAATAACTCCGAACGGACTGGCAGCCCCGTAACAGTATAAGAAATGTCTTTTTCAAAATAATCAAGCGCCTCTTTGACGGTCAGCATAACATGATCTACTTCTTTGGCAAGTAATTTATTTGTGACACCCGGATAAGCATTCTGTTCATGAATCACTGCTGGAATGCCCATCTTTGCCGCCATGCGGATCACAGGACCTGCCACGTAACCGCCCGTACCAATGGCAAGATCCGGCTGAAATTCCCGGATAATCTGCTTTGCCCTATGCCCCGATCCTGCCAGATACCAGACGGCTTTGAGATTCCTGCCAATGTTTTCAAAACTAATTTTTCTCTGAAATCCAGCAACTTTAATAAATTCAATCTTGTATCCTGCCTGTGGGATTAATTTGGCTTCCATACCGTTCGGTGTTCCCGCAAACAGGAATTCCGCATTCGGCACATGTTTCCGGATGATACCGGCAATGGCAAGCGCCGGGTTGATATGTCCGCCCGTACCGCCACCTGCAAGTAATATTTTCATGATAACATCATCCTTTCTGCGTTTCTGCCGTCCTGCTGTGGGAACTTACATTTCTGTGCCGGGATGATCGGGATGAGGAGGAAGAGGATGACGACCGTTCTTCTCCGACCACATAGCGCCCCCGTGAGACATTCAGAACAATTCCCATCTGTGCAAGCTGCATCAGCAGCGCCGTACCGCCGTAACTGAAAAACGGCAGACTGATACCGGTATTCGGCATTAAATTGCTGACAACTGCAATATTAATAAATGCCTGCAAGCCGATCTGGAGCGTGAATCCTACCGCAATCATCATGCCGAATCTGTCTTTGCAGTGTGTTGCAATGTGAAATCCCTCAGCAATCAGGAGAATAAACAATAAAATCACGGTAATTGCGCCGACAAGTCCCAGTTCTTCGCATACAATCGAGAAGACAAAGTCATTTTCCGATTCAGGGAGATATAAAAATTTCTGCCGGGATTCTCCCAGACCCAGACCAAACAGACCGCCTGAACCAATCGCAATTAAAGATTGCTGTGACTGGAAACCCTCCTCAGAGGCAAACGGATCTCTCCACGTCCTGAGCCTGACGGCAAAATATCCCGTTCCGGACATCACTTTCTGAATGACAACGGCGGCAAGTCCTGCAACGCCGACAAGACCGGTAAGAACCAGATGCCACCATTTCGCACCGCCGACAAAAATCATCGCCACACCAATCAGGGCAATCAGAATTGTTGCGGACAAATGCGGCTGTAACATCAGAAGTCCCGCAATCACGGCAAGCAGTAAGATAAACGGCAGTGTGCCGACTTTAAATTTTTTCATCTTGTCATGATGCATGTCTATCAGATAAGCAAACAGAATCACAATAGCAAATTTTGCCAGTTCCGACGGCTGAAATGTCTGACCACCAGGGAGACGGATCCACCGTTTACAGCCTGACCCCAGATCTGTACCAATTATCATGACAAGAATTAATAAAACCACACTCCCGGCATAAGATCCGACAGCAACCCAGACTTTCTGATAGATATGATAATCAATAAATGAGATAATCACCATGGCAATCAGCCCCACGCCGCCGAAAATCATCTGACGGAGCGCATAATAATAACCTGGTTTTTCTTCATTGATCGCAATGGCATAACTTGCCGAAAACATCATAACGATCCCAAGTCCGAGCAGGATCAGTACAACCACGGCAAATGTCAGATTGACCCCCGTCATACGGGTCTTTCTTTTTTCGAGCCTGCGAATTTCTTTCGGCATAGCCTCACCCTTTCCGAATTCATTTTAAAAATAATTTTTTGAAAATTATTTTAATAATTTATTTTATATTTGTGTGATAATTGCCAGAGCACAGCAGAACAGAGCAAATCCGCTTAGAATTGCAATTCTCTGTCCCGGCTTGCAACCGGCACGTTGCAACAGGATCATAAACTGCTGTTTTTGAAATTTTCGGAACAGTGCCGGAAGAAAATTCAGAACATAAACAGCAAGATACAGACAAAACACAGTCATTTTCTGCGTCATCAGGCACAGCGCCGGAACAGCCGCACCAAACCAGAACGTCCCCACCTGACCAAGCCGGCATTTTGCCGGATGCAGATTCCAGAACAGACAACCCATTGACGCTCCTGCCGCTGAAAAACTGAAAATTGCACAGAGATTCTGTTTCTGCGCAAGAAACAGCATACTCAGGCATAAAAACTGAATCATCCCCATTGTGATGCTGACACCATCTGTTTCCTGTTCCGGAAACTGCATGAATTGCCAGAATCCAGCTAATAACAATGCGTTCACAACATCCGGAAAATTCCGGATTTCAGCCGGAAGCATCCGGACAAATACCATATTTATCAGAAACACTGCGAGGAATTTCCATAATTTCCGGACGGGATCTATTAATTTTCTTTGATTTTTATGAATTACAACCCGGATTTTAAAATTATCCTGGAACAGCCCAACAAATCCCATCAGCAGACTGTAGCCTAGAACAGTGCACACAGCACGACTTTCCATCTGGAATGTAATCCCGGTACGGTCTGCGCCGCTGAACTGCTGATACAGCGCAAAACTTAACACAAGCCCGGTAATTGTTCCGAACAGCAGCAACACACCACACATCGTCGGATAAACACAACTTTCAGAATCAGCCGCGGATTTTAAATTTAATTTAAAATAGTTTTTCAGAAACGGAATCAGTGCAATCCCCATGAAAAAACTTGTCAGTGCCGGACAGAATACGGCAATCACTTGCAGCCAGACAGGCATCATGTGCTTTGATCCTGATCCAAGTAAAGCGTTTCTATGATGTTCTCCAGGTGCATCCCATGACTTGCCTTGAACAAAACCACATCGCCGTCTCGGAGCGTTTCCCGGAGCTGTCGTTTCAAAATTTCCGGATGTTCCGTGCAGAAAATCTCCAAGGAATCCCCGGCAGATTCTGCAATGGTCCGGGATTCTGTTCCGTAACAGAATAACATATCAATTCCGGACTGTTTCACCATTTCGCCGACTTTTGCATGAAGTACCGGACTCATATCGCCAAGTTCCAGCATATCACCCAGAACAGCGATTTTTCGTCCGCCGTCACAGGGATAATTCCCCAGAACGCTAAGCGCAGCATTCATAGAATCCGGACTTGCATTGTAGCAGTCTGCAATGATAGTCTGTCCGTTTTTTTCCATGATATTCTGTCTCATACCAGTTGGCTGATATTTTGCAAGTCCGCACAGGATTTCCTGTTCTTCCATCCCGGTCAGAATGCCGACCAGATACGCCGCCAAAGCATTTTTCACGTTATGTTCCCCGATTGCCGGAAGAACAGCTAATAATTTTTTGTTCTCATGACAGATCGTGAATGTCGTCACGCCGTTTTCTTCTTTGATGTCCTCGGCTCGGACGTTTGCCGCCGGATTGTCTTGTGTCGAGAACAGGTAAACCGGTCTGTCCAATTCCGTCCGGAGTGTGCATAATAATGCGTCGTCTGCGTTTGTAATCAGGGGAGAATCCGGATTCATGCCGTCAAGAATTTCTAATTTTGCTTTTTTAATGCCCGCTTGTGATCCTAAATTTTCCACATGAGAAAAGCCGATATTGGTAATAATTGCAATTGTCGGCTGAGCACTGCGGCTCATGTTTGCGATTTCTCCGAAGTGATTCATGCCCATTTCCAGGACAGCAGCTTCATGCGCCTTTGTCAAACCAAAAATTGTTTTTGGCATGCCGATTTCATTGTTCAGATTTGCCTGTGTTTTGAGCGTGTTAAATTTTTCAGCCAAGACACAGGCAATTAATTCTTTCGTCGTGGTTTTACCGACACTTCCTGTAACAGCAATCACGGGAATTTCAAATTTCCGGCGATAGAGATTCGCAAGATTCAGCAACGCTTTCCCGGTGTCCGGAACGACCAGACAAGGCAGATCATCAATCTGCGTATCCGTCACAGCGGCAACAGCGCCGGATGCAATTGCCTGCCTGACGAAATCATGTCCGTCAAAATTCTTCCCCCGGAGTGCCAGGAACAGACACCCCTCCGGGAGATTTCTGGTATCGGTACTGATTTCCGTGATTTCAGAATTTAGATTAAGGATTTGT
>CAMWTO010000065.1 GCA_947177205.1 uncultured Ruminococcus sp. | reverse complement strand
ATGAAAAATATGCTATAATAATTCTTGTTGAGAGCGGTGAGCGACAACAGAACCAAGCAGGCGGATGTAGTTTAGTGGTAGAGCATCAGCTTCCCAAGCTGAGTATGCGGGTTCGATTCCCGTCATCCGCTCCAGTAGTTTCAAGTATTTTTAAATTTAAAATTTTCATGCGCCTTTAACTCAGTTGGATAGAGTAACTGCCTTCTAAGCAGTAAGCCACTGGTTCGAGTCCAGTAAGGCGCGTCTATGGTGGGTATAGCGTAGCTGGTTAACGCGTCAGTTTGTGGCACTGAAGACCATCGGTTCGAATCCGATTATCCACCCCATGTTTCTGTATCAAAAAAGATAACAGAGTGAAAAAGACCGAGAAATCGGTCTTTTTTATTGTATCCGGAGGTTGAAATTTTTAAGTGAAACCGTAGATGACATTGCTGAAAAAATAATCTGAATCAGGATTTGAACCAATGAAAAATCATTTTCAGAACAAATTCAAAGTCAGTCACATAAAAATTTTAGTTAATTTCAGCTAAAACCAGATAAAATAGAATAAAAAACTTGCACAAAGTTTTATAGCCGGTTTTGTATATTTCTCACAAAGTGAAGAAATAAATGAAATCGGCTTTTTTTATTTACAGAAGAAAAATAATTGAAATAAATGGTATTTTTATGTAAGGAGGGAGTCGATGGCGTGGAAAAAGCATCTCACACAGGAAGAAAAATCTGCCTATCATGAGAAGAAACAAAGCGAAATGAGCAAATTGTTTCAAAGAATTGATGAAGGTGTGAAAGAAGTGTTTACCTCTGAAAAATATCAGGAGTATCTCAGATTTATGGCAAAATTTACGAATTATTCCGCAGGAAACTGTATGCTGATTGCCATGCAGAAGCCAGATGCGACACTCGTAGCAGCCTATGGTAAATGGAAACAGCTTGGCAGGCAGGTTAGTAAAGGCGAAACTGGAATCAGGATACTCGCTCCGATGCCATACAAACGGAAACGTGAGGAACAGGCAGAGAACGAAGAAACAGAAGAAATTGACGGAATTGCATTCAAGGCAGTGAGTGTATTTGATGTGTCGCAGACCAGCGGAAAGGAGCTGCCAGAATATATCCATGACCTGGCAGGCAAAGTTGAATCAGAACAGATGACCGCCGTGCTGAATGCCCTTCGGAAAGTAACCGGAATTCCGATCACCTTTGAGGAGATTCCCGGCGATGTTCATGGCTATTACAGTCACAATGAGGACAGGATTGTAATTCAGGCTGGCATGAGTGATGCCCAGACCTTAAAAACAGCGTTTCATGAGTGTGCTCATAAACTGCTTCACGATAAAAGAACAGCACTTCCGACGATGCATGCTGACAGAAGTGCAAAGGAAGTCCATGCAGAGAGTGTTGCTTTTATTGTGGCAGAACATTTCGGACTGGATACTTCCGAATATTCATTTCCGTACATTGCCGGATGGAGTGACGGAAAACCACTGAATGAACTGAACAAGGCACTGTCGGAGATACAGCAGGCATCCAGAATACTGACGGATGCTGTCACCCATGCACTGACAGCACTGGAACAATCACAGAAAGAAGAAAATACCGTTGAAACAGAGGAAGAAGATGACCTCAGTTTCAGCGGTATTGCTATGTAAAGGAGAAATTTCATGTTTACAGTATTTGTGAAATATCAGAAAAATTCAGCACTTCTGAAACTGCCATGCGAAGTGCATAAAATCCGAGATGTTCTCAGCAGTATCGGCTGTCATCTTTCTGAAATTCCTGTTCTGACGGATGAAAACGCAGAACTGACTGTGAAAGTCTATCCGTACAGTGAAATGGAAAAAGTTGTGTGTAGCAAAATCACAGAAAACGACAGTCTGATTGACCTTAACACACTTGCAAAATATCTCGACAGACAGTATTCTATCGAAGCGAAAACTGTTCGGGATACAGATGTTTCGGGAATCCAAAATCTATATATGAAGTTGTCCGAACCGAAACAGCCGGAAACTGAAAAATTAGTAATTCATGCCAGATTGGTACGGAAAGAGCTGGATTTTACACCGACTGCCTGTATCGTGGAGCATAGCATTCCTCTTTCACAGGAGGAATTTTTCAGCCTGCGAAACAATCCCCTGCAGGATCATAAAATTATAAAGAAATATCAGGATAATATGTACTGTGACAGTGACGGCATAAGGCACTGTATTCTTGTCTATGACGAAAAGCAGGGTGACGGACTCCTGATTGATTCACAGGGAGCTGACTATGCAAGATATGCACAATATATTCCATGTGCAAGATTGCTTGCGGAACAGTATGAACAGCAGATGGAACAGACTGCTGAATCGGAAGAAACTCCTGAAATCAGTGACTTTTCCTTGTAGATGATGGATGAAAGAAAAATTTGAAGGTATTAAAACAAGAAGTTTCGGCATCGAAATCGAGATGACCGGACTGACCAGAAAGCAGGCGACTGCGATATTCGTTCCGGGTGTGGCTTCTGGATTTGGGTCTCATCGGCGATGAGTTCAAAAACTGTTGGAAACATCTTCTGAAACATCTGGACGGCAATATTGCATGGCGGCATCCGGAAGATGCCATTGCACAGCGTGAACGGCTGAAACAGGCAAGAATCGCCGCCCATCAGCAAACCATTGCATTAAATCAGAACAGCAATGTGAATGATGACAGTAGTTTCGACGAAGATGACGAAACAGAATCTGTCGAAATGGTAATGTAGGAGGGATAGAAAATCATCAGAGTTTTTGACGCATTTTCAGGCATCGGCGGCTTTCGTTCTGGTCTTGAAAGAGCTGGGAATTTTTCATTTGTGGGATGGTACGAAATTGACAAATTCGCTCAGAAAGCCTATCGTACCTTGTATGATGTAGGGGGTGAGGATTTTTATGAAAATATCAGAACTATTGACGCCAGAGGACTTGCAGACTTTGACCTCCTCACTGGCGGATTTCCCTGCCAGCCTTTTAGTGTCGCTGGAAAGCGACGAGGCACTGCCGATGAGCGAGGCGATCTGTTCTTTGCACTTGCCAGAATCCTTGAAGCCAAAAGACCTCGCTATTTTATACTTGAGAATGTTCCCGGACTGTTGGGGATTGAAAAGGGGCGAACTTTCGCCAAAATCCTTGGAACGCTTTCAGAACTGGGGTATTGTGTGGAATGGCTTGTGCATAACAGCGCCGGCTTTGGCGTTCCACAGTCAAGAAGGAGAGTCTACCTTGCAGGATGTCTTGGAACAGACTGTTCCGGACAAATACTGGCTTTCGGAAAAGTCGACGAGAAAAATAGCAGGAAAGTCCAGCAATTAATCGGCGGCAGTCAGGGTCAGCGTGTTTATGAAACAGATGGACTTGCAGTCACACAGTGCAGCGGAAGCGGCGGTATGGGAGGAAAAACGGGCTTGTATTTTATCGGAATGGAGTATCCGTCAGGGGCTGTATTCTGCGATCTGAACGAAAATCCGCAGATTACCGACACGGCGAGATGTATTCATACAAGATATGACCTTGGGGTTTCAAGCGGAACGCACAGGGGTGAGCGTTCCGGTATTTTGGTGGAAGATGCACCGAGAGCGATACTGAATCCGGAAAAAGTCAATGTCCGGCAAAATGGCAGACGCATAAAAAATCCCAATGAGCCAATGTTTACGCTGACAATCACAGATCGTCATGGCATTGTGCATCATGGCAGAATCCGCAGGCTGATGCCAGTTGAATGCTGGCGTTTGCAGGGTTTCCGTACGGGACAGTTTCAGAAAGTTGCAGAAACTGGCATGTCGGATGCACAGTTGTACAAGCAGGCTGGTAATGCTGTCACTGTCAATGTTGTAGAAGCTCTGGCTAAGAATCTGCTCCGGTTTGACGAACGACTACAAAATAAGAATATTTTCAGTAATATGGGGGTGAATGGATGCCGAACCATGTGAAAAACTGCATCACTTTAGAAGGAGATGCAGAAAAAATCCAGCAAATGCTTGCACAGATCCAGAATGACGAATTTGGCTTGGGGACGATTAGTTTTGACAAAATTATCCCCATGCCGGAGTCTGTCTATACCGGAGAACTCGGTCAGAAAGAACTTGCATTGCATGGGCAGAACAACTGGCATGACTGGCGTGTCGCCAATTGGGACACAAAATGGGATGCCTACGGCTATGAGTCTGGTACTGACTACAGTAAGTCCGAAACATTGACGTTTTTCACAGCCTGGTCAGCACCGCATGCGGTAATCGAAAAACTTGCGGAATTGTTCCCAGATGTGAAATTTACCCATGAATGGGCAGATGAAAATATCGGTTTCAACTGCGGCAGATATGTTTACAAAGACGGAAAATTTTCCGAAATGTACTATCCTGAATCAGAGGAACAGGGCATTGAATTTGCTGTCGGAATCTGGAATCTGTCATTGAAGGAATTAACAGAAAGTGAAGAAGAATCGGAAGAAATCGTGCAAAGTGCAATGTGAACGGAGGTCATAAAAATGCACAGAACAAAAATCCAGAACAGAGAAAATTTCCGTCTGCACGGAAGTAGTATCTCTGCTATGCTCCGGAGCGTGAAAGGGCGGATATCACCGAAACAGTACAAGGAACTCTGCTGTCAGGTGAACCAGGCAAGCAGTTATTCTGCGAAAAAAGGTCTGATTTTCGCCAGTATTCAGGCAAAGCAGAAGGAACAGAAAGGAGGCACATGAATAGTTTCATGTCATGGGTAGGCGGAAAAAAAGCACTCCGGGATGAAATCCTGAAGCGTTTTCCGCTGAAATATCAGAAATATATTGAAGTGTTCGGCGGTGCAGGCTGGGTGCTGTTCCACAAAGAGCCAGGTCGTGATTTTGAGGTCTGGAACGACAGAAACAGCAATCTCACAAATCTGTACCGCTGTGTCCGTGACAATCCCAATAAATTGAAATATAAGCTGAAATACGTCCTGAACTCCCGTGAGGATTTCATGCGGCTTGTCAGTCTGCATAAAAAGGGCTTGTTTGCGAGATTTCATGACTATGACAGAGCTGCAAAATTCTATCAGTTAATCCGGTACAGCTATGCAAGCGGTCTTGACAGTTTCGCAAGTCAGCCGCATTCGATGTGGAACAATTTTCCGCAGATTGATATGGCATCACGCAGACTGCAATCTGTTATCATCGAAAATCAGGACTTTGAGACGCTGATCCGGCATTATGGCAGTCCGGTCAGCTTTTTCTACTGCGATCCTCCCTATTATGCGACGGAAAGTTATTACAAAGATGTAGGATTCACAAAAAAAGACCATATCCGGCTAAGGGACGCACTTTTGCGGAGTAACAGCAAATTTCTGGTGTCCTATAATGACTGTCCTGAAATATGGGAAATGTGGAATCAACCAGGCATTCAAATTGAAACTGTCAGTCGTCTAAACAATATTGTCCAGCGATATGAGAGCGGCAAGATGTATGAAGAAGTGTTCATTTCCAACTATGATACGAGTGAACGTGCTGGGAATGGGCAGCTTTTGCTGTGGGATTCAGAAAATTTTGAGGGAATGTTACCAGTATAAAGCGGATTTTTCCGTAATATAAATATTTTTACGAAAGGCATGATTCAAATGAATGAAATCAAAATTTACAAACACCCGAAATTCGGTCAGGTCAGGACTGTGCTGATTGACGGCATCCCTTGGTTTGTGGGAAAGGATGCAGCTAAGGCATTGGGATACAGGAATCACCGCAAGGCACTGCTTGACCATGTTGCGTGTGATGACAAAACCGATGGAGTAACGATTCGTGACTCCATCGGCAGAAATCAAAATCCTACACTGATTAATGAAAGTGGTCTATACAGCCTGGTTCTGTCGAGCAGACTGAAAACTGCAAAGCAGTTCAAGCATTGGATTACTTCTGAAGTCCTGCCCAGTATTCGTCAGAATGGCTGTTATCTGTCGCCGGAACTGCTCAAAAAAATGGTGTGCAGTCCGGAATATGTCATCCAGATGCTGCAAAAATTGGTTGAAGAACAGACAAAAAACGAAATTCTGACGGAGAAATGCAGTTATCTTGATACAATTCTTCAGAGCGAAACTGATCTTCCCATCACGGTAATTGCCAAGGATTACGGTTTTTCCGGCAGGAAGATGAACCGTCTGCTGCATTTTCTGGGTGTGCAGTATCGCATGAAGTCCGGCTGTTGGGTTCTGTATGCCAGATATGAAAATTATGGCTATACACGGACACATACTCATGTTTACGGCGAAAACAAATCCAGGATTTACACATGCTGGACGCAGAAAGGAAGAAAATTCCTGTACGAACTGCTCAAGAAAAACGGCTATCTTCCGCTGTGTGAACGGGGTGACGACATTTGACTTTCTGCTGTAAAATAACTGTTTATCTTGTCAAATAGGTAGAATCTGTCCGAAAACACTGGATTTTTCTCCCGGATTATGGTATGCTGTAGTTACCATATCATAAAGGAGTGAAAGCCATGAAAAAGGCGATTTTACTTGCAATTCTGTGTGCATTTCTCATGACTGGCTGTGATGATAGTGAAGATTCTGAAATCATCCATCAGCCGAAAACGTCGGAATCTGTTACGGCATCCGGGGAAGTATCGTGCGAAATCATGAAAACCTGTTCGAATACGATCCCCCCAGAAGTGCCGGAAACATTCTGCACAGAAGAAATCACGGAATTTTTAGAAATTCAGGAAGTTATCATGACGAATGAGGAAATCCAACTATAAATGAGCATTTCAACAACGGATTCGTCAAATTGCACAACAAAAGCATATGTTTTTGGACTTTAGAACTCTGATTTTAGGGCATAAAGTGAGTTTTCAACAATTTTTTTTGTACACTTTTAAAATTTGCTCATTTATAGCAAGAAGATTATGGAGAGGAACAAGAGCCTGAAATCATCGAAATTCCGGAAGAGGCTGTACTAGAACCGACAGAAACAGAACAGTTTGAAATGACATCACGCACGACAGAATCAGTCATACAGACAGAATCCATGACTGAAACGGAAACAGTTCCTGAAATTGTGGAATTAAATGAAATCCCCGAAACAGAGCCAATTTCTGAAATTGAAACTGAATCAGAACAAGGAGTCACAGACTTTGAAAAGGCAAAGAGCGTGTATCAAGATATGCTCGAAAATGGTCACGGCACTTGTGTCAACTATGCCTGCCAGACATATGAAAAATGCCTTGAAATCGGACTTCCCTGCTATATTGTCTGGACGAATGCAGGGATTTATGGTCATGTGGCAAATACAGTCTGTGTCAATGAAATCTGGTTTATTCTGGACGTACAGGCAGGATATTTTCTGGAATTTAACTACGGATTTACAGAAGTGGTAGACGAGGACGGCGAGCATATTGCAGACGGCGGGATGCTCAGCAATTACAGTTATCAGGAGTTATTCGAATAATTCGTACAAAAAAGAAAAATTTAGAATGGAGAGGTATTCTCAAATGGTTTTGAACAAAACAATGAAGAGAATCGGCGCAGGGTTCATGGCTGGACTCTGCGCTTTTTCTATGCTCACGACAGCAGCCGCAAATGCTGTCCCGGTGGAAGCAGCAGAGCTTGAAAATCCGGCATTCCCGTCGGCAGATGTGCTTATTGCACAGGCGGCAACCTTGCTCGGTACAAAATACGGATTTGGCTTTAAGGGCTATACAGGGGCATATTATCAGGGCAGTTACAAGGCAATGACAGAATCAGCAATCCGGAATCAGGGCATTGACTGTTCTGGTCTGATTTACTATTCGATGACGCATTTGGGCTATTCTACGACCGGTTTTGATTGGAACAATCCTGTGCCGGTCGACACGGAACACTGGCTGAGTGTCAACAGCAAATGTACTATCACATATGACGGAGTGACAAGTCAGATTGATGTGGAGAAACAGGGCATCAAGACGGAGGAACATCCGTACTGGGAATGTGCGGACGGCTCAACAATTGCTCCCGGCTCTGTTGTCGTTGCAGAAATTCCCAATGACATCAATCATAGCTGGATTTATATGGGCGAATTTGACAGCCGTGATGATGTGGTGGCTTATTTGCTGGACATTGGTGTGCCGGAATCGCTGATTACAAGCAAAACTGTCGGTGATGGTATGGGTGAAGGCGGTACGCACTGGCGAATCGAATCCAACGGCACAGACGGTGTTGTGGTAAACAACAAAATTACCGGTAAAAAGACAAGTTCCTTGAACATGTACGCTTTCAGGGTGACTGAAAGCGACGTGAATTTCACAATTACGAAAGTCCTGAGTTCGGATAATTCCGTGAAAATCAGCGGTACAAGTCCAATTGACAATTCTACGGCGATTTACGGCGTGTATACTGACCAAAATTGCACGCAGAAAGTTGGAGAAATCGTGATTGGCGAAGATGGCACAGGGTCGATTAAACTCCCTGCTGACACTTATTATGTCAAAGAAATTTCTGCTCCAACCGGGTACGGTCTCTCTGAAGAAGTATTCGAGCTGAAAGCAAACGGCAATGTGAATGTGACGGAAGATTATCAGTCCGGAACAATCAAAGTCAACAAAACCGCCGAAGACGGTATAATCGGCAATCGGCAGTTTGAGCTGACATGGACAGAAAACGGTACGGAACACAGCAAAATTGCTACAACTAATGACAACGGCATTGCTGAGTTTGACGGTTTGCGTGTTTATGATTTGGCAATGAAAAATGTCATCACCTATACTGTATCGGAAGTCAATGCTGATTTTCGCTATATTACGCCTGTTTCACAGAATATCCAGCTGACAAACGGCGATGCAGATCTGACTGTGACTGCTGATTTTGAGAATGTTCTCAAAAAAGGCAGTCTCCAGATTAATAAGCAGTCCGAGGATGGTCAGAATGGTGACAGGCATTTTACTGTGACCGGAAATGGGCAGACCTATGATATTACAACTGGTGCAGACGGTGTGGCTGTGCTGTCTGGGATTCCGGTTTTTGACAGCAATAACGAGAAAATCGTTTATACTGTATCAGAAAATGATGTGCCGATTCGTTATGTGATTCCGGCAGAACAGTCGGCAACTTTGGACGCTGATGAAACGACAAATCTGACTTTTGAGAATACGCTGAAAAAGTTCAGTGTGGAAGTCATCAAGCAGGATGTGGAAAACGGCACGGCACAGGGCAATGCGACTCTTTCTGGTGCGGTTTATGGTCTGTATCGTGACGGTGAACTTGTGAACAGCTATACCACAGATGAAAACGGCTATTTTAAGACAAATTCCTATCCTTGTGGCAATTATACGATTCAGGAAATCAGTCCGTCTTCCGGTTATCTGCTTGACGAAACAGTGTACACAGTCGGCGCACAGCCTGAAAATTACACAGTGGAACTCAATACTGCCAACATGACTGTATTTGAAGTGCCAGTCAAGGGCAATGTGTCCATTCTCAAGCACAGCGATAAAAACGCAGATGAGATTGTAAACCTCGAAACAGGGGCAGAATTTGAGATTTATCTGACATCTTCCGGCAGTTATGAAACAGCTGATGATACTGTTCGTGACTATCTGATTACTGACGAAAACGGCTTTGCCCAGACAAAAAACATGCCCTATGGTCAGTACACTGTCCACCAGACAAAGACAGTCAATGATGCTGAATTTGTGTCTGATTTCGAGGTATTCATTTCTGAAAACAGCAAGACTTATGAGTATATTCTCAACGATGCACCGTTCAGCAGTTATATCCAGGTCGAAAAGCTGGATGCTGAAACAGGCAGAACTATTGCTTATGAGGGAGCAGGTTTCCAGATCTTTAATTCCGACGGAAATCAGGTCTTGCTTGGCGGAATTGATACGTTTTACACGGACAATAACGGCGTTCTGATTACTCCCGAATCCCTTGCCTACGGCAATTACACACTTGTTGAAGTGCAAGCTCCGATGGGGTATGTGCTTGACAGCACTCCGATTCCTTTCACTGTCAATGCCTCCAATGCGGAGGAAGAAAATGCTGTGAATATTATCAAATTAACAAAATCTGATATGGCTCAGAAGGGCAGAATTTCCGTCCAGAAAACCGGACAGGCTTTCACGACTGTGAAGTCTATCGGCTATGCTCAGAATGACGGTCAGACGGAAAAATCTCAAATTATCTATACGCCTGTATTTAAGGAAAAAGGTCTTGAAAACGCTGTTTTTCAGGTCATTGCCAGTGAGGATATTGTCACGGCGGATGGCACAGTCCGTGCGAATGCTGGGGATATTGTTGCCGAATTGACAACGGATTCCGACGGCTATGCTGAAACGGATCTGCTGTATCTTGGCAAGTACGAAGTCAAGGAAATTTCTGCTCCGTATGGCTATATTCTGAATGATGAAAGCAAATTTGTGGAACTGACCTATGCCGGGCAGGAAGTTGCTGTGCGTGATACAGTGCAGCAAAATTTTGCAAACAACTATCAGGGCGTGAACATCCATCTGACAAAGGCAATGGAACAGGATGAAAATTATGATCTTGGCAGCAAAAATGAATATCTGAGTGTACGCTTCGGACTGTTCGCCGCAGAAGATATCACTGCTGCTGACGGTTCTGTAATTCCTGAAAATGGCTTGATTTCTGAGATTTCTTTGCAGGAAGATATGACTGCTGTATTTACAGAGCAGCTGCCGTTTGCAAAATATTATGTGCAGGAAATTGCCACAGAGGAGCATTATGTTCTCAACGGCGAAAAATATCTGGTGACATTCCAGTATCAAGGTCAGGAAATGACAACGGTTGACATTGACTGCGGTCAGTTTGAAAACATCCTGAAACGTGGTGCAATCGAGGGCAAAAAAGTAAATCCCAATGGCAAGCCTCTCAGCGGTGCAATTATCGGGTTGTTCCATGCAGGCGAAACAGATTTCTCTGGAACAAATGCGATTTACAGCGAAGTTTCTGATGAAAACGGCTGTTTCAATTTTGAGAATGTGCCGTATGGCGATTATATCATCAAGGAAATCCTGCCTCCTGATGGCTATGTTCTGACTGAAAAGGCATATCCTGTTTCCATCAAAGAAGATAAGGAAATTGTCGAAATTACGATTGAAAATGATGCTATCAAAGTCGCAGTCAGCAAGGAAGATGTGTACGGCGAGGAACTCCCCGGCGCACAGATGCAGTTGATTGACGAATCTGGCAATATTGTCGAAGAATGGACTTCTGACGGCACAAATCATATCATTTCTGAAATTCCGGCTGGCTATTATACAATCAGAGAAACTGCTGCACCGGATGGCTATCTGATTGCGACTGACATCAGCTTTACTGTGAATGTTCTCAATGTTGTTGAGGTTAAAAATGTTGAGGTATCGGTATTTACTGCGGATGGCATTCCCCTGGTTACAATGGTAGATGGGACAACTGCTGTCAGAATCAGCAAGCAGGATATTACCACCAGTGAAGAACTGCCTGGTGCAAAGCTTCAAGTAATTGATGAAGATGACAATATTGTTGATGAGTGGATTTCCGGCGAAGAACCGCATTTCATTGAGGGCAAGCTGACTGCCGGAAAGACCTATATTCTGCGTGAAACAATCGCTCCGGACGGTTATGTTCTGACAACAGATTTGGAATTTACAGTCAATGAGGATGGTACTGTGACAGAAGTTCTCATGAAAGACGATACCACAAAAGTAAAAATCAGCAAAATCGACATTACTAATGACGAGGAACTGCCTGGCGCAAGTCTCGTGATTATTGATGAGGACGAAAATGTCATTGATGAGTGGGTTTCCGGCGAAGAACCGCACTTTATTGAGGGCAAATTGAC
>CAMWTO010000064.1 GCA_947177205.1 uncultured Ruminococcus sp. | reverse complement strand
GCCCAATCGCCAATCGCAGTGACGCTGTCGGGAATGGTAATTTCCTGCAAAGCTTCACACCATGAAAATGCCTCATCGCCAATCGCAGTGACGCTGGCTGGAATGGTAATTTTCTGCAAAGCTTTACACCAATAAAATGCCGAATTGCCAATCGCAGTGACGCTATCCGGAATGGTAATTTCCTGCAAAGCTTCACACCATGAAAATGCCTCATCGCCAATCGCAGTGACGCTGGCTGGAATGGTAATTTTCTGCAAAGCTTTACAGCAATAAAATGCCGAATTGCCAATCGCAGTGACGTTGTCCGGAATGGTAATTTTCTGCAAATTGGCATGCTTATAGTAATAAAATGTCGAATTGCCAATAGAAGTGACGCCCTCCGGAATGACAACAGCACTATCATTGTCGTAACATTTAATTAATACGCCATTTTCGATTTTAAAATCAGCCATGAAAAATTTCCTCCTTGATTTCTGATAGATTTGTTATAGCATATCAGCTGTTCAGAAATAATATTACTAAAAATTTTTTTCGGGAAATTGCTGATTTCGATCAGCGGTTTTTATAAAATTCAGCTCCCCCTGTGAAAACATCACAGGGGGAATTTTAATTCATTAATAATTTTCTAGTGCAGTATCCAGTAAAGGATTGCAGTCAGTGAGCATCTCCTCCCAGGATTTTCCGTCTTTTAAGATAGATTCTTCCAGACGGTTCATCACGCCTTTGGTCTGATAAGTATAATCTCCGTCGCCATATATTGTACTGCCCATGCCGTATGCCGGATCTATGATGCATTCCAGATTTGTCTGATAATCCAGAATGGCATTGTACTGTTCTTCCGTCCGGTAAGACAGAACCTGTCCGGCGGCGGATGTCTGTCCGGTTAAGGAACGTTCTTTTGCCTGGTTCAGATAAGCCGGATCGGTATGCGCAAGCCGTTCACAGTACAGATAAGCGGCAACAGCTTCGCCTTTGGGAGAATTTTTGACTAATAATTTGGATTCGTAATTTCCGGTGAGATAATAGGATTCTGCCCCGGATGCTTTCGGGAATGGCACTGCCATATAATCCGCATCCGGATGCATCGCATTGGATTGATCCAGTGCCCAGTCTTCCATTGCATAGAATAAGATATTTTCTGTTGCGCTGTTGTAGAATGCTGGGTCATAAAGATTTGCGTCTGCAATTTCCTGGAGGAGATTTTCAGCATTCGCAATTTCCGGATCTTCGATGTGATTCCCCAATTGTCCGGCATTTCCTGCAATTTGGATGCCGGTTGACTGGAGAATTCCACGTCCGACATTGCCAGTGATCCCGAAACGTTTGGAATCTCCTGCGGTGAATTCCTGCATCATGTCCAGGAATGCGTCCCACGTCCATTCGCCGGACTGATAGAGTTCATAGGGGTCAGCCAGCGCATTTTCTGTGCAGATGTTCCGGTCATAGATTAATAATAAATTATGTTTCGTTGTATAGGGAATGACATAGTGTGCACCATGATAGGCATAATCTTCCATTGGTTTCCGGACGCTGTCCCAGATGGAATCTGTCAAATTCAGATAAGTATCTAATGGCTGAAACAGATCTTCCCGGATGCCGGACGGGAAATCTTCCGTCTGGAAAGATACCATGTCCACAGCATCACCGCCCTGGATCAAAGTTGTCAGAGTTTCGGTTCTCTTGGTCGGGTCACACCAGAGCCAGGTAATTTTACCATGGTACTGATCTTCAAAAATCGCAAGTGCCGGATCTCTTTGCTGACCGGGCAGGGGATTCAGATCATAATCCGAGAGCCAAAAAATTTCTTTGGTGGGATCGGATCCGGGTTCGGGATTGATTTCCTGATCCGAAGCAGGTTCTATCTCCGGGTTGTTTTCCTGGGTTTCGATGATGGGATTTTCCTGGGGGATTTCCTTGGAGCAAGCCGGCAGACAAAGCGCCGTTATCAAGCAGAGGCAACCTGCAAAAATTCTGTTTTTTTTCAAATTAAATCCACACTTCTTTCTGATGATTCTTATTTTTTTATTATTATAGCATACCCAAAACAAAAAATCAAGAGTTTTCTCAAAAATGCTTGACAGCATTTGAAAATTATGCTATAATAAAGCTAATTATTTTTTAAAATTATTTTAAAATCCAGAATTATCAGGAAGGGAAGTTTTACACATGGAAATTTACGAAATTGTTTGCGGTGCGATTGTGTTGCTTGTCTGCATTTTAATTGTAATTCTCTGTATGATGCAGGATCAGAAACAGGATCAGAACATGACAAGCGCACTTGGCGGCGGTTCTAATGATTCTTTTTATAAGAATAACGAAAGCAATACCAGGGACGTTGCCTTGCAGAAACTGACCAGAAATCTGGGCATTATCACGGCACTTGTCCTGCTTGCAATGAACATTGTCGTACCGTTGATTCTCAACATCAACAAGTAAGAATTGACAGAGCCGGTAACGCACTCCTCAGGGGGTGCGTTAAAAATTAAAAAATTCAGAAAGAAAGTCAGAAAGAAAGCGTGAAATATTAGATATGGCAAGACATAATGCAAAACATCAGGCACGGAAGAATTTAAAAAATAATAAAAAATCGGGGAATATATCAAAATCAAAATCCCAACAGAAAAAGATCCGTTCCGGAGAATTGGAAAGCTGCTGCCGGAAAATCCGCACATTTCTGGAACTGCATAAAAAACTAAGTCGGACGGAACTGGCACAGAAATGCCGCAGTCACCGCAATCCCCAGGCATACCAGACGGCATTGGAAGAACTCCGCAAAAAAGGGGAGATTCTTGAACGTGGGAAATATTATGTCCTTGCAGACCAGGGTAAGACATTCCGGGCGGAGACGATCCGGCTTCATGCGCATTTCGGATTTATCCGTGATGAAAATGACAAAGAATATTTTGTCGCAGGAAAATTTCTCAACGGAAGTCTCAAGGGAGATATTGTCCTTGCGAGAGCCATTCCATCCCGTTCCAGTTCACCGGAGGCAGAAATTCTTTCTATCCTGGAAGAATCACAGAATACAAGAATTGCCGGGCGGATTGTCCCGACGGAAGAGGGACTTTGTCTGCTGTCGGACATTGCCGGAATGCCTTTGCATATTAACTATAAAGAAAGCTGTCATTACAAGATCAATGATCAGGTATTATGCGAAGTGATCTCCCGTGGAAGTCGTCACATGGATCACAAAGTCAAAGTAATCCTGAATTTCGGAGATTGCGACAATGCACAGAATTGCATGCGTTCCCGGATTGCAGAGCAGGAAATTCCGGTAGATTTTCCGGAAAAAGTCCAGTTAGATGCGAAAAAAGCCGCCGCTCCCGGTGTGACGGAATTCGATCTGCAAGGACGATTGGACCTCCGAGAAGAGATGATTTTTACAATTGACGGCGCACACTCGAAAGATCTGGATGACGCTGTTTCGATTCGGAAACACCCGGACGGACACTGGACGCTTGGCGTTCACATTGCGGATGTGTCACATTACGTCCGTCCGAACAGTCCGCTGGATTCGGAAGCATTCCGGAGAGGTACAAGCATTTACTATGCAGATGAAGTCATTCCCATGCTTCCGAAAGCATTATCAAACGGGATCTGTTCGCTGAATGCCGGATATGACAGATTAACATTTTCGGCAATTCTGGAATTATCCCCGGAGGGAGATCTGACGCATTATGAATTTCATAAATCCGTGATTCACTCTAAAGTCCGTGGTATCTATGAAGAATGCAATGCGATTCTGGAACAAAGGGCAGATCCGGAAATTCTGAAAAAATATGCACCTGTCCTGGAAAGTCTGGAACTTCTGGCGGAATTATCCGGCATTCTGGAACAGCGTCGCAAGCGCCGGGGTGCGCCGGAACTGGAGAGCACAGAATCTGTTTTAGTATTGGATCAGGACGGCATCTGCACAGGGCTTGCGCCGATTCAGAGAGGCAGAACAGAACGGATCATAGAATCCTGCATGTTATGTGCGAATGAGGCGGCGGCAAAGCTTGCCAGAGAGCAAAAATTTCCGTTTGTCTACCGTGTGCATGAAAATCCGTCTCCGGAGAGAATTATCATTCTCCGAGAAATGCTCACAAAACTGGAAATTTCCCAGGATTCCGAGAATCCGGATTTAAATCTTGATCCGGAAGAAATCAAGCCTTGTGATATTCAGAACATTCTGGATCAGACCAGAGATCTGCCATGTTTCCCGGTGATTAATAATTTAACATTGCGTTCCATGGCGAAAGCGAAGTACAGCGAAATTCCGAAAGGGCATTTTGGGCTGGCGCTGAAAGATTACACACATTTCACGTCGCCGATCCGTCGTTATTCGGATCTGGTTGTGCATAGAATTCTAAGTGATTATCTGGACGGCGCAGAAACTGAATGGTTAATCCGGCGTTACGGGAAATTCACGGAGAATGCCGCAGAACGTGCCTCCGTGACGGAACTCCGGGCGATTCAGTTGGAACGGGAGGCAGATGCGTGTTATGCAGCGGAATTTATGAAATCCCACACGGGGGAAATTTTTGACGGTGTCATTACCAGTGTGACGGAATTCGGGATGTATGTCCAGTTGTCCAACATGGCAGAGGGCTTGTTGCATATCCATGACATGCCAGCAGGAGAATATTTCACAGAAGAAAACTGGTTTTTTGAGAATACTTTGACCGGAGAACGATGGCAGTTGGGCGATCCCGTCCGGGTTGTGTGTCTCCGTGCAGATGTCTGCACAGGACATGTTGATCTGGGACTTGCAATTTGATGAATTAACAGAAATCAAGGAGAAAATTTTCATGGCTGATTTTGAAATTCAAAATGGTGTATTGATTAGATATCACGGTGAAAACAGAGGTGCTGTTGTTATTCCGGATAACGTCACTGCGATTGGCGACTGGGCATTTGCATTCTGTAACTCTTTGCAGAAAATTACCATTCCGGCGAAATGCACCTTTATCGGACATGATATATTCAAGGATTGTCTGTATCTGAAAACTCTGAAAATCGGAGATCATGATTGCAGCTTTGTTTTAAAATATTATAGAGATAAGGAAAATTTTGATGAGATATTAAAAATGATTATAAGAAATTATAATAATTATAAATTATAAAATTAATATAAATATAAAATTAACATGCAGAAAGGAGATTTTTATTTCATATGGGAAGATATACAGGTTCTGTCTGCAAAGAGTGCAGACAGGTATTTCAGGCGCAGGATGATGTCGTTGTCTGCCCGGACTGCGGAACGCCTTATCACAGAACATGCTGGGACAAGAACGGCACATGTACGAATGTTTCTCTTCACCAGGCAATCCGGATGAAACAGCCCGGCGCACAGGGCGGATGGTTCGGTTATGAACAGTCCTACCGGAAACACAACGGCGGTATTATCTGTCGCAACTGCAATCATGTCAATCTGAGTGACTCTGAAATCTGCGCCGCATGCGGCAGGGATCTCCGGGAACAGGAACAACAGGACAATGCCGGGAAATCTTCCGCAGAGATCAATCCCGAAAAAAGACAGGTTACAATGCTGATGGCGGATGGTCAGAAAAAGATGTTTGATTTTACAGATCCTTGCTGTGGGATGTCTCCCGAAGAAGACATGGCAGGGGAACGTCTGGGTGATGTGGCAAATTTTGTAAAAACTAATACGATTTATTATATTCCGTTATTTAAACGCTTTAAAGAGACAGGACGAAAAATTTCGTTTAATCTGCCCTGTATTCTGTTTCCGTATTTTTATTTTGCAAACCGTAAGATGTGGTTCATGACAATTCTCAGCGGTCTGCTGTGGATTCTCAGCAGTGTGCCAAATCTCATGCTCAGTATGCTCCGGATGTTCACGGATCATTCCTATCTGGCATTATTTGAGGAATCCGGTGTCTCGGCGGCGGCAATCGAAAGCATTACAGCGTTTCTCCGTATCAATCAGCCATTACTGGAACAATTGGAAACACCGTTCTTTTTTCTGGGTATCCTGATCCGGATTTTGTTCTGCCTTTTCGGAAATTATCTCTATTATCAATTTACACTCCGTTCCGTGAGACGAATCCGGAAGAACACGAGTTCCCGGAAAATGAAGAATATGCTGCTCCAAACGGAAGGCGGCACGAACATTCTGAACGTTTTCGGGTGTTTCGGGTTGTATCTTGCATTCGTAACAATTGTTTCTTATATTATTGGCAGGCTGTTTTTATTATAATGATTTCATGAATTAAATTTACAAAAATTAAGATTCAGAAAGGAGCTGTTTCCTGTGATCTATTTAAAACAGATTGACCGTGTTTCTGCGTGGGAATTTTACCAGAACCGGGAAATTACGTCGTTTAGTTTGCCCGAAACTGTCCGCTGTATCGGCAGTCATGCGTTTTACGGCTGTCGGGATATGGAGAATATTTTTATCCCGGCTTTTGTTTCCAGTCTCGGAAGCGGTGCGTTTATGAACTGTTCCCGTTTGCGGGAAGTCACGCTCCCTGCGAAGATTACTGTTGTGCGCACGGATTCGTTTTCCGGCTGTTATAGTCTGTCTGCTGTGGAATTCCCGGACACGATGAGAGCCATCGGCGACAGGGGATTTTACCGTTGTGCAAATCTCCAGGACTTGCATTTGCCCCCGGAACTGAAAAAAATCGGAAACAGCGCATTTGAACGTTGCAGCCGTCTGAAATCCGTCAAAATGCCCGACAGCGTTCACATCCTCGGCAGCCGTGCATTCTGTGGCTGCTGGAATCTGGGTATGGCAAGACTCTCTGCCAATATAAAAATTATCCGGAAATGGGCGTTTTCAGATTGTTGGAATCTTAAAGGCGTCAAGCTTCCACGGGAACTGCTCGACATCGGAGAAGAGGCCTTCTCTAACTGCATTTCTCTGAAAAAAATAATTTTACCCAAAAAATTAAAAAGAATTCAGAAACGTGCGTTCATGGGCTGTTCCCAACTGAAAAAAATCATCATCCCGGCAAGTGTTCAGAGAATTGAAGAAGATGCATTCCTGTGCTGTGAAAATCTCCGGGAAATTGCCATGAATGACCGGACTTTCTGCATGGATGAAAGCATTCTTTCCCATGCACAGCTCCTGCATCTTTCAAAAAATCAGAATCACCTGGAAATCATGCTTGATTCTGAAAATCCGGATTTTTCAGAACAGCATGAAAGAAAATTATTGTTCCGGTTTTGGATGCAGAAAGATGAATTCACCCGGAGAATCTATTTCAAACAGATCCGCAAACCGGCATATAAAATCCCTCTTGCTGTCCTGATGACGGATGAACAGGATTCTGTCTATAAAAATTATATCCGGGAAAATTTTCAGGCAGTGACACAGTATCTCTATGCACGTGCCGACGAGGAGAACGGTGCAAGGATCATGGCGCTGTGCCGATAAAAAAATTCTGAAAAAATGCTTGACAAGCCTGTCAATTTATGTTATAATATACTGGACTGCTGATGCAGTTTGATAAAATCAGATTCCTTGCCTGTCCGCAGGCGAAATCCAGAAGGAGGTGCACAAAATGGCAAAACTGAACGAAAATTACGAAGCAATGGTCGTTTTCAGTCTCAAAAAGGACGAGGAGACCATGAAAGCACTCGTGGAGAAAGTCAAGGCTCTCATTGAGCGTCACGGCTCTCTCACAGAAGAAGTCAACGAGTGGGGCAAGCGCAAGCTCGCTTATCCGATCAAGAAGGGAACAGAAGTTAGCACAGAGGGTTACTATGTGATCTATTCTTTCAATTCTGAACCGGATTTCCCGGCTGAACTCAACCGCCGGCTCAACATCAATGATGGCGTTCTGCGTGCTCTGGTAACTACTAAGTAAGTCAAAGCGCAGAAACAACAGAAATTTTACTGCACACACATCAGCGTGGCAGGGCGAGGGGTTGCCTTGTCGGCTGAAAAAATTATTTTTAAAACATGAGAACTGAGATAGGGAGGAAATTTCCATGAACAAAGTCATTTTTATGGGCAGACTGGTAAATGACCCGGAGTTCAGCGTCGGGCAGAACGGCAACGCCTATTGCCGTTTCCAGATTGCCGTGAATCGCTCTTTTGTAAGACAGGGCGAACAGAGACAGTCTGATTTTTTCAGGATCACATGTTTTGGCAAGAACGCTGAATTTGTGAATCAGTATTTTGTGAAGGGAAAACCAGTTCTGATAGAGGGGAAAATTCAGAACAACAATTATACGGATAAGAACGGTGTTCAGCATTACAGTGATGAGATTATCGCAGATACTGTCAGCTTTGTTCTGTCTGACCCGACCCGAAACAATAACCAGTCAAATTATAACAATAATTATAATAACGGCGGTTATCAGAATTATAACGGTAATTCCAACAGTAATTACGGCTACAGCAGCGGCAATTATAATAATAACAATAATAATTATAATTCCAGTCAGAATTATCGTAATAACGGAAACAACGGCTATCAGGGCAATCCGGGAAATTCCGGAAACGATCAGCTGGCTGCGCCGGGCAATCCGCCTAAGGATGTACAGCTCGGAAACAGCAGTTTCAATGATTTTGAAGAAATCATCAGTGACGGAGAGGTTCCGTTTTAATCTCCGGAATTTGTGAGAATTCCAGGAAATTTCAGATGATTCCAGAAAGGAGAACCAGCGTATTATGGAACGTGAAAGAAATTCCAGACCGTCCAAGCGTCCTCGCAAAAAGGTCTGCATGTTCTGCGTGGATCGTGTCGAAAAGATCGATTACAAGGACATTAATAAATTAAAGAAATGTATGACAGAGCGCTCTAAAATCCTGCCCCGTCGTGTGACAGGCACATGTGCATTCCATCAGCGTGAGCTGACAGTTGCCATCAAGAGAGCAAGACATATCGCACTTCTGCCGTATGTCAGTGATTAATTAATCGTAATTCTTGCGTGATCGCATGAAAGCCGCTCCGGGTTTCCGGGGCGTTTTTTTATTTAAAAATAATTTAAAAATCATATTCCCGGAAACTTGTACATAATATGAATTATCAATTCAGAAAAATTATATCCGGGAGGGGTTCGCTTGAAAGGTCTCACGTCAGAACAGGCAGAGGAATACAGAAAACAATACGGCACAAATTCGCTCGTCCAGGTCAAACCGCCCGGCGCTGTCAGCATTTTTTTCAGTCAGTTCAAAGATGCCATGGTGCTGATTTTGTTAGCTGCTACCGGAATTTCGACATTACTCGGCGAATGGACGGATGCCGTTACGATTGTCGTTATTGTTCTGTTAAACGCAATTCTTGGATTCATCCAGGAATTCCGGACGGAAAAGACGTTGGAAGCACTCCGGCAGATGACTGCGCCCAGTGCCAAAGTCTGGCGTGATGGAAATTTACAGGAAATCCCGGCAGAACAACTTGTTCCGGGGGATCTGATTGCAATAGAAGCAGGGGACTGCATCCCGGCGGATTGTTTGTTAATTACAGCAAACCGGCTCTATGCAAATGAATCTGTCTTAACGGGAGAAGCCGAACCGATTGCGAAATTTGCCGGATCTGTTCATGATGATTTGACCGGACTTCACAAGCCGTATCTGGTCTACAGCGGAACAGCCGTCACCAGAGGGAGCGGCACAGCACAGGTCATTTCCACCGGGAAACAGACCCAGATGGGACAGATTTCCGGAATGCTCTCAGAAATTACAAGGACGGAAACGCCTTTGCAGAAACGGTTGGGAGAATTGGGCAAAATGCTTGCGCTGATCTGTATTGGCGTTTGTCTTGCCGTCTTCGGTGCAGGTGTGCTCCGGGGTGAACCGGTCTTTGACATGCTCATGACGGGAATTTCTATCGCAATTGCAGCAATTCCGGAGGGACTGCCTGCAACAGTGACAATTGCACTTGCGCTCGCCGTCAATCGGATGATGAAACAGAAAGCGCTTGTCAATCGCTTACATAGCGTGGAAACACTCGGATGTACATCCGTGATTTGTTCCGACAAAACCGGGACAATCACAGAAAATCGCATGACAGTGACAAAAATCCGGACACTGGAACAGGAATTTGACGTTACGGGGAATGCATTGAAAATGGATGGGGCAATCCTGGAAAACAACATGCATGTGAATCCTAAAAGCGTCCCGGCACTGGAAAGTCTGCTGACATGCGCTGTATTATGCAATAATGCAGAATTATCCGGAGATTTTGCAAGCCGGAATCGTGGGGAATTATCCGGACAGGCGAGTTTTACTGCTGTAGGCGATCCGACAGAAACGGCACTGCTTGTCATGTCCGCTAAGGGCGGTATCACGACGAAAACGCTCCCGGAATATACCCGGCTTGCCGAAGAGCCGTTTGACAGCGACACCAGATCCATGAGTGTGCTTGTCCGGAAAGGCAGTCAATCCCAGATTTACACCAAAGGCGCAGTGGATGTGATTCTCAAGCGCTGCGATTTTGTCCGGACAAAATCCGGTGATGTGGCACTGACACCGGGAATGCAGAAAAAAATCCTGGAATTTTCTGAAAATTTATCAGAACAGGCACTCCGGGTGCTTGCGTTTGCTGAAAAGCAAAATCATACCAATAATTTTAATTCTAATTTTGACTTTCAGCAAACCGGCGGGAGCATGATTTTTCTGGGACTGACCGGGATGTTAGATCCGCCACGTCCTGAAGCAAAAGAAGCTATCCGGACTTGTGCAAGCGCATCCGTCCGGACAGTCATGATTACAGGGGATCATAAGAAAACAGCGGCGGCGATTGCCCGGAAAGCCGGACTGCTCCGGGGCGGTGAAGTCATCACCGGGGATGAACTGGATCTTCTGACGGATACGCAACTGGATCAGCGATTGCCGAAAATTGCTGTATTTGCAAGAGTGAATCCGTCGCATAAATTAAGATTAGTTCGGGCATTCCAGAGAACCGGGAACATTGTGACGATGACCGGGGACGGTGTCAACGATGCGCCGGCGATCAAAGAGGCGGATGTCGGCGTTGCTATGGGTATGACCGGGACGGATGTTGCAAAACAGGCGGCGGATGTGATTCTGATGGATGATAATCTTGCAACGCTTGTGAGTGCTGTGGAACAGGGACGTGCGATTTATTCCAATATCCGCAAATTTGTCAGATATCTGCTTTCCTGCAATATTGGAGAAGTCATCACGATGTTCCTGGGGATTTTAATGGGAATGCCTGTTGTATTACTGCCTGTTCAGTTATTATTAGTGAATCTGGCAACGGACGGACTTCCGGCAATTGCCCTGGGATTAGAACCGCCGGAAAAGGACATTATGAAACGACCGCCCCGGCAACCGGATGAAAGTTTCTTTGCCGGGGGACTGCTTAGCAAGATCACTTGGCGTGGGATTATGATCGGCTTGTGTACGCTTGGTTCATTCAGCACGGCACTCCGGTTTGGGGGAACGCTGACGGAGGCAAGAACGTGCGCCTTGTTCACACTGGTGGTTTCGCAGTTAATTCATGTATTTGAGTGCAAATCCGAACATGGAACTATTTTCAGCGTGGCGTATTTCTCAAACTGGAAGTTGATTTTTGCAGTATTATTTTCCGCATTGATGTTGGCAATTACAATCTGGCTGCCGCAGGCGCAGGGGATTTTCTCGACAGCGACGATTGCAGGGAATTTATTATATCAGGCGATTGCATTCTCATTCGCCGTTCCGGTGATGAGCTCGCTTTTTACAAGCAAACCGAAAAAGAATTAATTTCAGGCTCTCTGTGAAAAACAGAGAGCTTATTATTTTATATAATCCTGTATTGATTTATACAAAATGTAATTTACAAATTGTAATTTTAAATTCTGGATAATTTCAGAAATTCATATAAAATTAATAAAAATTTCATGGAATATCTATTGAATTCCGGGTTTTGTCCTGTTATAATAATAACAACATA
>CAMWTO010000063.1 GCA_947177205.1 uncultured Ruminococcus sp. | reverse complement strand
GTCTATCTGGATGCTGATACGGCAAAAGTTGTTGTCCGGACGGATGGTCTGGATGAATCCGGTGCGGCGCTGATTAAATCCGCAATTCTGGAGGAAGTTTCGATTCCGGCAGAAAATATCCGGATTTTTGAAGTAAAATAATCAGAAATTTTCAGAATCTGGAATTTTGGCTGATATTTTGATTGACAACTGTATAAATTTGTGGTAAAATAATTATATTAAATTTATAATTAATTAAAATTTTTAGAATTTTTAAATTTTTATAGAAAGGAAGTTTTTTAAGTATGAATATGGATCAGATTAAAAAATCAGAACGGACGATTCAGATTTCAGATGAAGTGCTCCGCCAGGTCGCCGCATTGTCCATCCGGGACATTGCTGGCGTGGCAGGACTTCTGCCGGAAAAAAGCGTCAGCATTGCCAATCTCGGCGGCGCAATTGCAGTGGAGCTGAAAATTCTTGTCACAGCCGGAAGTCGTGCCGCTGCGGTTGCTACCAGAGTGCAGCAGGTCGTCAAACAGAGTATTCAGGATATGACAGGCGTGACCGCTGTGCATGTCAATGTGGAAATTAATGGGATTGCGCAGGAGGAATTTTAATTCATGATGAAACTAAACAGACAACAGTGCAGAGAAAATACATTCCTGCTTTTATTTGAGGCATCATTCCGGGATGATTCCCTGGAAGAATTGTTTACACTTGCCGAAGATCTCGGTGAAATTGCAGTCAATCCGCAGGTCAGGGATTTTGTCAGCGGCGTGATCGCAGAAACGGATTCTCTGGATGAAATTATTTCCGCTTATAGTCCGAAACGGGCGCTTTCCAGAATTGCAAGAGTGAATTTAATCCTGCTCCGAATGGCAATCTATGAACTGAAATATCAGCCGGAAATTCCGGTGAATATTCTCATCAGTGAAGCCGTCCGGCTTTCAGAACTTTATGCCGCTCCGGAAGATACCGCATTTATCAACGGCATTCTAGGAAATTATACACGCAGTCTGAATCGGGAGGCGCAATAATTCCATGGCGTATTATCTGGGACTGGATACCAGTAATTATACGACTTCGGCGGCGCTTTATGATACCAAATCCGAGGATATTTTGCAAACAAAAAAATTGCTTCCCGTGAAATCCGGTGAGAAAGGTCTCCGGCAGAGTGATGCTGTGTTTCATCATACTGTACAATTGCCGGAGATTCTGGAGCAGCTGGATTTTTCTCGCATCCGGCTTGCGGGGATTGGTGTTTCCGTCCGTCCGAGAAATACGGAACTATCCTATATGCCCTGTTTTCTCTGCGGTCAGACGGCGGCAAGAATGATTGGGCATATCCTGGAAATTCCGGTTTATGAGACAAGCCATCAAACGGGGCACATCCTGGCGGCTTTGTATTCAGCCGGGGTGCTTGCCTGGAAAAATCACCAGTTCTTAGCGTTCCATGTCAGCGGCGGTACAACGGATTGTGTGCTGTGTACGCCGGATGATGCCGGTCAGATTTTGCAGATCAAGCCTGTTTCTTCTTCATTGGATCTGAAAGCCGGACAATTAATTGATCGTGTGGGGATCATGCTGGGACTGCATTTTCCATGCGGTGCAGAATTGGAAAAACTTGCTATGCAAAGCCGGAAAAAATTTTCATATAAACCAGTGATAAAAGGTCTTAACTGCTGCATGTCCGGACTGGAGAACCAGTGCCGGAAATTTTATCAGGAGGAACATATGCCCTCGTGCGATGTGGCAATGTTCTGTCTGACAGCGATTGCGGAAATTCTGAAATCTATGATGGATTCTGCAATCCGGCAGGAACAGACAGTCCGGGTTCTTTATGCCGGTGGTGTGATGTCGGACAAGTATCTCCAGAACCAGTTGAAAAATCATTCAACAAATAATTTATTATTCCATTCCGGAATAGAAATCCAAACTGCCTTTGCAGAACCAGCATTTTCCTGTGACAACGCTGCCGGAACGGCAATTTATGCGGCAATGCACGATTCGGATTTTTCAGATTGATTTCAGGTTGAGAAGACCAAAAACAAGGAGAATTTTATGATGAGTGAATTAGTAAATACAAAATTGACAGTCTATGCAGAACGTGTGGAAAGATATATGCTTGCAGAATTAGAGAATTTGCAGAATCAGACAGCACAGAAAAATTTTTCTGTTTCCGGATTATTTGACGCAATGTGGCATTCTCTGACTGCCGGCGGCAAACGAATTCGTCCGGCGTTGATCTATGCGTTCTGTCAGGCTTGCGGCGGTGCTCTGCAATCTGCGGATTCCAGTGCCTGTGCGATGGAAATGACACATACATCCTCGCTGATTTTTGATGATCTTCCGGCAATGGATAATGATGATTTCCGCCGGGGAAAGCCGTCCTGTCATAAGGCATTCGGCGAGGCTACAGCAATTCTCGCAGGAGATGCTTTGATCTGTGCGCCATTTTCGATTCTGGTGCAGGATCAGTATTTAAATCCGGAACAGAAACTGCAATTAATCCGGATTCTCTCAGAATGTGAGGGAATTTCCGGAATGATCGGCGGTCAGATGATGGACATGCAGTTTGAACAGCGAACGGACGTGACACCTGAGGAACTGGAAACTATGTGTTTGGGTAAGACAGGCGCATTGATGCAGGCATCCTGTCAGATGGGCTGTATCTGTGCGGATGCGACACCAGAACAGATTGCAGCCGCCGGGAATTATGGCAATTACGTCGGACTGGCATTTCAGATTATGGATGATATTCTGGATGTGACAAGCACATTGGAACAGCTTGGCAAGCCTGTTGGAAGCGATGCCGAGGAAAATAAAACCACATTTGTGACACTTCTGGGGATTGCACAGGCAAAAGCCCGTGCCACGGAGCTGACAGCGCTGGCACATCAGCAGTTAGATCAGTTTGAAAATGCCAAATTCCTGCATGAACTGACGGACATGCTTCTGACAAGAGTGCAGTAAATTTACTAACTCAATTTAATTTATTTAAAATTATTAATTGAAATATTTATTATAATTAAAACATGCAGAAAGTGTGAAATCATGATATATAATCCGATTTTGTGCGCTGGTGTCCTGGGATGGGCGTCTGCGCAGGTCATCAAATTTATTCTGTTTTTTATGCAAAATGCAAAATTGAATGTGGAACGGCTCTACGGTTCAGGCGGAATGCCAAGCTCGCATTCTTCGCTTGTCTGTGCAACATTGATTTCTACGGGGAGAATGGACGGATGGAATTCCTCCACGTTTGCTATTATGTTTGTCGTTTCGGCAGTTGTTATGTATGATGCGGCGAATGTCCGTCTGGAAGCCGGGAAACATGCAAAACAGCTCAATGCCATTATGTTGAAATTATTGTCTCCGGAAGAACCCCCCATGGATAAAAAAGACCAGTTCAAAGAACTGCTCGGACACACGCCCCTGCAAGTTGTCTGTGGGGCGGTTCTGGGCGTTCTGATCGGCGCAGTTATGCCATTATAATTAATTGATAAAAAATAGAAAAAAGGTAGAAAAATAATGATAAAAATAAGAGTGATGATAATCTATGAGTAAAAATAATCAGGAATCCGGTGAGTACAGGCTCAGTGACCTGAATCTTCCGCAGGATCTTAAAAAAATGAATGATTACCAGTGCCGGAGGCTTGCCAAGGAAATCCGTGCGCTGCTGGTGCGTGTCATCTCCAGGAACGGCGGACATCTGGCATCCAATCTTGGAACGGTCGAATTGACAATGGTACTGCACAGAGTGTTTGAATCTCCGAAAGATAAAATTATCTGGGATGTCGGGCATCAGTGTTACACACATAAGATCCTCACAGGTCGTGCCGGAGAATTTTCCACGATCCGGAAAGAAAACGGAATTTCCGGATTTCCCAAACCGGAAGAATCCAAACATGATGCGTTTATCAGCGGTCACAGCAGTACTTCCATTTCTGTTGCGTGTGGGATTGCAGAAGCAATGCGCCTGCGGGGCGATCCTCATCATGTGATTGCTGTCATCGGGGACGGCGCACTCACCGGCGGCATGGCATTCGAGGGACTCAACAACGGCGGCAAGAAAAAAATGAAGAATCTGATTGTGATTCTGAATGATAATAATATGTCGATTTCCTGCAACGTCGGCGCTGTTTCCGGGTATCTGCGTTCGATCCGGGAAAGTGAACGCTATGTCCAGACTAAACAGCAGTTAGAGAAAAATTTATTAAGCAATCCCAAAGTCGGCATGCCGGCTGTCAAAGTTCTCAAAAAAACAAAAGACAGCGTGAAACGCATGATTTTTCAGCCAACTATGTTTGAACAGTTTGGATTTGTTTATCTCGGACCTGTGGACGGACATAATTTTCAGGAACTGGAAGAAGCACTCCGGACGGCAAAACGTTATGATGCACCTGTATTTATCCATGTCAAGACGGTCAAGGGCAAGGGCTATCCTCCGGCGGAACGCAATCCTAGTCAATTTCACGGCGTATCTAAATTTGATGTGATGACTGGAAATCCGGAAGTGTCCGGAGCGGGCTGTTATTCTGATGAATTCGGCAAGGCATTGACAGAGCTTGCCAAGCAGGATTCCCGGATCTGTGCCATTACGGCGGCAATGACCTATGGCACAGGTCTACAGTATTTCCAAGAAAAATTTCCGGAACGTTTCTATGATGTTGGCATTGCAGAGCAACATGCTGTAACGTTTGCAGCAGGATTGGCATCCGCTGGGATGAAACCAGTATTCGCAGTTTATTCCACATTCCTGCAAAGAGCCTATGATCAACTTCTGCACGATGTCTCGATCGGGAAATTAAAAGTTGTTTTGGGGATTGACCGTGCCGGAATTGTCGGTGAAGACGGTGAAACGCACCAGGGAACGTTTGATGTACCTATGCTGACATCCATTCCAGGGACGGCGATTTATTCCCCGGCTTGCTATGAAGAATTGAAAATCTGTCTGAAAAAGGCGATTTATGAAGAATCCGGGCTGACGGCTGTGCGTTATCCGAGGGGAAATGATACAGATATGAATTTCCCGAAAGAAAATTCTGATGCGGATTATATCCTGACAGAATGTCAATCCGATCTATTGTTAATTTCTTATGGCAGAGTGTATCAGGCTGTCTGGGATGCGCACTGCACTTGTGGAAAAAACGGCTATCCGACAAGCATTCTGAAACTAACGAAAATTTTTCCCGTTCCGGAAGAATTGATTGAAATTGCTCTGCAATACAAAACGGTGCTTTTTTTCGAAGAAAGCAGCGGTTATGGTGGAATTTCCACAATTTTTGGTTCTCTTCTGGCACAGTATGGCTTTCAGGGACAATTTGTCCGTGTTTCCGCAGATTGTTTTCTGAAACAAGCATCCGTGCCGGTTTTACTCGATAAATCTGATCTTTCCGCACAGGCTGTGTGCCGGTATATTTACACATATGGCTGTCAGGATTGATGTAGCGCTTGCAGAGCGTGGGCTCTGTCAAAGTCGTTCCAGGGCAAAATTATTAATTCAAGCCGGCAGAGTATTTTTAAATTCTAAAATTTGTACTAAATCATCCGTATTGGTTTCCGAACAGGATATTTTAGAATTGGAAGATTTGCAATATGTCGGCAGAGGCGGACTCAAGCTTGCGGCTGCCCTGGAAGTATTTCCGATCAGTCCTGCACATAAAATTTGCATGGATGTGGGCGC
Source organism: uncultured Ruminococcus sp. (assembly GCA_947177205.1). GTDB lineage: Bacteria > Bacillota > Clostridia > Oscillospirales > Ruminococcaceae > UBA3855. Next base: position 6,299 of record CAMWTO010000063.1, on the reverse strand, counting down.
ATCCACAGGCGGTTTCACAGACTGTATGCTCCAGAACGGTGCAAAATTTGTCTATGCGGTGGATGTCGGGCACGATCAGCTTGCAGAAAAATTAAGAAATCATGTGCAAGTTAAGAATCTGGAAAACATGGATATCAGAAATTTAAAAATCCCGGATCTTGATAAAATCCCCGGATTTTGCAGTGTGGATGTTTCGTTTATTTCCCTGAAATATATTCTCCCGGCAGTCTATGCATTGCTTTCACAGGATTCTGATTGTGTGGTTCTGGTGAAACCGCAGTTTGAAGCCGGCAAGAAAGCTTTGAATAAGCAGGGAATTGTGAAATCAGAAATCATACGCAAACAGGTTCTGCATGAAATTCTGGATTTTGCACAGCAGACCGGATTTGTTGTGCAGGATTGGTGTGAATCGCCAGTCCACGGCGGTGACGGTAATATTGAGTATCTGACATGGCTGAAAAAATAAATTAAAAAATGCAGGTGAGAATTATGCTCCGTTTTGCAATCTATCCGAACTTTCAGAAAAAAAATGCGCTTTCTTGTGCACTGGCAGTCTGCCGGAAACTTCATGAATCAGGCGGTATGATTTATATGGATGAATCTTACCGGACGGAATTCTCAGAGTGTAATTATATTCAGTATGGAATTTTTTCCTCTCTGGTGCATGAAGTTGACATTGTGATTGCAATCGGTGGTGACGGCACGATGCTGCGGTGTGCAAGGCAGATGATCGGCTCGGATGCAAAACTGCTCGGCATTAATACCGGGCATCTCGGATTTATGGCAACACTGGAAACGGATCAGCTTGACGATCTGGAAAAGATCTTCCGGGGAGAATATAACTGCTCGGAACGCATGTTTCTCAGGGGAATTCTGCAAGGTGAACATAAAAAATTAAAATTCATTGCTTTGAATGATATTGTTGTTTCCTCTTTTTATGGCAAAGTATTTGATTTTTCCGTGTTTGCAGATCATGCGCTGATTGGACAGTATCGGGCGGACGGTGTCATTTGCAGTACGCCGACCGGTTCAACGGCTTATGCGCTGTCCGCCGGCGGATTCCTGATAGAACCGGAAATGTCCTGCATGGAAATGACGCTGATCTGTCCGCATTCGCTGTTCAACAGACCAATGCTGTTGTCTCCGGACAGAATTATTACAATTCAGCACACAGCAGATTGTTCCCGGCAGATCTTTTTGAGTGCAGACGGTGAAATGCCCGTTGCCTTTCCTGCCGGATATTCGCTTGAAATCCGGAAATCCCGGCACACGATCAAATTAATCAGTATGAAAAACAGCAGTTTTTTTGATTCCGTCAATCAGAAACTAATGCAGTCTATCAAGGGTGTTTCCGGCACGGAATAGTTTTATTTTATATATTTTTTAAACATTTTTATATTTCGAGGTGAAAAACATGAACGCAAGACAAGGTGCAATCCTGGAGTTGATCCGCACACGGGCGATTGGCAACCAGCAAGAATTACAAACGGCTTTGGCGGAATCCGGCTTTCCGGTTGCACAGGCAACCATTTCCAGAGATATCCGGACACTTGGATTAATCAAGAAAGCCGATGATTCCCGTCAATACTGCTACAGAGAACCGGAAAAGGAGAATGCTATAGAAAATCATGCACCTTTGCCGCCGGAAGATTATCAGCCGGAATTGCTTGCAGATAATGTCTTGCAGATTAATTCCGCAGGCAACATGCTTGCTATCCGGTGCAATGCCGGAACGGCACAGGCGGTATGCACAAGAATCGACGGCATGCAGCTTTCTCACGTTGTCGGAACACTTGCCGGAGATGATACGATCTTTGTATTAGTCCGTACACCAGAACAGGCGCAGACACTCGCCGCAGAATTAGCAGAAAAATTCCAGAACAGGTGAAAAATTAGCATGTTAGAAGAATTATATATTGAAAATCTTGCTGTGATTGAAAAAGCTTGCATTTCGTTCCGGAATGCGTTTCATGTCTTCACAGGTGAAACCGGTGCAGGAAAATCCATCCTGATTCATGGCATTCAGGCTGTGTTAGGACAGAGAGTTTCGAAAGACTGGGTGCGCACCGGGTGCGACCGAGCAAGTGTCACGGCTTTGTTTACGGATCTCCCGGACACCGTTCTGCCATTACTCCAGGAACTGCATGTTTCCTGTGAAGAAAATCAGATTACGCTTACCAGGGAAATCCGGACGGACGGCGGCAGCATCGGCAGAATTAACGGCAAAACGGCAGCAATTTCTAATTTAAAAGAAATTGGATTCTTATTAATTTCGATTCATGGACAGCATGATAATCAGATTCTGTTAGATCCGGAGCATCATTTGCAGGTACTGGATGAGTTCGGCGGCAATCCGGAATTTCTGACAGCTTACCAGGAAGCATTCCGGAAAGTGCAGTCCACGGCAAGAGAATTAAAAAAATTAAAATTACAAAAACAACAAACAGAACAGAAAAAATTAATTTTTCACAAGCAGATCCAGGAAATCGGTGCACTCAATCCCCAGCCAGGCGAAGAAGAAGAACTGGAAAATGCTTTGATCCAGGCGGAACATGCTGAAAAAATTCGGAGCAATCTGGCGGCAGGTGCAGGGATTCTGGGTGAAGACTGCATGGAACATCTTCAGAATGCTGTCCGGAATCTCAGAGAAATTGAAGATGTTTATCCAGATTTGCAGGAAAGTCTGAAACGTTTGGATGTGTGCAAGATTGAACTCGAAGATATTTCCAGAGATCTGGAAAGTCATGCCGACCATGTCCGCATTGATGAAGAATACACGCAACAGCTCCGGAAACGGTATCAGGCAATTGCCCAGGCGAAAAAACAATTTTTCTGTGATTTTGATGAATTAATCAAGATCTATGACAAGGCTTGTGCTGAGATTGATTTATTAGAAGAAAATTCCGGAAAAATTGCGGAATTAGAAACGAAAAAAGCGGAATTATTAGCTGATCTGACGGAGAAAGCCAATGCATTATCAGCGTATCGGGAACAGACCGGGAAGAAATTCGCAGAGCGTGTGTCCGAAGAATTGAAATTCCTGGATATGCCTAATGTGATTCTCACGGTTCGGCAGGAAAAGGGAAAACTTACCATCCAGGGACGGGATTCTGTTCTGTTTCTGATTTCAGCAAATCAGGGAGAAACGCCGAAACCCATTTCAAAAATTGCATCCGGCGGCGAACTGTCCCGAATTATGTTAGCTTTAAAATCCGTGATCGCTGACCGGGATCAGATCCCGACACTGATTTTTGATGAGATTGACACCGGCGTTAGCGGCAGAGCGGCGCAGAAAATCGGCGTTAAGCTCCGGGAAATCAGCCGCAGTAGGCAAGTTCTCTGTGTGACACATCTGTCACAGATTGCTGTAATGGCAGATACACATTATATGATCGAAAAGCATCAGGAACAAGACAGAACTGTCACGCAGGTGCATTTGCTGGATTTTGAAGGACGTGTCCAGGAAATTGCCCGGATTATGGGTGGTGAAAATCCTAGCAGGCTTATGCTCGAAAATGCCAGGGAAGAATTGAAATCTTTTGCAGAACAGGGGTGAGAAATTTATGGAAATGCACGATTATGAAATTGTTGACATTCAGGGCGATTATGCACAGTTAAGACAGCTTGATGCGGACAATCCGGAATTATTCCCGGTAGCAATTGCGTTACTGCCGTTCAGCTCGGATGTCGGTACAAAATTACATGGTATGATGGGCATGTTTGAGATTGTGGGGTGACCAGATGATGAAATTATTAAAAAAATCAAAGAAAATTTTAATTATTTCCGGATTGTGTCTGATTTTTATGATCGCCGGTCTGATCTTCATCAATCAGCAGAATATTGTTTATCATGAAAAAATCGGCGATGTTTCCGTGACAATTCGGCGCAAAGAACTCCATTTGCGTGGCGGACTCTATCATATCCGCATAGCAGATGGTCTGCATGTCTATACCAATCAGGATTTTGTATTTCATCAGGATGGGAGTTTCTCTCCGGCGCATAATATTAAAATCCAACAGGATCAGAAAGCACTTACCGTGATTGTAGACAGCCCTGATATGAATGAAAAAAGATTTTCAGCGTATTTTGGAACAGACAAGGGATGAAATCAGGATCATGAAACTACTTGAGAAAATCAGGAATATCAGAAACAGCATGAAAGTGTTACTATTAGTAATTATTCTGTTGACAGGTCTTCTAATTCCGCAGAAAAAAACATTTCTGAATTCTGATACGATCTGCTATCAGGCAATGCTCTATCAGATTGTTGACTATGATCAGTCATCTGTGCAGGAACACTGTCTCGGCAGGCTGACAGGAAAGGAAATCTGGATTCTGGGTATAAAAATTCATGATTCTGTTGTATTTACACCAAATCATTCTGACAGTATTCTGTCACAGGCAGAATGATATAAAATTAAAATTTAAAGAAAGAGGTTTTTAACATGACTGTTTTTGAAGAACTCGAACGTCGGGGACTCCTCGCACAGCTGACGGACAAAGAAGAAATTGAAGAATTGATCAATGACGGAAAGGCAACGTTCTACATCGGATTTGATCCCACGGCAGATTCCCTCCATGTCGGGCATTTTATGGCATTGTGCCTGATGAAGCGTCTCCAGATGGCTGGCAACAAGCCGATTGTCCTGCTCGGTGGTGGCACGGGCATGATCGGTGATCCGTCCGGCAAGTCTGATATGCGTAAAATGATGACAAAAGAGACGATTCAGCATAATGTAGACTGCTTTTTAAAGCAGATGAGCCGTTTCATTGATTTTTCTGATGGAAAGGCAATTGCTGTCAACAATGCGGACTGGCTTCTGAATCTGAATTATGTGGAACTTCTCCGGGAAGTTGGACCGCATTTTACCGTCAACAGAATGCTGTCTCATGAATGCTACAAACAGCGTTGGGACAAGGGGCTGACGTTCTTTGAGTTTAATTACATGATCATGCAGAGCTATGATTTTTACAGATTATATCAGGATTATGGCTGTAACATGCAGTTCGGCGGTGATGACCAGTGGGCGAACATGCTCGGCGGTACGGAGCTGATCCGGCGGAAACTCGGAAAGGATGCCTATGCCATGACAATTACATTGCTGCTGAATTCTGAGAGCAAGAAGATGGGTAAAACCGAAAAAGGTGCAGTCTGGCTTGATCCAGAAAAGACAAGTCCTTATGAGTTCTTCCAGTATTGGAGAAATGTCGCTGACGCGGATGTCATCAAGTGCCTGAAAATGCTGACGTTTGTACCGGTGGAACAGATCGAGGAAATGGAACAGCATCTGGAGGGCGCAGAATTCAACAAGGCAAAAGAATTACTGGCTTATGAACTGACGGCTCTTGTTCACGGTGAGGAAGAGGCAAAAAAAGCTCTGGAAACTTCTAAAGCTGTCTTTAGTGGTGCAGGTGTTTCCGAGAATATGCCGACAACGGAAATTGCATCTGACAAATGGTCGAACGGAATTCCCGTTCTGGATTTACTGGTGGAAACAAAGCTTGTGCCGACGAAATCCGAGGGCAGAAGATTAGTTCAGCAGGGAGGAATTAGCATTGACAGCCAGAAAATCACAGATCCGAAAGCAGTGATTATGATTCAGAATGAAATTGTAATCCGGAAGGGTAAAAAAGTATTTCATAAAGTAATTTTAAAATAAATTTGAGATAATCTAAAAATAACAGCTCCGGTTTGTTTTCCAGAGCTGTTGATTTTTAAAAATGATATAGCAATTTTACAAGTCCTATCTCGTTAAATAATAGAAATCTCCCAGCAAACAGGATAAATATACAAATCGGCAGTTCTGTAACAGGAATGGAATTTTGCTGAAATTTTTGTTTCAGAAAAGGACTGCATAGTTTATAGATCAGGAATCCAATAATTGCACCGGATGTATTTAATATCACGTCGTCAATGTCGGTTTGCCGGTTGTTAATTAATTGCGTGATTTCTATAAAAACGGAAAACGAAAAGCCGATAACTGCTATATTAATCAACCGGCTTGCTTTTTCCCATAAGACAGGAACAAAAATGCCTAAGGGAATCAATAATACAACGTTCAGCAGATACGCAACAATATCGATATCATTAGAAAACGGAATCAGATTTATGCTATCCTCCCTGATTTTCAATTGATAAGTGATAGCCTCATAGATTGTCCCTGCTCCGGTAAAATGATACACGCCGATGAGATAACATGCGAAAAGTATTATCAGAATATCATATGATTTAGAAATTTGTAATTTTCTTATTTTATGCATGCGATGAAATAAAAACAGAGCTATCAGAAACGTTATG
>CAMWTO010000062.1 GCA_947177205.1 uncultured Ruminococcus sp. | reverse complement strand
TTTTTCCATCTTGTCGCCGTCATCTGTTTCACGCTCCTAGGGATTTTTTGGGGGGGATTTTTCAGAAAATTTTCTTGTGTATATAAAACTCCCTGCTCTCCGGTCTCCGGCAGGCTGCATTTTTTTCAGACAACAGGGGGATCAGAATCTTTTTCCGCCTTTTTCTGGGTGTCGTTTGTTATGACATTCTGCACAGAGGCTAATCAAATTGTCAGACTGAAAAGCAAGCTCTGGACATTCATCGAGATGCTGAATGTGATGCACCGTCACGGCTTGCCTGATTCGCCCGTATCGCTTGCAGTCCTGACACTGATAACCGTCACGCCGGAGAATCGCAAGCCGTTTTTTCTTCCAGGCAGATGATTTGTAAAATGCCTGTTGTTTTTCGTTCATAGCACAGTCACGTTATATGTGAGAGGAAAGGAATCATTGCCAGTGTTCCTAATAGTCACCTGAACAGCTCCCTCACTAACAACTGTATCAAATGTTACATTCGGGTGGAACGTGCCAGATAAATTTACAATGACAGCCCGATCAGATGTGATCTTGCTATGCAGGAAATTCCTAGTTTGTACATCCATAGCTCCCAACTCTATCACATCTTGAAATCTGATAATTTCTTCAAAGCATTTGTTTCCTTTTATTATGTACATGCTGATGCTTCCTTTTCTATTTTTGATTGCAGAGGACGGAATCGAACCGTCTGCCTCAAGGGTATGAACCTTGCGAGCTGCCATTGCTCTACTCTGCCGGAAAGTGCTTCTGAGAAACCAGAAGCATAAAGATAAATTAAGAGGGGAAAAGACTGTACTGGCTGTCTTTTGATGTACTAATTGTACAGGATTTTTTGTTATAAGTCAATAAAACTTGACAAAATGTCAAGTCAAAAAAATAACTCCCTGAATAAAGTCAAGGAGTTGTTTTTTTGTTTCCCATTATTAAATAGTTTAAAGATGTCTGAAACAGTGCAGTCAACCTTACAATAAAATCAATGCTTGGTTCTGCCCTACCACGTTCCCAGCCGGACACAGTTGACTCAGATACATATAAAGCTTCTGCAAGCTCTTTCTGTGTTATGCCGTTTCGCATTCTTAAGTATCTAATTCGTTGTCCAATTTTTTCTGTTTGCATGTACATCACCTCATGTTTTTTTAGATGCACAGCACTTTTTCCCTCTTAATTACAATTATAACATTTTTTCACTGCAAAATCAATATATTTCTTTTCAGTAAAGTAAAAAAATTTTTCTTCTTTAGTATAATAGAAAAGGATTCGGGCATTTCCCGATTGGCAGAGCCAACAAAAAATTTTTCAAAATAATTATTTCTAAATTGTGAACATCATGCCGTCAAGGATGCAGACTTTGCCCAATAATTTTAGCGGAGCGGAATGTTCTGTTTTGCACTGCCGATTAGGTTGTGCAAAACAGGTATTGGGTAAACAGTACCTGTTTTGTTTGAAATCTCTTAAAATCTAATTTTTTAGATTGAAAAAATCAAAAATTTTTCAAAGTTTGAAATTGGAAACTGAAAAAATAATTGTTTCTAAATTATGAACACAAAAAATTTATGCTCTGCGCTATTAGTAGCACGTTCTTGTATTGCGGCGGATGATACCGCAGGCAATTTTTGTTCCGGAATTTCCTGAGGGCTGCGTGATAAAATCGTCGGGAGAATCATGTATAATCATTGCCTTTCCGATCATTTCACTGACTGAAAAACGATCCGTCAAAAATACTGAAACTGCTATTCCATGATTTCCGAATAACGGTGGTAAATCTCCGACATGGTACGGATGCATACAGTTATCTGGATTATAATGTGACATGACAGCAGAGAATGGATCCATCTCATCCCCTGTGCAGACTGTTCCGCTATGGATATGGAATCCAAAAATCTTTTTTTGACAGGGTGTTTCAGTATCTGGCAAGTTCCTGATGTCTGCATACACAATGACACCGCTTTTGGACTGATACAAGCGTACTGTTCCCGTGATTTGAGGATAATCCGGACTGCCTGATATATCGGCAATTGCCTGTGGTATGCCTTGTAGAATCTGAACAATCGGAAACTGTTGGCAAAGAAATGGATGATTCATAGTAAACTCCTTCTATGAGATATTTTTGACAGTGTATGCTCAGGATTCAGTGATGGTTACAATAATTAGACTTCCATTTTCGCACCACAATTAGGACAAAAATTCCAACTATCCGCATAATACATAGCAGGAAACTCAGACTCAAATTCAATATTACAAGCACTGCAAGTCATCACATACTTTCTGATATTTGTCCATTTACCATGCTTTACAGGTTCAGCATCAATTGTATGGGCAATAGAAATCGCATTAACAATTCCCAAATCTTTCATATCCTTTTTATCATGGATGATGTCCATTGCTTTTTGGTACAGTACATCCGCATCAATCAACCGCATTCTAATCCCCCTTGTATTTTCATTCTTTTGCAATATTCATGCCATGTTTCTTTCCTAAACTTACCGCTGTAAACATATCTTTGAGCAAATTCAAGCTGTAGCTGATTTGGCACAATGCCAATTCGTTCATTCCTTTCAGCCTGTGCATAAATTGTAATGCCTTTCAATTTTTTCAACTGTTCCACCCTATACGCAGCATTTTCAATATCTTTCGTGACCAACAAATAGATGAACAGTCTGTAAGGTTTTATACCGTATTTCATCAGCAATCCGGCAGCATTTTCAATCGCTGCAATCTGTGCTGTTGTGTCACAACTAAACCGGATGTATTTGATCCATTTCAACTGTGATAGTATTTTTGCAATTCTGTCATCAACAAGTCGTGCATCCATACCCTGATTCAAGTCAATTTTGTAACCGCTGTCAATCAGACTTTCAAGCTGATTTATGCCATATTCACAGGCTAAAATATTATTATCCATCAATACAATTTTGTTGCTATCCGGTCGCACAAGTTCCTGCCATGTTCTATATGGCTTGATGCCGCCCTCTTTCTTAGGGACAATGCACCAACGGCATTTATTAGGACACCCCCGTGTGATATAGCCAATTGCATAATCGCATTCCGGATAGATACTGTAATCCGGAAACATGTTCTCAATTTCATCAGGAAGAACAGAATGAATATTATATCCAGTGCCGCCCTTGATTGCATCCGGCGGCAGATATGGATTTTCGGGCGTGAAATCAAATATTTTGCTAGAATAGACTTTGTCGTATTGTCCAGCAATTGGATTCCACCATTCCACCGTATCACCCTGTGATTTGTGCCATGCTGAAATTTTCATTAAGGCATAATTTGGAAAAATCTTTCTTTTTAGATAGTCTTTTTCGCTATCGTGTAGACCTATTTTCAACTTGGACACCTCTATTCATATCTTATAAAATCATCACCATAGATTCTATTAAGTGCATCAAAAACATGTCCCATACCTAAGCCATTTTTATCTGGTTTCCACAAACCATCAGAATCATATGCACCACCAAAAATGCAGTATTGGTATAACTTAGGGTGCGTACGTTTCAATCGCTGGAAACGATTTTCACCACGTTCCAGATGCGCACCGAACCCACAGAAAACGCAACCTGTCCTATTACATCCAGTTGTACATAACGCTTCGTCACATGAAAAACAATCAAATGCCAACTGCCGATTTTTAGGAACAACATCACCATAAACACTAGCAATTTTTAGATTATTTATTTTGATGTACTTTAGGACATCTTGTTCCGTCCAGAAACTCATCGGCTGCGACATCGGACGTTTCGCATCAAAGGCATTACAGCCATGTCTCAGCCAATGTTCTTCCCTTAAAAGAGATTCACAAGCCATAGTCGCTGTAATCGAAAGTTTACCAGTTTTCTTCACATACTGTTTCAAAGGTTTTTTCTTCATCACTGTACAACATTCTGACCCAAAGTAAATTGGAACATCAAGCAAAGGCTTGTATTTTTCACAATTATACCGACTTCTATTACCACTTTTATCAGTTGCCAAGCCGCAGAGTTTTCTATAGTCACCATGATTTTCTTGCCTACCCTCAGCAACAGCCTTTCTAGCATATTGTAAACGTCTTGCAATTTCTTTAGAAATCATGGGATAGCCGTAGGTTTGAATCACTTTTGCAAAATTCATTTTAGGTCGTAAAACCGTCACATTTTCAAAGCTTCTTGCAAATTCTCTGACTTCTGGATATTCCAAGCCTGTGTCCACAAACACTGCTTCTGTTTTTGGGAACATATCACGAACAAGATGCAATAAAACTGTGGAATCCTTACCACCTGAGAAACTAACATATATACCGTCTATACCAAACTCTTTTGCCCATTCTAAAATGCGCACCTGTGTTTTTGCAATTTTGATTTCTAATGGCAGACTTTGATATAATTTTAATTCTTTCCTTGTTGGCATTCTTACCTCCAATCTTTTTTAAAGCCACTGCCAGCCCCGTGACGGCGTTCTTGATTTCATGGTATAAGTTACTGAAAATAGATCCAGAACGCCGTACAATCCATTCTGAGAGATTTCAGCAGGGTGTTATAGTCCGAGCAGGTCTTTCACATCATGGAAATTCTGTTTCATGATTTTTTTTCGTCTGTCCGATCCGGTGTACTGTACAGGAACGGTCATCTTAAACAGTCGGCTAAAAATCCGGTTTTTCTGAACATTCCCTGTATTGGTTAATTGATCCGGTGTCAAATTGGTTGTCACAAGCATGGGTTTGTTGGTGAGGATTCTAGTGTTAATCAAACTGTGAATCCGTTCCGCTGTAAAATCCGTCTGACGCTCTGCACCGAGATCATCCAGAATCAGCAAGTCAGGACTTGTCACGCATCTGGTGTATTCTTCCTGCTCCTGCTCATTGCGGAAAAAGCCACGCTCTCCAATCTGGATGGCACTTAGCCATTTCACGGAATAACCGTCGGTAAGCAGTGTATTTGCGACGCATGCCGCCGCAAATGATTTGCCCACGCCGACATCACCATAGACCAGAAGTCCGAGCTGTTTCTCCTGCATGATCTTAAATTTTTCAGCATAATTTTTCATAGCAGACAGTGCTTTTTGGTCGCCCGTCCCGTCATCGGATGCAAATTGCCATTGACACATATCCGCATCCGGAAAGCAGTCCCGGCGGAGACGTTCTGTGCGCTCCTGATTCATTTCCTCCTGAATCCTGCGATCGTGTTCTTCTTCGCATTTGCAAAGACAGTACGGAATCCGGATCTGTCCCAGAATCTCGATTCTGCATTGTTTCGGTGTGCGGCACTTTCCGCAGTACAGCAGTCCGTCAGTTCCCGTGTAATCTTCTTCATGGACTTCAATTGCCTGTCTGGTTTTTTCTGCGATGTAGTCAATTCCTGCTAACATCTGATTCATTCCTTTCTGTTTTTTAAATTTCAGAATTTTAATTCTGATGGAATATCGCTAAAAATTCTTCATCTTCCTGGATTTTTGCCGGAGTCATTTCTTTGAATACTGGTGCGTCTAGATAATCTTTCCACCGACCATTAAAAAACGTACTCCCATAAAGAATAAATTTTTCTTCTTTATGCTGTACTTGTATCTCATGCCTGTAAGCTTCAATCGCTCTGCGTACTGCATCATATCCAGCTTCTGTCAGTTCCTGATAAGCCTTTTTAGAAATACTATTCTTGCCACGTTTACGAGGGTACATATTCCAGACTTCTTCAAACCACACAGGCGGTTCTGATTTTGAATCTGTTTTCTTTGAAGAATTATTTATTTTATTTTTACTTTCTTTATTTTCTATATTTATATTATTAGGTAAACTCAGTTGCATACCCCTATTAAACTCAGTTGTATACCCTATTAAACTTTGTTGCATAGGGGTATTAAACTCAGTTGTATAGTATTTAACAAACTTTACTTGATTCACATAGTATTCTTCTTTCTGAATCAGGTTCTTTTCCAAAAGGGATTTTAAATTTTTCATGACACCTTGTTTCGTGCTTTTTGTCCAATCCGCCAAGTATTGTAAACTTCCTGTAAAAAACTGATTCTCGGTTTGTGAAAATCCATAAATTATCGCATATACAAGCAGTTCATTGCCTTTTATGTCTAATTCATCTATCATCCAGCCATGAATCACTATGAAATTCTTAGTATTAACTCTACTTTTCTTACCTGACATAAATTTACCTCCTTTCAATCATTCAAGGCAGACAGCGGATGATTCCGCTGTTTCTGCTTTGAATCTGTATTACATACCCTATCAGTATTTCTGCCAGTACCCCTACTGGCATTTTTCCCAATCATACATAAAAACAATTCAAATCTTGATCACGATTTTCCGTCGCTTTTTTGATTTCTTGTGTTTCTTGTGCTTTTTGTGTTTCTTCTCCGGGATCTCAGAAAATTCAGGGATTTCCGGTATATCCACAATTTCTGCCACACTGACAGGCTGATTCTGATCCGGATTCTGATTTTGATTCATGGATTTGTACAGATCCGGCATCAATTTTCGGTAATCAATCACTCCGGATAGTTTCTTTGTCGCCTTACAGAAATCACATTTTCCACAGCGTTCCGGCATGACCTCGCCTGTTTTGATCTTCTGGAAATCTGGTGCTTTTTCTATCACTAGTGCAAGGCATTCGTCAAGCCGTTCCTGCGGAATTTCCATAATTTCCAGATCTGGCACTTTTTCTTTTGTTACCGCACAAATAATAAACGGTAATTTTTCGCCGGTTTTCTGATAGACAAGCTCCTGGTAAACAGCACCTTGTATGTCATAGCCCCACGCCTCAATAAAATGCTGCTTTCTGCCGTGTTTCCAGACCGGTTCAAAATCACGCATGACTTTCAGATCCACAATGCACCGCCCTGCGTGGTAGCTGTCCAGTTTGCCTTTAAACGGAACATTTTCGATAGTTCCGGTAAAAATGACCTGTTTTTCACCGGACATGTACTGCATGAAATTCGCATCCGCCGAAATTCTTTGGATAATCGTTTCTGCCTGAACAAAATCGGCTTTCAGACCGCCGTTTTTCAGAAAGATTTCCGGATGCTCTGCCTTGAATGCTTCCAACGTCCCCTCAAACCATGCATCCACATAAGAACCGATCAGCATTGCCGTTGTGGACTCTCTTGTAAATTCGCCGGAAAGCTCTGCCATTGTTCTTGCTTCACACTCCATGAAATTCTTGAACTGGCTGACACTCTGGTAATGTTTGGACAATTCTTGAGTATAATAGTTTTCCTGGCTGAGGGGACTGATTTTTACTAAACCACTCATAATATATTTCTCCTCTCTGCATTCTCCGGATTTCTTGAATTACGGAGATTGTTGGAATTCTCGATGTCCTCTGCTTCCCCCTCAACGGCTACGCCCATCAGGACAGCCGGACAGTGTACCCGTGCGAAGAACGAAGCCGCACGGTAGGCAAGCATCAGATCCGGCATGTTCCGCCATTTCGAATTTTTTGTCCATCCCTCCGCCTGTGCCATAGCGATTGTGACATGTACACCATAGACCTCGGAATTGTCAGAAGTCCGTCTGGCGACTATGTAACAGCCACGTTGCTCCGAGTCTGGTTTTCCTGTGTAAACCGTGCGAACGTCCTTGAAATTCGGGTGTGCTTGGATGAAAGACATGCAGGCTTGTCCGCTCCAGGACGGCTTGCCTTGCACCACATACAGTGACTGCATTACCATCAGCACAGGGACGTTCATCCGTTCCGCCATGTCGATTGCGACCATACAGTCCGCCGGTCTGCCCTGGTATGCCTTTGGGATGTTTCCGGCTTTGCAGTAGGTCAGTGCCATCTGGTATTTCTCACGCATATCATGCATGATATGAACATGCGTCGTGCTGAGATCGGGCATGTCCTGCGGCATGCTCTGCACTGCCGACTGGATTTCCGGCAACTGCGCCGGATTCTGATTCTGGTTTTCCTGATAATTATTCATCAAAATAATCCTCCATTTCTCTGTGTGGTACTTCCTCAAGAACGCAGTCCTCACAAAGATCCTGCCCGTCCAGAAACCACACGGTTTCGTCAATCTGTGTCCCACACTTGTCGCAGTAGAACACCTTGTAATCCCTGTTCCGTCCGCATCCCAGACACGTGTCACACCCGTTGCAGGCGTTTTCTATTCTGATTGCCATTCTTACATTTCCTCCTCGTCAAAAAAAGATAATTGATCCGGGTCGTCGCCAATCCACCATTTGTAGACATCAATCCCGGTTTTCCATTTTAAATATTTTTCTGGGTGTGCTTTTACCATCCTGTCAAACGCACGGATATAGGCGGCTTTGTATTTCGGATAGTTCGCAAAATCTTTTTTCATGCCTTTGCCGCCCTGCATCGGACAGCCGATACAGCCAATGCGTTTATGTCCGCACTGATACAGCGGATTTGCCTGACATCCGTAATGGTGCAAAAATTCCCAAACGTCCTGATCTGTCCAGTCAAGAATCGGGTTAAGCATTGTAGAAGTCGTACGATAACAATGTTCTACAAGCCGCCTGGATGCATCATTGTCCAGATTCAGAACAACTCCAGTTTTAGGCGTGATTTCATAATCTACGCCGAATCGCTCCGCCGCTTTCTGCACCGTGACAGGCTTTTTCAGAATTTTTACAAGACCGCCGTTTTCTTTTCTGCTCCGGCTTTCTGCCGTGCGTACTCCAGTGATCTTCAATTTTCCCTTTCCGCCTTGTTCTTTCAGTTCCTTGCAGCAGTAGCGTACCATTCTTGTCGGCGGCATCTTCTTCTTAACGATCAGCCGCCACATTGTGACATGATTTCCATTTTGGTCTAATGCCTTGTCAATCTGCACACCGGGAATTGACTTCACATACTGCATTGTTTCTGGTGCGTCTACCGTCGTCAAGTTGTGGTGTATCTCATGACGCACTCCTGCAAGCTCAGCCAGAATCCGGATACAATCGCTGTCTTTTCCACCGCTGTAGCACAAATGATATGGCTCGCCCTCCGGTGCGAATGTACGCAATCTTTCAATTGCAATTTTTTCTTTTTCAAAAATACTTGACATCTTGACTCCTTTCGTGTTAAAATAGAATTGGATTTTTTTGTCTGTTCCCCTACCTGACTGTTGTCAGGCAAGGGGATTTTTTTACAGCAGACCTCTGAATTTGTGTTACGTTCAGATCACCTCCTTTCATGGTTATCCCCATTGCTCTGCCATCGCTTTTGCAATGCCGGGAAATGTTTTAGCTCTGTTTTTTTGTCTGTCCTTACCGCCTTTGTTGAACCAATTGCCAGCTATTTTTGTGCTTTGAACAAATTTCGTCGAAACCATGTCTGTTGCTTTTAAACAGCTGAGATTTTTCAGCCATAAACAGGTTGATTTTTTGTAGGGATGTCCGAACATATATGGCTGCACAATCTGTGTGTAGTTCGGCAGCTGGTACACTTTCGACGGCACAGGGTTTTCTACGCAGATGTGTTCACAGTCTGCCAGATAAAATTTCATGAAAAATGTTTTTGCTTCCAGTCCTTTTGCATACCTTTCAGAATTGAGCATACCACCTTTATACAAATGCCTTGCTCCTACATTGCTGAGATATGTACACGGCGGATGCGCAATCAGCAGATCCCATTTTCCGTCAATCTGATGGCTTGTCCCGTCCAGTGTGAAGAATTCGCAGTGTCCGTTGATTAATGGCAATACATCCTGCATGATATGCCATTCCGGATGTCCGCCGGAACATTCCTGTACATCACAGCTGTAGGCTTCATGCCCACGCTCACGGAACGCTGTGCAGACTCTCTGTGACTCCTCACAGGCTACCAATACTTTCATTGGTTACTCTCCTTTCATAGTTACAGAACCGGGAAACGGTCGGAATCCCAGCAGATTTTCATCCCACAGCAGGACCATCAGATCGCATTCGCCGTCTGTCTCAGCCATCCAGCTTGTCCAGGCATTCCGGATCTCTCTCAGGGTGTCGCATTCAGCGACAACCCCGTAGCGTTCGTAGAAATCATACAGGCAATATTTCTTGCGTGTCACGTTTTCACCCCCTCTCAGTGGTCATATGAGAGCAGCTCGCCGTTGACAAGCTCCCACTGTCTGCCTGCACAATCGAAACGGATGTAATTGCATTCACAGTTTTCATAGACCGGCTTTCTTTGGAACGTCCTTTTTGCACGATAATCGCCGTATTTGTTGCGCTCGAAATCCTGCACTTCATGCCGGATTCTGATTTTTTCCGGTATCAGTCCGAATGAGGCGGACAGAATCTTCACAGCTGTTTCATCCGACACAGTGCGACATACTTCAAACATTTCTTCGTAGTCTTTCTGATTCAGGCATGTGCCAAGATCTGCAAAATATTTCCATTCCAGCTCTTTGTCAAGCTGTGCCTGGAGTTCTGCAAATTTCTGCTGTCTGTCGATTTCCGCCGTATCAGCAAGACGCTGGATCTTTTCTGCAATGCCGTCAATGTTCTGGATGTACTGCCGGCAGAATTCTGCCTTGTCCTGCTCTGAATCCATGTACTCCTGTTCAATTGCCCTGTACAGGATCATTGACGGATAGATTCCAGTCAATTCTGTAAATTCTTCTCTCTGCATTCTGTAAATACCTCCTGTTTTATTAAATTTTCAAAATGCAATTGTCTTGTTTTCTTATTTAATAGGGGGGCGGTCGGATATCCTCTGAAATTTCTTCCTGCTCTGGGTTTGAAATAGAAGCAGATTCAGCAAGGTGATTCAAACTTGCAAACAGCTCCGGGTCTACACGTTCTATGTAGGCAAGCAAATCTTCATCAGATCGCTGACCCTCTGGCATTGTTTCCTGCTCTGCTGCGTTTTCGCAGCGTAAATCTTCTTCGTTGAACTCCCAGTCAATCTCATAGACCGTTCTGCATGGAGATTCATCTTCTTCGATATATCCGCCTGCCCAGTGCCGGGAACTAATCAGCCTGACTCTGCCTTGCAAAAATCGAAGTGCCTGGTCAAATGTTGCATATGTTCTTGAATTTGCAACCATTTCATCGGTTTCTTTTCCATTTGGAAATCTGAACCAGTTTACAGTGTATTTCATGCTTTTTCACTCCTTTTCGATCTGTTAGCCTTACGGCTGGGATGGGGCTTTTCAAGGATGCCCCTCAGAACCTTTTTTTAGTTTTCGGATTTCGGTTGATCCTGTAACTCCTGCTGACGCTCCTGTATGCTTTTCTGCATTTTCTGATTGCAATACCGTAAATAGCTTTCTGATGCGCCGCCAGGATTCAGTACAAGAGCTATTTGTAATTCCTTATATTCGGCAAGCATTGTCTCCAGTTTCAGGAAAGACACACCCTCTCCGACGGTTTCAGTATTTGCGAGTGTCCCGCATTCTTCGAGGATTTCTCTCTGCAACTGTTTCAACGCAAGCATTATTATCTGCCTTCTGGTCATACTCCCTCTACCTCTCATTTATCCGATATATTTAGCGGCAAATTCTCTGACGATTGCCACATAAATAGCGATCAGTTTCTTGTCCTGTGCAATCACGTCCAGTTTGTTGAGACGGTCTATATACGTTGCTGACGCACCCCGATCCCACATCCGCTCACGCAGATTCTCAAGCCGTGTGTCAAGATGTACACCGCCACGAATGTCCACCTCGTCGTAAATATCAAGCCGGAGTTCTCCGATTGGATATTCAGCATCTGCGGCAATTCGGCAGACGAGTTTGTTCATGGCAGGTCGCCAGTCGTCGCTTACTGGTTGCATCACCTCACGCATATCATCAATGCGCTGATTGGTGGATCTGACAGCGGTTTCAAGCTCTTTCTGTCTCTGTTCCATCTGGATCATAAACTGCAACTGCGGAGACAATGCCGAGTAGTCAGGTTCTTTCTTCTGGAAGTAGTTTTCCACAAGGAAATCATAGACTTCCCAAGCCTTGTCGGTGTTCAGGCTCTTTGCGTGGAGCAGTGCGCCTTTTTCTGTCCAGAGGTAAAGCGTGCGAGTTTTCTCAGAATTTGCATTCGTCAAATTGACGTTTGCAAAAAATGCTTTGAGTTCATCACCTGT
>CAMWTO010000061.1 GCA_947177205.1 uncultured Ruminococcus sp. | reverse complement strand
GTTTGATTGATGCCATTAATAGAGGATTTTCCATAAAAAATCTGGCAGAAAATTAAAATTGAAAAAAAGCGTCAAGATTTTTCTTTTCTTCTGTCTGTTAGCTGGTGTTTCTATTCCGGTTGTCAAGGCTGGAATGCAAACTGCCGAAAATCCGGAAATTCTTCAAGACGAAACGCCGGCAGCGTCTTCAGAAACTTTGACAGAGCCTTTCTCCACAGAATCCGTGTCAGAGTCAGAATTAGAGTCAGAACTAGAATCCGAGACAGAACCGGAATCGACTGTTCCGGTATTGGAAATTGATCCGGATCGTCCGATGATTGCACTGACTTATGATGATGGTCCTGCGGTGGATTTCTCCGAGAGAATTCTTGATACCCTGGAAAAATACCAGGCACATGCAACATTTTTCCTGGTAGGGGACAATATCACAGAAGATACAGAGAAGATTCTGAAAAGGGAAGTTGCCCTTGGCTGTGAAATCGGGAATCACACGCTGTCACATAAGAATCTGGAAAAACTTAGCCTGGAAGACGCTGTTTTGCAATTGTCAGAATGCGATGATAAAATTTACCAGTGTACAGGCATTAAAGCCAGTCTTGTCCGTCCGCCCTATGGTGCATATAATGACGCAATCCGTGAGGCGGACAAGAGAATGTTCATTTACTGGTCTCTGAACACGAATGACTGGAAACGGGAAGATCCGGATGAAATCTGTGACATTGTCATGGAATATATTGATGACGGCGATATTATTCTCATGCACGATATTCATGAACAGAGCGCAAAGGCATCCCAAAAATTAATCCCTGCCCTGATAGAAAAGGGCTATCAGCTTGTTACGGTCAGCGAACTGATTCACTACCGGAATCTGCAAACAGAAGACGGCATGGTACTGTTCAATGTTCATCCGGATGGCGCATTTTTCAACAGTCTTTATGGAACAGTCTGCGATTATGAACTCCAGAAAGAGATCATTTCTTACGATGAAGAAGAACATCATCCGGCACAGGCGGAAACTGAATCTGAATCCGGATTACTGACCCAATCCACCGAACAGGAGTAATTATGTTTGTAAAAACTGCAAATAAAATTGAAAGAAAAATAAAACCTGACATAAAACTCAAACCGGAAACGAAAGTTTATGGAAAATTCCAGTCCGGTTTGTTTACCGTTCTGTCTGTCATCAGCCTGTTTGTGGTGTCTTCCGTCCTGCTGATCTGCATGACTTTGCGGTATGATATCAATTCTCCGGCAATTCCGGCAATGCTTGCCAAGGTCATCCTCCAGGAAATCCGGATTCCGCAGGCGGATGGTTCAGAGAAATCCATTTCAGAATATATTTTTGATGAATTCCTGGAAAATGGCAACATCAGCGAACAGAACATTGAAAAAATTTTGAATGATGGCTTGTTGAAATATTCTGGGAAATTATTGAATCAGAAAATACTTTCTGCAATTCATGGCAAAACGGGTGTTCTGCTCCGTGCAGCGGTTTCTGTCTGGATAGAAATTCTCCTGGGAATTCTGATGATTCTGCTTCTGGTCTGGATGATTCAGATCCGGATTCGTTCCGGGAAATTTGCCGGGACGGCACTGAAAATTTACAGCATTACGGCGGCGATTCCCTGTGTGATCCTGTTTATCAGTGGTTTGTTTCTTTCCTGGATTTTTAAATTTATCAATCTTCCGCCGGAATTAGGGACAATTCTGCGGGGCGGTACGCTTCTGTTTTCGGGAATGGGTGTTTTGCTCTGTGCCATTCTGTTCTGCGGCGGCATGTGCTGGAAGGGGATTTACCGGAAAAAATTCCCGGCACAGATGCCTGTCCCGGAGGAAATTCCGGAACTGAAAATGAAATTGCAGACAGAATCCGGATCAGAATCTATGAAAAGAAAATATTGTCGTTTTTGTGGGAAAAAGCTTGTGAATTCTGATGCACAGTTTTGTTACAGCTGCGGCAGCAGACAGCAGTAAAGAATTTAATTAAAAAAATCCCCTGTTTCCGAAGAAACAGGGGATTTTTTGTCAGCGAATGAATTAGCAGCCGCAGCCGCAGCTGTTGTTGTTGTTGCAGCCACAGCCGCAGTTGCCGTTGTTGCCGCAGCAAACAAACAGAATCACAAGCAGAATCACGATCCAGCAGCATCCACCATTGTTGTTGTCAAAACACATAACACATTCTCCTTACAGGATATATATTTGAAACAGAGCGTTTTGTTTGGCTTTGTTTCATAATACATAGTATGAAACTGGGCAGAATGTGTGAGAGATTTTTTTGAATTTTTTTCTGGAAATAGATTTGGGCAATGAATTGCAGTTTTTTCCTGTTCCGACAAATATTGCAAGAAAAACGTGCTATACTGTTACTGTGGGCAATCATCAAGAATTCAAGAACTGAAAGCGCAGAAAGGAGATTTTGCATTCATGCAGAATGATTATCAGAGTCATCAGAAGCGGCGTTATGATTATGATATTGACAAATTTTCAGAAAATGCCATGCTTGCACTGGAAGCGGCAATTTATCTTGCCGGGGAGATGGGGCATACCTATGTTGGCACGGAACATTATCTGTTGGGACTGCTGCATCAGCATCCTAATCAGGCATCTGAAATTCTTGGAGAATTCCAGATCACAGAATACAAATTTTCACAGCAGTTATTAAGAACAGTCGGCAGAGGAAGCAGAACTTCTCTTAGTTATAACAGCATGACGCCTGCACTGCACAGAATGTTCCATCAAGCGCAGGAACTGGCAGATTCCGCCGGAATGTCCGAAACCGGTACAAAATGGGTTCTGCTTGCACTGCTCCAGGATGAAAACTGTGCAGCATCGGAATTACTGGAGCTGATGCAAGTGGATCTTTCCTTGATGGAACAATCCTGCCGGCATGTGAAATCTGCCCGGATCCCGAGTGCACCGACTGCCGCAGAATTTCCGAATTTGTTCCGCTACGGAAAATTATTACTGCCATCCGAACAGGATGAGCCATTAATCGGCAGAGAACCGGAAATTGACAGGCTTTTGCAGATTCTCTCCCGAAAAAATAAAAATAATCCTTGTTTGATCGGTGAACCGGGCGTCGGCAAGACAGCAATCGTTCAAGGCGTAGCGGATCGCTTTGCGACAGGGGAAGTGCCGCCGCAATTAATGGGGATGTTTATTTTTTCTCTGGATCTGGGGGCATTGCTTGCCGGAGCGAAATACAGAGGAGATTTTGAAGAACGCATCCGGGCTTGTATTGATGAAGTGACCAGAAACAGCCGGATGATTTTATTTATTGATGAATTGCATACTATTATGGGCGCAGGTGCGGCAGAGGGTGCCATTGATGCGGCGAACATGCTCAAGCCCAGACTTGCAAGGGGAGATCTGCGAATCATCGGCGCAACCACACCGGCGGAATATACAAAAAGCATTGAAAAAGACGGCGCACTTGCCCGGAGATTCCAGAGTATCCGGATTCAGGAGCCAACACCGGAAGAAACATTGTATATTTTGCAGGGACTGAAAGAAAATTATGAAAATTATCATCATGTGTTTCTGACGGATGCCGTACTGCAGTCCTGCGTGGATTTTTCACAGAAATATATCGCAGACAAGAGCTTTCCGGATAAGGCAATTGATTTACTGGATGAGGCATGTGCCAGGGCATCGCTCCGGAACAGAGTCTGCACGGAAGTCCGTCCGGAAGATGTCGCAAGTGTCGCATCTTCCCGGACGGGGATTCCCTTGGAACAGATGACATCTGCGCAACAGGAACGCTTGTTGCATCTTCAGACGGCTTTGCAGGAGAAAATTATCGGGCATGATGCAGTGATTTCCCAGTTATGTGACGCCGTATGCCGTGCCGGGAGCGGATTCCGGGATCTGAAAAGACCTGTCGGTTCTTTTTTGTTCTTAGGATCAACCGGAATTGGCAAGACTGCGCTTGTCCGGGCGCTTGCGGAAACACTGTATGGCAGTGAAAACGCATTATTCACAGTGGATATGTCGGAATATATGGAACAGCATTCTGTTGCAAAGCTGATCGGCGCACCGCCCGGCTATGTGGGATTCTCCGAAGAAACAAAATTCTGTGAACATCTGAGAAAAAAGCCGTGCAGTGTGATTTTATTTGACGAAATCGAAAAGGCGCATCCGGATCTTCTGCATATTTTATTGCAAATCCTGGAGGACGGCATGATGACGGACAGCACGGGGCGGAAAATCAGTCTCCGCAACTGCATGATTTTCATGACATCCAATATCGGAATGCATCAGAATCAGAATGCAGTCGGTTTTCTGGAAAGAAAAGGCGCACAGGCAGAACAGGAAATCCGGAAAACACAGGCAATGCAGACCCTAAGAGAAGTTCTCCCACTGGAATTTCTCAACAGAATTGATGAAATCTTTTTATTTGAAAAATTAAACCAGGACAGTTTAATAAAAATCACAGAACGGCAGATCCGGTTGCTTTCAGAGCGTTCCCGGCAGATTGGGATTTCTTTGGAATATGATCCACAGGCAGTTACCATGATTGCGAATTGTCCGGAAACGGAACGTTACGGCGCAAGACCGATCCGGCGTTTTCTGATGCAGGAAATTGAAAGTCCGCTTTCCAGGATGTGGCTTCACGGACAGATTCATACCGGTGATACCGTCATGATTACTGCCAATCAGGATAAATTAGAATTAAAAACAGTGGAGCATGTGCATTAAGTCACATGCTCCGGCTTTTGATTGCGGCAAGCAAAGATTCTATCGGGAAATTATCTTGAAAATAGATCACGTAATTATAATTGGCAAAATACTGTGCTTTCATGATCAAAACAGCATCTAAGGACAGCATTTTCAGAATTGTTTGCAAATTACCACAATCTAAATCCAGATCTTGATTCAATAGGGGATTCAAAGTTTGTCTTGTGAAAACAAACCCGTTGAAATCATTCTGTGTGTATGTTTCCGGTTTTTCCGTTCTGAATTTGTAATTCATTATAAAATATTGTCGGTAATCATATTTTTTCATGATTTGCAACAAATTTTCCTCAAAATTGATTTCAGCCAAGTGAAAGCCAATGTCAAAATCAGAATCCGGAGGATCCGGCTCAGTATTTTCCTGATACAGAAGATAGCACAGATGAAATGGAATCAGATACTTTTCAAATGGCTGAAAATATGGATTTGGAATCGGATTGCCTTTTCTGTCCGTTGTAAAATTCGATCTTCGCTGGTACTGATAGCCTAGTCTAAGTTCCTGATGGATTTCCGGGTCATAAATATCAAATTGCTGTTTGATCAGGTATTTTAAGATATATTCAGAGGTTTTTATCAGAGTACGCATTATTTTCAAATATCCTGCAAGAAATTGGGCGGAATGGAATCTGCCAACCAGATTCCGTTGGGGGCTTGATAGAACCGGTAGCCTTTCAAGTACATCTCTCTGGCAGGAATCCGGAAAATATAAAGTTTTCCATGACGTTTGCCGACAATGGATGCTGTTTCTATATCAATTGACAGATGTACATACTGACGATTCATAGGCAGTATGCCTTTTTCCCGGATCGAATCTGTAAAGCGTTCTGCTGTGCCATGGTAGAGATATTCCGGCGGTTCTTTTTCCGGATAATTGATTTTTACCGGAATAGAATGCCCGTAATTCGCACGGATTCTGGAATGGTCTTCGTTGAAATCATAACGCTGTTTCTGATCTGTTCTGACGATTTCCTCCAGAATCGGCATTGTGATCTGGTATTTTCCTGTTTTATGGATTCCTGCAAGTAATGCTTGTGTATCAACCCAGCCATCCGGGTCTAACTCTAATCCGATTGTTTGCGGACTGTGCCGGAGAATCAGACTGATAAATTTGCTGAGATTGGTGAGAGAATTATTATTTTTGTTTTTTTGACTCATCATGAACGCTCCTTTTTCAGATATTTTTAGATAATAGAGCAATTATAACATAAAAATCAGGGCTTGTCAAGTTATATCCTGCAAATATAATAGTAATAACAGACTCCGGCATTTTGCAGATTCCATTTCAAAGCAGACCACTTCCGGACGAGATTCGTCCCATTCATAGGGGATTACCTGTTCCAGGAAATATTTTTCCTGGGTTGCCCAGTTCTGATTGAATTCCTGAACCAGAGAGAATGTTTCTTCCGGGAGATGTTGTTTCAGTTCGTAGCTGATTGTGTCGATCAGATAGCAGTAGCTGAGATATTCCAGGTAAATTTCCGCAATTTCATAAGAATTCTGCGTCAGGTGACTGGATTTCACAGAATACGTCCCGGCGGCAAGCCATTCCTGATAGTGTTCATGATCCTGTGGAACATGCCGCTTGATTGTGGAAAATAAATTTTCGATTTTCTGATAATCCTGGTCATTCATAGAGAAATAATAATTTTCGATTTCCGGATGATAGAGCGAAAAATATTCTGATTGCAATAAAGATGCAAAATGGTAGATCATATCGTAATCTGAGAAATTATTTTTTCCTGCTTTCTCTAGTTTAATTTTCAGATCCGCAGATAATAGATCTGATTTCCGGGATGTGTAAAAAGTGTATTGCATGGAATCATCTTCTGCCCAAGAAATGGAATCTCTTTCTATGAGAAAGACATTTTCCAGGAAATTCTCCAAATCTGAAACAGGGTGGTCAATCATCTCCGGCAGAATCATAGAAACAGGTACTTTAACAGAATCCAGAGCAGGATCTTGGTCCAATGGCTTTCTAAAATAGAATACAATTTCAGGAATAATTCGGCTTCTGGCGGAAAGCAAATCGCTCATGATGCTGTCACCGATACTGTCAAAATAAATATCATATTCAGAAGCAAGTTCTGAAAAATGGTGTTCTTCTTCAAGCAAAGAACAGATCTCTTCCCTTGTGAGCGTCAGCTCTGGTTTTTGCGTTTCGGGGATGGTTTCTGTTTCTGTCTGGATAGTAGATTCTGGTTTTGTTTCAGGAATTATGATTTGTTCTGTGTCTGAAAATTCAGGTTTTTCATTCAATTCTGTTGGATCTGTGATTTCTGTGATCGTAGTTTCCACAATATGACTGAATGATTGTGTTTCTGTGAGTACGGTTTCTATGTTGTTGGTTGTATTTGCTTGTGTGTGCGTCTCTGTATGCAGGATCGGTTTTTGTTGTCCTGTTGTCTTGCTTTCTGATGTATCGGATTCAGAAGCAGAAATAATTTTTTCAGTGGAATGAATTGTTTCAGGTTCTGTCTCTTCTGTTTGATAATAGGGCTGATACGCATTTCGATAGCTCAGATAGCTGTACCCTGTCATGATTCCCAGAATCAGCAGAGCCATTGCCGGAACGGAAAATTTTTTGATTTTTGTAATCCTGGCAAAGAATTGTTTATGTTCTGCTTTTTTCTGATACTGTTCCCGGAGCTGTCCGAGAAATGCCGGCATTTGTTCTGGTTGCTGTTCTGTGTAAAGTTTCCGGAGTGCTTTTTTTAATTTCCGTCTGCTGATTTTCATGAAAATTCCTCCTCACTGAGTTTGTTTTGTAATTTCTGCATGGCGGCTTGGATTCTCCTGCTGGCTGTAAAGCGTGATATATGAAAAATTTTCGCAATCACAGTTATTTTTTCCTGATTCACATACCGGAGCAGAATCATGTCCCGCTCTTCGTCGGATAATTCCGTAAGCGCAATTTTCAGGGCTGTTTTGGTGAAAATATCTGGTTCGCCGGATGGTGTCATTTCTTCCCGGAGCGCTTCCGGCTGACTGCGCCGGAGCTGATCCGTGCAGAGATTTTTTGCAATTTTATATAAATACTGGATTTCATAACTGCCTTGGTACTCCGGGTGCTGTAAGAATCTTAAAAATGTTTCCTGTGTGACGTCTTCTGCGTCCTGCTGATTCCGGAGATAAGAAAGACAATAGTGAAAAATTTTGGTGTATTGCTTTTCTAATTTCATAGATTTTTTTCACTCCCTATCAGGTATAACGAGGAAACAATGAGAAATGTGCAGAAAAAAGCAAAAAAAAATTGACAGATTCCAGATCATATGCTATAATAGAATCAGTAATATCATCAGAAGTTACAGATCAGAAAGGATTTGAGCCTTGAAATGGAAAAAGAACCAGAAAAAGAACCAGAAATGCAGGCAGATCAGGAGATTTTTGAAAAAATTGCACAGTTGCTTTCTTTGTTCGGAGATACCACAAGAGTGCGGATTATGGCGCAATTGCTGGACAGAGAACATTGCGTGAGCGACATTGCACTGCATTTGCAAATGACAAATTCTGCAATTTCACATCAGTTAAGAATTCTCAAACAGGGCAGACTTGTCAAAAGTCGGAAAGTAGGGAAGACCGTGTTCTATTCCCTGGCAGATTCTCATGTAGGAAGTATTTTCAGTCTGGCGCTGGAACATGTGCAGGAATAGAAATTTTTTTGAAGATTTAAAAAATTAATGAAAATTAAAAATTAATAAATCCAAAATTCAAAATTTAAATCAGCAATTGGAGTGAATTTTCTATGAGTAAGGTTTTAGTAACAGGAGGCTGCGGCTTGATGGGTGATCATATCTGTTCCAGTTTCCTAAAAAAAGGCTATGAAGTTGTTGCAGTAGACAAAAAACAGAGTAATTATAATCTGAATAAGGCAAAATTCACGTTCTGTCAGGCATCTCCCGTGGAAAAAATAGCTTATGCAGACATTATGGAACGGTATCATTTTGACACAGTCATTCATCTGGCATGTACGGCGGATAATGACTTAGATTCGATTATCACGGAGTCTGCTATCAAAGAAAATGACAAGTGCAATGAATTTATTTATCATCTGGCGATTGCAACGGAAGTGAAACAGTTTATTCTGGTCAGCACGACACAGGTCTATCAGATTCCCAAATTCAGAGAACCTCTGCACGAAGATGATTTTACAAAGCCTTTTACGAACTATGCGAAGCTGAAGGCAGCATCTGAGCAGAAACTTTCTTCCGTGATCGGGCGGAGACCGGACATGACCGTTGCCATTCTCCGGATTCCGCCGATCTATACAAAAGACTTCTGTGCTAATCTGGAAGCGAAAATTACAGATCCCAAAGACAAGACAAAATTTATTTATCAAAGCGGCGAATATAGCTTTCACATGTGCTGTTTGTATAATTTAGTGGATTTTCTGTTGAATTTTGTTCAGACGGCATTTGAGAATAACAATCTTACCGGAGTGTACAACGTAGCGGACAAATATCCCATTATGGCATCTGAAATTATTGAATACATGAAAAAATATCACAGATTGGGGATTGTTTTGCAGAAAAATGCGCCGAACACGAGTTTGAAAACGATTCAGAACATGATCGGCAGCAAGGAAATGAAGACAAATTACAGATTTCTGGATCTCACAAAAATCATGAATAATACCATGTTTGATACTACCAAGGCGGCAAAATTATGTTCGTTCCGGTGGGATATCAACAATATTAAATAAATAATTTTAATTAATATCATTAAAAATAATTCCCCGGATTTTTTTCAGAAACCGGGGAATCTTGCTTTTTATTTTATAATTTCAAAAAAATTATTGCATCAATCGCTTGAATTGTTTAGATCAGACCTACCAGCATTCTCAGAATGGTCATAGAGTCAGAAAGATCAATTTTACCATTATTGTCCATGTCGCCTGCCTGAATCTGTTTTTTTGCAACGTTTTCCACACCAACGTAAATTCTGTTGCAAAGAACGACATCGGAAATATCTGTTTCACCATCGCCGTTTACATCGCCGGATTGTGGTTGTCCAAGAAATTCTCTTCCGTCGGATTCTGTGGTAGATTCTGTCGTAAATTCTGTGATGGGTTCAGAATTGCCCAAATCTACGTTTACAATCCGCATGAGTGTCTTGCCGTTGTACGTTCCGAGAATATTAGCAACGCCGTTGCTGATAGCATGCATTGTTCCGTCAGGATCAATGGATACGATACCTGGCTTGACAGAAATCCAGGTCACTTTGCTCAGTGCATCCGGGTATTCCATCACATGTGTTGTCGTCTGATCCGTGATATTCACTGCACCATTGTCCGAAACCAGGTGATAGACTTCTGATGTGACAATCACATCACAGGACATAATATGTTCATTGACGAACGCCTGTATCTGGCATTCTCCGGGCGCAACTGCCGTGACAAGACCGTTCTCATCCACAACCGCCACAGAATCATCACTGGAGAACCAAAGAACATCGCCGCTTGCATTGAGAATTTCCAATGAATGCTGATAACCTGCACTGAGCCGGATTTCGGACTCGCTCATAATTTCACTGTCCGGATTGAAGAAGCTGATCCTGCCATCCAGGGAATTTTCACGTATGGCATCAATTGTGTTTGTCTGTGTGTCCGTATACCAGAATGCCTGCGAATTGTCAAGACCTTCCCAGAGAAATTGCACTGGAAAATTGCCGCCGTTGATTTTTGTGCCGTCTTCTGTTTTTTCTGCCAGATCAAAATATAAAATGGCAATTGTTTCATCCTGGAGCGTACTTGCGACGGATTTCGCATCACCGCCGGAGGCATTGAACCAAAGCATATGCTGTTCCGGATTGCAGACAACCTGGAAAGCCTCACCAGTTTTTGTCATAGCTTTCATACTGGTATAAGTCAGATTTTCATCATACTGAATACCAAATGACACAGCCCGGAAACCTTCTGTATTTTCACAGAATGCAAGCTCCATTCCTATCGTACGGCTATTCATAAGATCTTCTTCCTGCACAGTTACATTTTTAAGATTTAATGTCGGCACTGTCTCAGCGGATACGGAACAGAACGGAATGCTTGCCAGTGCAATGAGAATCGTCAAGCAGCCTGCTAATGTGCAAATGCTGTTTTTTCTGTTGGTTCTCTTTCGTTTCGTATTATTCTTATTCATAAAAATAGCCCCCCTTTATGAAATGATATTATAACATGTTAATAATATACAATAATATACTGTTAGTAATATCATATTTTTTTATTTTCAAACGATTAACTCTTACTTTTAGGGATATTATACCATATAATTTCCAATAATTCAATGTATTTTTTGTGAATTTTTTTCAACATATAAATTTTTTACCCGGTTTTTATCAATTTTTTTGATTTTTTGGAGTTTTTAAATCGTAATATTTATTTGAAAATTACAGAATGTAAATTTTATTGATTTTATTTAATTTATTTCGCAAACATCAAAAAAATTCCCCCGGATTCTGTTCCAGATCCAGGGGGATTTTCAGGGGGTGTATATCAAATTTAAGAAGTTTTCAGAATTTTGGAGAATTTTTTTTAAAATTCCAGATTAGTCCATGCCTACGAGCTTGCGGAGGATTGTCATGGAGTCAGACAGATCAATTCTGCCGCTGCCGTCCACGTCGCCTGCCTGAATCTGTTCTGCGGTTGCATTCTCTGTGCCGATGTAGATTCTATTGCAGAGAATCACATCACGGATGTCTACTTCGCCGTCAGCATTGACATCGCCCTGGAGAGAAACTGCTTCTCTTGTTACGGCACCGAGTTCGATGTTAGTCACTCTGTAGTATCTGTCAGAAACGATTACGTCACAAGTCCGAATTTTTGGATTTGCAAGTGCCTGCATCTGACGAGCACCTCTGGAAACGACATTGCCGAAACCGGTTTCGTCAGCAGGCGCAATTGCCGGATCGGAGTAAGTGATTTTTCCGTTCAGGGAAGTTTCAGCGATTTCGTCCATCAGATCTGCTTCAGAATCTGCATACCAGTAAGCCTGAGAGCCGTCCAGATTCGTAAAGATGAAATTTAATTCAAAAATATCGTTTTCTGTTTCTTCCGGAATGTCAAAATAAATCGTCAGGAATGTATCTTCTGTGCCTGTTGCATCAGCCGGTGCACCATCTGCACTGACGAACCAGATCAGGCTTTCTTCTTCATTCGGGAACACCTCAAATGTATTGCCGGTCTTAGAACATGGAACAAAATTTGTATAATCTAATCTGTCATCATACTGGATGCCGAAAGATGCGCCCCGGAAGCCGTTCACATTGTTTGTCAGAACCAGATCTACGCCGACGTTGCGTGTTTCTTCGAGATCTTCGTTTGTAACAACTGTGTTTCTCATGTTGAGAACCGGCGCAGTTTCCGATGCAGCCGATGCAGAAACAGAAT